>DATIEJ010000115.1:0-4405 GCA_035455825.1 Rhodanobacteraceae bacterium | reverse complement strand
AGGCGATGCTTGCGCTCGCGCATGTCCTCGACGAGTTCGAGGCGCGTCAGGCCCGGGTGTCCCCATTCGAGGTCTGCCATGAAACGCGGCAGGATGCCGATGACTTCGCCGCCCGCGGCCAGCGCGCCGTCGGCGATCGCGCCCATCGAGCCGGCCGAACCACCACCGTAGACGACGCTGCAGCCGGCCGTGGCAAGTTGCCGGCCCAGGTCGAACGCGGCGATGCGGTACGCGTCCGCACTTTGCTGGCTGGACGCGGCATAAACGCAAATGCGCATGGGAAAGTTCCTCGAGTTCTGGCTGCGGTTTTCACCGGGATAAAACGAGAAGGTTACGTTAAATCAACCGTTTGCGCAGCAGAATTGGCGCTCGTCATGCGATTAACAGGATTCCAACAACGCCTTTGTTACGTTGCCGGCTGGCCGCTCCAGGGGCGGTCGGTTCGGCAGGAATTTAGGGGCTCCCAATTTATGCGATTGACCCGCACAACTGCGGCTGTGTTACTTGTTGCCGCGAGCATTCCAGCGTTCGCTTCGGCGCCGTGGACGCCTGAGCCGAGTTGCTATCTCAACGAGCAGGCGCTCGAGACGCTCGCGTTGTCGGCCGAACTGGCCGCGTTCGCGCCTGGTCTGGAGGCGCCCGCGCTGGCCGTGGCAACCGTCGAAGACCGGATCGAAGCGACGTCGCCGAGCGCCTACGCGCCGCGCGAAATGCTGGTCAAGATGGCGATGAAGCTGCGCGACATCCGCTATCGCCGCGGCGGCCGCGCGCCGTCGACCGGTTTCGATTGCAGCGGCTTCGTCCAGTACGTGTTTGCCCAGGCGCTCGGCATCGACCTGCCGGACAATTCGATCAGCCAGGCCGAAGCCGGCATCCGCGTCGCACGCAACGAACTCAAGACCGGCGATCTGGTCTTCTTCCACACGCGCGGCAAGGGCATCTCGCACGTCGGCATCTATCTCGACAACGGCCGTTTCATCCACTCGCCTTCGACCGGCAAGCGCGTGCGCGTCGATGAGCTCAGCGACCAGTACTGGGCGCGCCGTTATGTGGGGGCCAGGCGGCCGGAAGTGCTTTCGTCATAGGAATTTTCTGACCGGCTGAAAAAACCTGGCGTCATTCCCGCGGCTCTCAACAGCGGAGCTGGTCAAGAGGGAATCCATCTTGATCTTATTGCCTGACCCAAAAGCAAATGGATTCCCGCTTCCGCGGGAATGACGGAATTCGAGGGGTTTTCTGTATACGCGCAACCGCGGCGCTAGCTGCCGCTAAATTCGCCATTTGACGTATTCTTCGCGGATATGTCGCAGCCCTCCTTATCACGCCGCTGGCTGTCCGCCGGCGAGCTCAATGGATTTCTCGCGCTCGTCATCGACAACCTGTCGGTGCTTGCGTTCCTGTCCGCCGCGCTGATCGGCATCTTCCATTTCCCGGCCGACGTGCTCGTCACGCGCATGCTGCCCGGCACGGCGCTCGGCGTGCTGGTCGGTGACGCGATCTACACCTGGATGGCGCGGCGCCAGGGCCGCGGCGACGCGACCGCGATGCCGCTCGGCGTCGATGCGCCGACGACGATCGGCATGGCGCTGCTCGTGCTCGGCCCGGCCTTCGTCGCGTTCAAGCAACAAGGCATGGATGAGCACGCCGCCGCGATCGCGACCTGGCAGCTCGGCATGGCGGCGCTGGTCGAGATGGGAATCCTGAAGTTCGTCCTGTCGTTCTTCGGCGCGGCGGTCCAGCGCCACGTGCCGCGCGCCGGGCTGCTCGGATCGATCGCCGGCATCGCGCTCGTGCTGATGGGGTTCTTTCCGCTGGTCGAGATCATGCGCGTGCCGGTCGTCGGCTTTGCCGGGCTCGGCATCGTGATCTATGCGCTGGTCGCGCGCGCGCCGATTCCCGGACGCCTGCCGGACGTGCTGTTCGCGGTGCTCGTCGCGACGATCCTGTACTACGCACTCGGACCGTTCGATCTGCTCGGTCCGGGTTTCCACGTTCCGGTCGCGCCGCAGTGGCGCTTCGACCTGCCGTGGCCGACGCTCGGTTTCGTCGACGGCCTGAAGTACACCGTGCCTTACCTGCCGCTGATCCTGCCGTTCGGGTTGCTGATGGTCGTCGGCGGCATCAACGTGACCGAAAGTGCGCGCGCGGCCGGCGACGATTATCCGGTACGCGACATCCTGCTGACCGAAGCCGTGGCGACCTTGATCGCCGGTGTCTGCGGCGGCGCCGCGCAGACGACGCCCTACATCGGCCAGCCGGCCTACAAGGCAATGGGCGGGCGCACGGCCTACACGCTGCTGACCGGACTGTTCATCGGCCTCGGCGGCGTGTTCGGCTGGATCGCGAACCTGATCGAATGGATTCCGATCGCGGTGCTTGCGCCGATCCTGATCTTCGTCGCGATCAACATCACGACGCAGGCGTTCGAGGCGACGCCGCAGAAATATTTCGGCGCGGTCGTGTTCGCCTTCTTCCCGCCGATCGCGCGCATGCTCGCGATCAAGCTCGGCGATCCGGGCATCGTTCCGCCGGACCAGTTCGCCCATCTGTTCGCCGCGGCCGACGGCGGCCTGCCCGAACTGGCCGTGATCGTCATGCTCGGCAACGGCTTCATCATCACGTCGATGGTATGGGCGAGTTTCGTCGTCGCGCTGATCGACCTGCGCCGCGCGCGCGCGGGCGCGATCCTGTTGCTCGGTGCGCTGCTGACGGCGTTCGGCGTGATCCATTCGGTCGAGCCGAGCGGCGGTATCTACCTGCCCTGGCTGCTCGAATCGGGCGAGCGATTTCTCGTCTGGCAGTTTGCCGGCGCTTATCTCGTCCTCGCGGCGATCGTGTTCGCTCTCGGGTTCGTGCGCCCGGCGCAATCCTCCGCGGAGTCGGAATCGCGCGCGCATTGAGTTGCCATCCACACAGCTGCTGAAATCGTCCTCGCAGCGGCGCAAATCTCCCTAGCTGCCCGGCATGCGCACATGGGTGCCGTTTTGCGACCGACGATGTTGGCTTGAAGCGGTGATTTTGGACCGCGCGAATCACGGTCCGCCCGTCGAGGGCCGCTGGAACGGCAAAATCTTGGTGGCACAGAACTTGCTGCCTGACAGCGGATTCCACGCTTGCCTGATCCTCCTCCCTGCAAATGCTGCTGATGACTGTGCCAACCTCCGATCCCAGCACGCCGCGCCCTGCATCGCGCCGGCGCCGGGGCGTCGTCGTCTGGCAGCCACACTACGAAGGGTTCGCCTCGGTCGCCTACCAGAGTGGCCGCGCGGTCGCGGGAATCTCCGGACCGTGGTCGGGACAATACATGCTGGTCTGGTGGGAACAGGCGCGGCCGATCCGCCAGGTCGAATTGTTCGAGTCGCTCGAAGAGGCGAAACAGGCGGTCGCTGACGCACTCGGCCAGAAAGCCGGCGGCCGACTCAGCGAATTGCTCGGGTCGTTGCGTCGCGAGAGTACCGCCACGACGCCGCGGGCAGGCTGGCTGGCGAGCGTGCGCCATTGGTTGGCGCGTCTGGCCGGTCGTGAGCGCAGCGGCGGGCTGCGAGTGGTCGATCATCGTCGCCGCCACGACAACGAGGAAACCGACCTGCGCGGCCTGAATATCCGCGCAGTCCGCTAAAGAGTCTCCTCAAGCGCTGGCGGTGGCCGCCGCGTTGCGTTTGCTGTTCGCCTCGAAATACGGTGCAAAGGGTTTGCGCGCAAGATAGCGCCCGGCGCCGCGCTCGGCTCGCAGCGCGCCGTCGCTCCAGACGACCTTTCCGGCCGCGATCGTCGCATTCGCGACACCCTTGACCGTGCGGCCCTCGAAGATATTGAAGTCGACGTTCTGGTGATGCGTCTTCGCCGAGATCGTGCGCGACGCGTTGGCATCCCAGACGACGAGGTCGGCGTCCGCGCCGACTTCGACCGCGCCTTTGCGCGGGTAAAGATTGAAGATGCGCGCGGCGTTGGTCGAAGTAACCTGGACGAATTCGCTCGGCGTGAGCCGGCCGCTCTCGACGCCGTAGTGCCAGAGCAGCGACATGCGGTCCTCGATCCCGGCGCAGCCGTTCGGGATTTTCGTGAAGTCGTCGCGGCCGGCGGCCTTCTGCGGCGCGCAGAAGCAGCAGTGGTCGGTCGCTGTGGTCTGCAGATGACCAGCCTGCAACGCTTTCCAGAGGAATTCCTGGTGCTCCTTCGGCCGGAACGGCGGGCTCATGACGTGCGCCGCGGCGCGCGTGAAATCCGGATCGAGATACACCGAGTCGTCGATCAGCAGGTGTCCGGCCAGCACTTCGCCGAAGACGCGCTGGCCCTCGCCGCGCGCACGCGCGATTGCTTCGACCGACTGCCGCGCCGAGTTGTGCACGATGTATAGCGGCACGCCGATCACCTCGGCCAGGCGGATCGCGCGATTGGCCGCTTC
>DATIEJ010000114.1:0-23503 GCA_035455825.1 Rhodanobacteraceae bacterium | reverse complement strand
TTCGACCGACGTGGCCTGGGCGATCAACCGCTCGCTGGCCGCGCGCCCGGCCGCGCTGGCGCCGTTGATCGCCGAGACCGGCGGCCAGAACGCGTTGATCGCCGACTCCTCCGCGCTGCCCGAGCAGCTGGTCAAGGACGCGATGACGGCGGCCTTCGATTCCGCCGGCCAGCGCTGCTCGGCCGCGCGCGTGCTGTTCGTGCAGGCCGACATCGCCGACAAGGTGATCGGCATGCTGTCCGGCGCCATGGATGAGCTGGTGGTCGGCGATCCAGGATTGCTGTCGACCGATGTCGGCCCGGTCATCGACGAACCCTCGCGCAAGGGCCTGGCCGACCACGCGGCGCGCATGGACGTCGAAGCCACGCTGATCAAGCAGGTCGCGCTCGGCCCCGAGTGCGCCAACGGCACGTTCTTCGCGCCACGCGCCTATGCGCTGAAGTCGCTGTCGCAACTCACGCACGAAGTGTTCGGCCCGATCCTGCACGTGATCCGCTGGAAGGCGAACGAACTCGACGCGGTCATCGACGCGATCAACGCGACCGGCTTCGGCCTGACCCTCGGCATCCACAGCCGCATCGATTCCACAATCGCGCATATTGTACAACGCGCAAAAGTCGGCAATTGCTACGTCAACCGCAACCAGATCGGCGCGGTCGTCGGCGTGCAGCCGTTCGGCGGCGAGAACCTGTCCGGCACCGGTCCGAAGGCCGGCGGCCCGCACTACCTCCTGCGCTTCGTCACCGAGCGCACGCTGACGGTCAACACGACCGCGGCGGGCGGCAACGCCTCGCTGCTGACACTCGGCGAATAATTATCCGCGCTGCCGCCGCGCTTTAGCCCTCCCCTTCAAGGGGAGGGTTGGGTGGGGATGGTGTTTCTTCCCCGAGTCGTCGTTACGGCTCGTCGTCCATGGCTCGTTGTTCCGGCTCGTTGTTCCTACGCTCGTCATTCCGGCGAAAGCCGGAATCCAGTTCCTTGCTTCGCTTCAAATCTTGAAGGATGAATTCCCGCTTCCGCGGGAATGACGGCATGAACAAAGGCGCTGGATTTCGTTCGTCGGAATGACGAGCAACAGCGACGAGCTGTCGGCCGCCACTGGCGATAGGCTCTCGTGTGCGCACTGCGCTACGCCATCGAATGCAACCCGATCAGGTTGCCCTCGGTGTCGAACACGAGGGCCATGAAGCCGTACTGGCCGATCGACATCTTGTCCTGCTTGATCTTGCCGCCGGCCGCCACGACGCGCCGGGCTTCGACGGCGCAATCGTCGCAGCCGAAGTAGATGATCGTGCTGTTGCCGCCGGACGGCACGCCGTCCATCCGGACCAGGGCGCCGGACGTGCCGGGCTGGTCCATGTTCATTTGTGGAAACGTCCAGTACTCGAGTTCGGGTTTGCCCGGGTTCTCGAGCTTCTCGATCTTCAGCTTGAAAACCGACTCGTAAAACGTCCTCGCCCTGGCCATGTCCTGCACGTAGATTTCGAACCAGCGAACCGGATTGGAAGCCATGCTGTTTCTCCAATTTCTCTGACAAGCCAATCTAGCGCAGCGCATGTGCCGGCCTGTTCACAAATCGTTCTTCAGCGGCTGGTCATACGCAGTTCGTTCAGCTTGGGTGCCGTACGCGTGGCGCAAGGTGAAGGTCGACACTTGGTAGTGGGGACCAATCATGCCGATTCTTCGTATCATCCTGCTGACGCTGATGGCGCTCGCGGGCACTCATGCGGTCGCCAAGCCTGAGGCACAGAAGCGTGCGCCACCGGCCGCGTTGAGCGTCACGCTGAATCAGGGCGAGGTCGCGCGCTGGCCGGGCATCGCGGCCAGGTCCTGCGTGCTCGGCGCGAAGAAATATCCGGCCGTCGACGCCGTCTGCTATTACCCGTTCGACGTCGAGGCAGCACCGGGCCGCCACGCGATCGCGGTGATCGACCAGGACGGCAAGCGCCACAACGCAACCGCGATCGTCGAGAAAGTCGAGCGGCCGAAAGTCGACATCAACCTGACCGACGATGCGTATATCAACGTGTCGCACGAAAACCAGAAGCGCGCGGCAGCCGAGCGCGCAGCGGTGCTGAAACTGTTCGCGACGACGATCGAAGAGCCGCAGTTTTCGCTGCCGCTCGGCGCGCCGGCCTCGCCGCTGCCGAAGAACGAAGACGATTTCGGCAGCCTGCGCACGTTCAACGGCAAGGTCGAAAGCCAGCACACCGGGCGCGACTATCCGGTGAACGAGGGCAATTCGGTCAGGGCGATCGCAGCCGGAAGGGTCGTGATTGCCGAAGAGCACTTCCTTACCGGCAACAGCGTCTACATCGATCACGGTGACGGCATGGTCAGCGCGAGTTTTCATATGTCATCGCTGGGCGTGAAGGCGGGCGACGAGGTCAAGCGCGGCCAGGCGCTCGGCAAGGTCGGCGCAACGGGGCGCACCAGCGGCACGCATCTGCACCTTGGCATCCGCTGGCTCGCCGCGCGCGTGGATCCGCAACCGCTGCTGGAAAGCCCGCTGCATCTGCACGAGGTCGGCGAGAAGCCGGTCGTGGCCGAACGCAAGGAAGACAAGGCGAATGCCGAACCGAAGGAGTCCAATCGGTCGATAAGGCGCGACGACGAAGGTTGAGACGCGGCTGGCGGCTCGTCCGACCCGCGCGTGCGCCGATCCGGCGGATCGCGTTGACTGCATCGCGACACGCCACTGTGCGCGGCGCCTGTGTATACTCAGGCCGCCGTCCAAACGCAAACAGGGTCGCTATGGATCGGGGTGACATCCTCTGAACGCGACGCGCGCACTGATCGTACTTCTCAACTTGGTTGCGGGCAGCGTCTATGCCGCGCCATTCGTCTACGTCACACAGCCGGCCAGCATCGCCGTCATCGATGCCGCGACGAACTCGGTAACGGCAACGATTCCCGCCGGCGACTATCCCTACGCAATCGCAATCACGCGTTCCGGCGCGTTCGGCTACACGGCCGACTTCGCCAGCAACACGGTCACGTTCCTCGATCTGCTCGGCAATAACGCGATGGCGACGCTCCCGGTTGCCGCGGAACCGCTTGCGCTCGCGCTGAGCGCGGACGAAAAGCGGTTGTTCGTCGCGAGCCGCAGCGCGCGCCTGACCGTGATCGATATCGCCAGCCGCACGACCGTCGCCGTCGTCCCGCTGATCGATCCGGCGATGGCGCTGACCCTGCATCCGGACGGCCGCCGGCTTTACGTCCTGTACGAGAGCGCGGCGGCAATCGGCATTTTCGATACGACGACGAACGAGCTGTCGGGCACTCTCGCAAACCGGCTCGACGTGCTGCCTGGCGGCTTCGCGCTGCGCGCAGCGGGCACGGAAATCTATGTCGCCAACCAGTTCATGCGCAGCTTCTTCCTGCCGCCGCCGAGCGACATCGTCAGCATCATCGACACGACCGGGGCGGCTCCGGTCGCGAGCATTTCCGTCGGCGAGCAGGTCAGCGCGGTCACGTTCGGCGCGAATCCGGAACGGGCTTACGTCGCCGCGTCCGAACACGTCCAGGTCATCGATCCGGCGTCCCGCACCATCGTCGCTTCGATTCCGGTTGCGGCCGGCTACTCACCTGCGATTGCGTACCTGCCGGCGCTGCATCGCCTTTACCTGACGAGCTATTCCGACAACGTCGTGACCGTCCTCGACGCCGCCGGCGCTGTGCCGCTGACGACGATCCAGGTCCAGGGACCCGGCTACCTCGGCGTCGTGCCGGACGCCTCGCCGCCTCCACCCCCGGTAACCGGTGGCCCGCAACCGGCACCCGCCGTGCCGGTCACGCGGCCGCGAAGACCTGCCGCCGTCGCGCGCCAGGCCATCGGCTGGGTCAACTAGGGTTCGCGAACCGGCGCGGCGCCTGCCGAAACCATGGCGCCCGCACCCTGACTGGATCCTTTTGCCGGCCGGAATCGCCGGCAGCAGTGCCGCTATCTCCGGCGAAAATACGAACTTTTACCTCGGTCCAAGGTAAAGTAACTGCATGTATCTTGAGTATTACGGCCTCAAAGAGCCGCCGTTCTCGATCACCCCGGACCCGCGCTACGTGTTCCTTTCGGAGCGCCACCGGGATGCGCTCGCGCACCTGTTGTACGGCATCGGCAAGGGCGGCAGCGGCGGTTTCGTGCAGCTCACCGGCGAGGTCGGCACGGGCAAGACGACCTTGTGCCGATTGCTGCTCGAGCAGCTGCCGGAGAACACGCGCGTCGCGCTCGTGCTCAATCCGAAACTGTCGCCGGTCGAATTGCTCGAGACGATCTGCGAGGAACTGAAACTCGACATCGTCGAGCGGCGCGGCAGCCTCAAGGGCCTGGTCGACACGCTCAACGCCTATCTGCTCGACGCCTACGCGCAGGGCTTGCGCGTCGTGCTGATCGTCGACGAGGCGCAGAACCTGTCGACCGACGCGCTCGAGCAGATCCGCCTGCTGACGAATCTCGAGACGCCGACGCAGAAGCTCCTGCAGATCATCCTGCTCGGCCAGCCCGAACTGCGCGACAAGCTCAATGACACCGAACTGCGCCAGCTCGCCCAGCGCATTACCGCGCGCTATCACCTGACGCCGCTGGACCGGGTCGAAACCGAAGCTTACGTGCGCCATCGCACGGCCGTGGCCGGCGCGGCGCGCCTGCCGTTCTCGCGCCTGGGATTGCGCGCGATCTACCAGCGCTCGAACGGCATTCCGCGCCTGATCAACATCATCGCCGACCGCGCGCTGATGGCCGGCTACGCGCGCGAGCAGGAATCGATCGGCGAGCGCCTCGTCGATCGCGCCGCCGACGAGACCTTGCCCGGACACGCGCGCTACTGGCTGCATCGCTACGGCCGCTGGGCCGCGGCGCTGATGATGCTGCTCGGCGCCGGCATGCTCTGGACCTACTACACGCACCAGCCGCCGGAGCGGCCAGCCCAGGCCGCGACCCCGGCGCCGGCGCCGCGTCCGCCGCCGCCCAATCCGGACGCGATTGCCGCGGAACGCCTGACCAAGGCCTTGCAGGAAAACATGGAAAGCGAACTGGCGGCCTGGACGCAGCTGCTCGCGCGCTGGCAGGTCAGCTCGGCCGAAGTGTCCGTGCGCGATGCGACGCATTGCCAGACGATCGTGTTCCCCGGCTTCAATTGCCTGCGCGGCCACGCCGCGCTCGACCAGCTCGTGCGCTTCGATCGACCGCTGATCCTGCCGCTGCAGCACGACAACGCACATGGTTACGCGCTGCTGCTCGGTTCCGGCAAGCACGTGCTGCTGAGTTTCGGCGGAGAGCCGCTGCGCCTCGGCGCGGATCAGCTGCGCGACTTCTGGAACGGCGACTTCATCGCGGTCTGGCGCCTGCCGGACCATGTGCCGGCCAAGCTGCGCGTCGGCGACGCCGGTCCCGGCGTGGCCTGGGTGCAGGCGCAGGTCTCGCGCATGGACGGCGCCAAGCCGGCCGATGCCGGTCCGGCCTATTTCGATGCTACGCTGGAAGAACGCATCCGCAAGCTCCAGGTCGCCTACGGCATCCGCCCCGACGGCATCGTCGGACAGGAGACGCTGTTCGCTTTGTCCGCGCTCGACCAGAACGGACCGCATCTGGCACGCGATGTCGATTAGTATACATATTGATATTTGAACAATGTCCCTGATTCTCGAAGCGTTGAAAAAATCCGAGTCACGGCGCCGGCTCGGCGAAGCACCGGACATCGGCACGCCGTTCACGGTGAAGCCGCGCCGGCGCAATCCATGGCCGCTGATCGTGGTCGTGCTCGCGATCGCCGGCGGCGTCGGCTGGTGGTATGCCGGAACGCTGTCCGCTCCGAAGGATGCCGACACGGTCGTCGCGCTGCCTTCGCCGCCGGCTGCGCCGGCGAGCGGGAAAAATCCGGCCAACACGCTGCGGACCGGGGCGCAAGCGGCGAAAGCGGGCCCGGCGCCAGCGGCGCGAGACTCCGCATCGGCGCAGGTTCCGGCCAGGATCGACGGATCGGTTCCCGGGCTCGGCGCAAGACCAGCGTTGCGCGGCGATGCCGCCGCCACGGCGGCGCCTGGCGGCAACGCGGCAGACTCGCGCGTGCCGCGCCCGATCAACCAGCACTTGGCGCCGCCTGCGCCGGGTCCGACGAACGCGAATGCGCCGGTTGCTCCGGCAGCAGTCGTGACGCCGCCGATCAGCCGCGCCACGCCGCCGCCGCTGCCTGTCGCGGCCGCGCCGCCACCGGCGCCGAACGAACCGGCTGCAGCCGGGCCGGCGCAGCAGGCCAATGTCGCAACCGCGCAGCCGAATGCCGCGCCAGCCAAGCCGGCAGACGCGATTCACATGGCTCCGACGGCGGCTGCCGCGCCTGCAGTGCCGCAGTACTACGAATTGGCCTATAACGTTCGCAAGGACATCCCGCAATTCAACCTGAGCATGCACGTCTTTGCCGCCGACCCGTCCGCGCGCTTCATCGTCGTCGACGGCGATCGCAAGGTCGAGGGCGATGCGGTCAAGGAAGGCCTGCTCCTGCGCGAAGTGCGCACCGACGGCATCGTCCTGGAGTTTCGCGGGCAACGATTCTTCTATCCGCGCCCGGGCCACTGACCGCGGCGCGCCGTGTTCGTCCGCGTCGAGCAACGCAACAAGCCACATCTGCCGTGGGCGACCATCGCGATCATCGCCAGTTGCGCGGTGATCTCGCTTTGGCTGGCGAGCCTGCCCGCGGACGACCGGCTCGACTGGATACGCCAGTGGGGCACGGTGCCGGCGAAGCTGTTCGACAGCCAGGCGCCGATGCTGCAGCAATTGTCCGAGCTGCGCATGCTGCGCTTGCTGACCGCATTGTTCATCCATGCCGACTGGCTGCACCTGGCCGGCAATCTTCTGTTCCTGATGATCTTCGGACTCCCGGCCGAGCGCGCGCTCGGCTCATGGCGATTCCTCGCGCTGTATCTGTTCGGTGGCGCCGTCGCCAACCTGATCGGCGCGTTGACGCTCGCCAGCACGAACGCGCCGATCGTCGGTTCGAGTGGCGCCGTCTCGGCCGTCGTCGGCGCCTACCTTGCCCTGTTCCCGCGCGCGCGCCTCGGCCTGGTGCTGCCGCTCGGTCTCTTTCTCGAGTTCGTGCGCATTCCGGCCCCGCTGCTGATCGGCTTCTGGATCCTGCTGCAGGTGCTCTTCACGTTCGTCGGCCCGACTTTCGGCGCCGTTGTCTGGTGGACCCACATCGCCGGCTTCCTGGTCGGCATCATGTTCGCGGTCATGTCGCGGCCGGCTATCGCAAGGCGATTGCGGCGCTGACGCGCGGACGCGTTGCTTTGGTTCGCCCGCGGCGAGCGCACCGCTCACCGGCATCAAGCCCGCTTTGACTTCTTCTTTGCTGCCCCACAGCAGCAGGCGCAACCCCTACCGACTCCTCTGTGCCGTCATTTCCGCGCAAGCGGGGCTCTCAACAGCGGAGTTGGTCATCCATTTCGATCTTGCCCCTTCTGTCGAAGTGCAAAGCTTCCACTCGCCCTTCGGGCGCGCGGGTCACTTTCTTGACTCCGGGCATCCTGCCCTTCGCCGCTTCGCGGCCAGCTACGCTGTTCGCGCCGCTCCTGCGGCGCAGTGCTTGTGCAAAGAAAGTAACCAAAGAAACACACCCCCGGTGACGCGGTCTCCGGGCATCCTGCCCTCCGACTCCGCGAGGCTGCTTCGGGGTCCGTTGAGCGCACATCCGTGTGCGCGCAACGGACTGGCGCGCATCGTGCGCGCCACCCTTCGGGCTTTTTTCCTCCGCACCCTCGCCGCGCCACAGGGGGCCCCGTTCGGGCGGCATCCTGCCGCAGAAGCAGAAGCATCAGCTCGCACCTCTTGTTCGTGCGCCAGATTTGTCGAGAAGTAAACGAATGCAGTGCGTCGTTGCGATCGTTTGCGTGCATAGAGGCTAGGCGCGGGACCAAGGGTCGCGAGCGACCGCTTCTGCGGCAGGATGCCGCCCGAAAAGGGCCCCTGTGGCGCGGCGAGCGGGTGGAGGAAAAGCCCGAAGGGGCGCGCGCACGATGCGCGCGAGGGCGCTGCGCGCACAGGGATGTGCGCTCAGCGACCCCCGGAACCCGCTCGCGAACCTGGAGGGCAGGATGCCCGGAAGGCGCGCTACTCGGGGTGTGTTTCTTTCGGTTACCTTTCTTTGCACAAGCAAAGAAAGGTGACTCGCTCGCCCGAAGGGCGAGTGAAAGCTTTGCACTGCGAGACGCAAGATCAAGATGGATTCCCGCTTTCGCGGGAATGACGGCAAATAGGAAAGAGCTGGATTCCGGCCTTCGCCGGAATGACGACCGTGGGAACGCGCTACAATAAAACCATGCGCAGCAAGAAATTATACAAAGTGACATTCCTGAGCCAGGGCAAGACCCTGGAGCTGTATGCGCGCCACGTCGGCAGCAGTGCGCTATGGGGATTCACCGAGGTTGGCGAGCTGGTATTCGAGCAGGGCGAGGGCGTCGTCGTCGATCCGACCGAAGAGCGCCTGCGCGACGAATTCAGGAATACGAAGATGCTGCATCTGCCGATGCAATGCATCGTGCGCATCGAGGAAGTCGAAAAAATCGGACCGCTGTCGATTCGCGACGCAGCCAGCGGCGACAAGATCATGCCGTTTCCGATAGCCCCGCCCCGCACCAGCGGCAAGTGACCGCAGGATGCGGTCATCCCGTGCAGCACAGGGATGTGCGTTGACACGGGATCCAGCTCCAATCAAGAAAGCAGACTCATCCCGTGCAGGCCACAGATGGCCGATGACACGGGATCCAGCTCCAATGAAAAAGTGAAGTCATCCCGTGCGGGCCATGGATGGCAGGCGACGTGAGATCGCCGGCTGCGCCCCCCGCAGTGGCAGAAGAGCAGGCGCGCGAAGGACCGACTAGCCCTTCTTCTCCGCTACCTGCGCCGGGGCATTCGGCGGCATGGTCTTGTGCTGCATCGCCAAACCCTTGAGCAGGTTCAACGCTTCGCTCAGTGCGTAGTCGTCGTAGCTGTCGCGCGCGGCGGCCTTCTCGATGCGCTTGTCTTTTTCGTGCTCGCCCTTCAGATGGCCGGGCAGGTCGCGTTCGCCGGTGATCAATGCCGGCGGCGTGTCGCGCACGCTGAGTTTCAGATCGGCCAGTTCGATATCCGGCTGGATGCCGGCGGCCTGGATCGATGTGCCGCTCGGCGTGTAGTAACGCGCCGTGGTCAGCTTGACCGCACGCGTATCATCGAGCGGCAACACGGTCTGCACGGAGCCTTTGCCGAACGTGCGCCGGCCCATGATCAGCGCGCGATGGTTGTCCTTCAGCGCGCCGGCGACGATTTCGGCCGCCGAAGCGGTGCCGTTGTCGACGAGCACGACGATCGGCGCGCCATCGAGCAGGTCGCCGGGCGTCGCGCTGAAACTCAAATCGGTCTGCTTGAGCCGGCCGCGCGTGCTGACGATCGTGCCCTGGTCGAGGAACTCGTCGCTGATTTCGACCGCGGAGGTAAGCAGGCCGCCCGGATTGCTGCGCAGATCGAGCACGGCGCCGCGCCAGGCTTCCTGCTTGCCCTTGAGCTTGGCCAGCTTCTTCTTGACCTCCATGCCGGTGTCTTCCTGGAACTGGGCGATGCGGATGTACGCATAGCCCGGATCGAGCATGCGCACGCGCACGCTGGCGACCTTGACCTTCTCGCGCGTGAGCTTCAGGTCGATCGGCGCACTGGCGCCTTCGTGCAGGACGCTCAGCGTGACCGAGCTGCCGGATTTGCCGCGCAGCAGATTGACCGACTCGTTGATGTTCTCGGCCGTGATCGTGCTGCCATCGATGCGCGTGATCGTGTCGCCCGGCTTGATGCCGCCGCGTTCGGCCGGGGTGTCGTCGATCGGCGCGATGACGCGCAGCGCGCCATCGACGGTCAACACCTCGAGGCCGAGGCCGTCGTAGCTGCCGCTGGTGTCTTCGCTGAGTTCGTCCATTGCCCGCTGGTCCAGGTATTCGCTGTGCGGATCGAGCCCGGCGAGCAGGCCGCGCACGGCCGACTGCATCAGCGCCGAGTCGTCGACCGGCTCGACGTAGGCCTGCTTGACCAGATTGAACACGGCCGTGAACGTGCGAATGTCATCGAGACTGACCGCCGGCTTCGACGGCACGACCGGCGCCACCGCTGCGCTGGCCGGCGCGGCGGGCTTGTCCTTGTCCCCGGCATCGGCGCCGAGCGCGAATGCCGAACCGGTCAGCAGGACGACACACACAGATAGTCGCAACATGGCCTTAAACTCTTGGCAGTAACACAAACGTGAACGGGTGATTATATTCCCGCCGCTGTTAACGGGGGCGTGAAAGTTTTAGCCATGCTCGCGCATCCAGCGGCTTGCCTTCGTGACGCAGTTCGAAATACAAACCGGCCGTCTTGCGTCCACCACTTGCTCCGCTGGTTGCGATGACCTCGTTGGCGTCGACCCAGTCACCGACGTCCTTGAGCAGGCTTTCGTTACATCCATACAGGCTCAGGTACCCGTCGCCATGGTCGACGATCAGCAGCAGGCCGTAGCCGCGCAGCCAATCGGCGAACACCACGCGTCCATGCGAGACGGCGTGCACCTCGCCTCCTTCCGCCGCGACAATCAATACGCCATGACTGTCTTTCTCGTCACCGGCCGATCCGGCCTGCAGCGAGCCGCGCAGCGGTATTAACAGACGACCACGCAACTGGGCAAAGGGTTCCGCACCGGCGATCTGTTTTGGGATATCGGCGAAGACGTCGCGCAGCTTTTCCAGCAGCTGGAGCAGGCCCTTCTCGTCCTTGCCGAGTGCGGCCAGGCGCCCCTGCTGATCGTGCAGGGTCGCCTCGAGAGTCGCCAGCACCTGGCGGCGTTCGGCGCGCTCGGCTTCCAGCCGGTCGGCGTCCTTCATGCGCGCATCGCGCGATTCGGCAATCCGCGCCGTCTCCTGCTCGATTTGCGCCTGGACCTGCGCAAGCGCCTCGAGGTCCTTCAGCAGATGCTCGATCTCGGCGACGCGGGCGCGCTCGAAATAGTGGTAGTAGGCGAGCAGGCGGCCGATCGATCCGACCTCGTCCTGCGCCAGCAGCAGCCGCAACTCCTCATTGCGCCCGATCGCGTAGGCCGAGCGCAGGAGCGCGGCCAGCGCCTCGCGCTGCGTCTTCAAGGTCGCATCGAGCGCATCGCGCTGCTTGACCAGCTGCGCGAGCCGCGCCTGCTGCCCTTCGAGCTTCTGATCGAGCGCGCGCACTTCCTTCGCGGTCGCGGCGATCTTCAGCTCCTGCTCGCGCAACGCTGCGGTCGTGTCGTTCTTCTGGGCCGCAATCTGTTTCTGCGCCTCGGCGATCCTGCGGATCTCGGCGCGCACGTCGTCGAGCTTCTGCTTGGCTTGCGCTTCTTCGGTGCTGTGTTGACCGTCACCGGTCTGCGCGCGGGCGCTTGTGGCACCCAGAAGGGCGCATGCTGCCAGCAAGCAGATGGCCGGCGCCCAGTATCGACCTCTGACGTCATTCCCGCGGAAGCGGGATATCTTTTTGCTCGTCATTCCGGCGGCTCTCGACTGCGGAGCTGGCCAAGCCGGAATCCAGCTCCTTGCTCTTTGAAGTGCAGGTCGTTCACTCGCGCTGAAGGCGGTGCACGCTTGCCCTTGCTTCTGCGGCAGGATGCCGCCCGAACGGGGCCCCTGTGGCGCGGCGAGGGGGCGGAGGAAAAGCCCGCAGGGTGGCGCGCAGGAACCGCGCCAGTTCGTTGCGCGCACACGGACGTGCGCTCAACGAACCCCGTAGCCCCCTCGCGAAGTCGGAGGGCAGGATGCCCGGAGACCGCGCCACCGGGGTGTGTTTCTTTTGGTGACTTTTCTTTGCACAAGCAAAGAAAAGTTACCCGCTCGACCGAAGGGCGAGTGGAAGCTCTGCCCTCCAAACGAGAATAGAGCAAAAGAGTTGGATTCCGGCTTGCGCCGAAAAGACGAGGCAGAGAAAACACCATCCCCACCCAACCCTCCCCTTGAAGGGGAGGGCTAAAGCCGGCTCGCGGATTCCGCCCGTCGCGGCCGCGCAATGACGACCACAGACGCAAAAGAAAAGCGGAAAGAATCAAGCGAAGCGCACAAGTGAATGGCCCGTCATCTCCGCCGGCTGCGGCAGCCCCATCAGCGCCAGCACCGTCGGCGCGAGATCGCGCAATGCGCCGTGCTCGAGCGTGGCCGGGCGGCCGACATAGACCAGCGGCACCGGGCCGACCGTGTGCTGGGTGTGCGGCTGGCCATCGTCGGCGGTCATCTGTTCGAAGTTGCCGTGATCGGCCGTGACCAGCATTTCGCCGCCGGCTGCGCGAATCGCCGGAACCAGGCGACCGAGCGCCGCGTCGACGGCTTCGGCGGCCTTGATCGCGGCGTCGAGCTTGCCGGTGTGGCCGACCATGTCGGCGTTGGCGATGTTGCAAACGATAAAATCATACTTGTTGCTTTTTATCGCCTCGACCAGCTTGTCGGTGACTTCCGGGCAGCTCATCTCGGGTTTCAGGTCATAGGTCGCCACGCGCGGACTGGGCACCAGGATCCGGTCCTCGCCGGCGTACGCCTGCTCGCGCCCGCCGGAGAAGAAGAACGTCACGTGCGCGTACTTTTCGGTTTCGGCGATGCGCAGCTGGTGCAGGCCGCGCGCGGCCAGGTATTCCCCGAGGGAGTTGCTCAGCGACTGCGGCGGATAGGCCACGGCGCTGACCGCGAGGTCCGCGCTGTATCCGGTCAATGTCACGAACGCCGACAGGGCAATCGCGCGCGGCCGCGCGAAGCCGGCGAACGCCGGATCGACGAACACCTGCGTGAGCTGGCGCGCGCGGTCGGCGCGGAAATTCATGTAGACGACCGCGTCGCCGTCGGCCATCGGCGCGCCGGCGCCGATGATCGTCGGCTTGACGAACTCGTCGTTTTCGCCACGCGCGTAGGCGGCGGCAAGCGCGGCCACCGCGCTGTCGGCGCGGAACGGCGCATCGGCTTCGGCAATCGCGTCGTAGGCGAGCTTGACGCGTTCCCAGCGCTTGTCGCGGTCCATCGCGTAGTAGCGGCCGCCGATCGTCGCGACGAATGCGTTCGGCAGCGCGGCGCACTTCGCCTGCAGTTTCTCGAGCGCCGCGCGCGCGCTTTGCGGCGGCGTATCGCGTCCGTCGAGAAACGCGTGCACGGCAATGCGGCCGACGCCCTGCGCCGCGGCCAGGTCCAGCAACGCGAGGATCTGGTCCTCGTGGCTGTGCACGCCGCCGGGGCTGAGCAGGCCGAAAACATGCAGCGTGCCGTTCGCGCGCTTGACCGCGGCGCAGGCGCCGAGCAGCGCGGCGTTGCCGAAAAAGCTGCGATCGGCGATCGCGGCGTCGATGCGCGTGAGGTCCTGATAGACGATGCGGCCGGCGCCGATGTTCATGTGGCCGACTTCCGAATTGCCCATCTGTCCGTCCGGCAAGCCGACATGCAGGCCGTGCGTCTCGACCAGCGTGTGCGGGCAGCCGGCCAGCAATCGGCGCCAGTTCGGCAGCTCGGCCAGCGCCAGGGCGTTGTCCTTGCTTTCCTCACGATAGCCCCAGCCGTCGAGGATCAGCAGCAACACGGGTTTGGGTCGGGACACGATGCGGCCTTCTGGATGATTTGATCCATGGTAGCGGAATTCCGCGCCTGGCTGGACCGGCTCGCGCCTCCGGATTAAACCTTTGCTGGCGTTTCGCGCATCATAGAGTCCGATCGCACCATGAGGAGTTCCCTATGATCCGCACTTGCCTGTGTCTGTTGCTCGCTTCCTGCCTGGCCGGAACCGCTTTTGCGGCCGGCAACGACGACCTGGACATCGACAAGGTCAACGGCAGCATCCACGTTCCGGACAACTCGACCGTCGGCAAGCTCAGCACGGTCAACGGCGGCATCCGCATCGGCGCGAATTCGCACGCGAAAAGCGCCGACACGGTCAACGGCGGAATCGACCTGGACAACGGCGCGACGATCGACAGCCTCGAAACGGTCAACGGCGGCATCCGCGTCGGGGAAAACAACAAGGTTGCCAAGACCGTCGAGGCGGTCAACGGTTCGATCACGCTGCGCTCGGGCACCGAGGTCGGCGGCCGGGTCAGCAACGTCAACGGAACGGTCAAGCTCGAAGACGCCCATGTCGCCGGCGGCCTCGAGACGACGAGCGGCGACGTCATCGTCGGCGCAAACTCGCGCGTCGAAGGCGGTCTTCTCGTCAATGCCGATCACAGCTGGTTCCACATGAGTTCGCACAAGCCGCGCATCGTGATCGGCCCACACGCGACCGTCGCCGGCACGCTCGAGTTCAAGCGCGAAGTCGAACTGTACGTCAGCGACAGCGCCACGATCGGCAAGGTCGAGGGCGCCAATCCGCAGAAATTCAGCGGCGACCAGCCGTAGGCCGGATGCGGACTCAAGTCCTGCGCTTGTAGAGAAGTCCCCGCCGGGCACACGACGCTCGCAGGCGCAGCGCATCGCGACTTCATCTTTAACCGACCCCGCGTGCGACACGCGGGGTTTTGTCGACGGCGCAAGGTTCCACAGCGGGTCAATGCATGGCGCTCACGGCCCACTCTGCCTAGAATCCGGACCTCGTGCTTTTCGACCGGAGTCCTGATGCGCCTTTCCGCCCTGACCGTTGCCGTCTTGCTGCTCGCCGCCTGCAACCAGCAACAACCGCCACAGCCCGCAACTCCGGCCGCCAGCACGGCGCCAGCCGCGGCACCCGCCGCGCCACCGGCCCCCGCAATCACGCCAACCGCCGACGGTCACTTCTCGCCCGACATCACGATCGCGGACTTCGCCGCGCACGTCGAGCGCCTCGCCTCGGATGAATTCGAAGGGCGCAAGCCCGGCACGATCGGCGAGCGCATGACGACGACCTATCTGGTCGACCAGTTCCAGCGCATGGGCCTGAAGCCCGGCAACAAGGGCAGCTACCTGCAGAGCGTGCCGATGGTCGAGGTTGCGCTGACCGACGGCGACAAGGTGTCGCTCGACGTCGCCATGGGCGGCAATGTGGAAAAATTCAACTTCCGCGCCGACACGATCGTCTTTTCGCCGCAAGGCAATCCCGAAACCGGCGTCAGGGACAGCGACATGGTCTTCGCCGGTTACGGCGTCGTCGCGCCGGAGTACCAGTGGAACGACTACGCCGGGCTCGACGTCAAGGGCAAGACCGTCGTCGTGCTGATCAACGATCCGGGCTGGGGCAATCACGACGCGACCCTGTTCAAGGGCGACGCGATGACCTACTACGGCCGCTGGACCTACAAGCTCGAGGAAGCCGCGCGCCACGGCGCCGCCGCCTGCCTGATCGTCCACGAAACGGCCGGCGCGGCCTATCCGTGGGATGTCGTCGTCAACAGCTGGAGCGGCCCGCAGTTCTACCTGCCGGCGAGCGAGGATTCCGATCCGCGCGTGCAGGTCGCCGGCTGGATCACGACCGGAGCGGCGCAGCGCCTTTTCAGCAAGGCCGGCGCCGATTTCGACGCACTGAAAAAGTCCGCCGACGTGCGCGGCTTCAAGCCGACCGCGCTCGCGGCGAAGTTGTCGACGACGCTGCACAGCTCGATCCGCAACACCAGCTCGGACAACGTCGTCGCGCTGCTGCCGGGCGGCCAGCGATCCGATGAAGTCATCGTGTACTCCGCGCACTGGGACCATTTCGGCAAGAACCTCGCGCTCAAGGGCGACAACGTGTTCCACGGCGCGGTCGACAACGGCACCGGCCTGGCCGCGCTGCTCGAACTTGCCGACGCGTTCGCGCACCAGGATCCCAAACCACAGCGCTCGATCCTGTTCCTCGCGCCGACGCTCGAAGAGGCCGGACTGATCGGCTCGCGCTACTACGCGATGCATCCGTCGATCCCGATGGCGAAAACCGTCGCCGCGATCAACATGGACATGTTCATCCCGTACGGCCGCACGCACGACATGTCGATCATCGGCTTCGGCGAGTCGCAGATGGACGATTACCTCAAGGAAATCCTTGCGCCGGCGGGACGCACGGTCGCCGCCGACGGTGAATCGGCCAAGGGCTACTTCTATCGCTCCGACCAGATCAACTTCGCGCACAAGGGCGTGCCGGTGCTGTACGTGCACAGCGGACTGGACAAGCTCGACGGCGGCAAGGCGGCCGGCCTGGCGGCCAGCGAGGACTACACGAAAAACCGCTACCACAAGCCGGCCGATCGTTACGACCCGCACTGGGACCTGTCCGGCGTGATCGAAGACGTGCAGGCGCTGTACGCCGTCGGCAAGCGTCTCGCCGACGAGTCGACTGCTCCGCAATGGGCGGCCGACAGCGAATTCAAGTCGGCGCGCGATGCGGCGGCAAAGGCTGCCGGCAAGTAACCGCGGGCAATATATCCCCGGCAAAGCTGGGATTGCTTTTCAAGCCCCTCCCCCTTGATGGGGGGAGGGGTTGGGGAGAGGGTGACGCCGACGCAGTCGGCGGCTTCGCCGCCATCCCTCTCCCGGCGCGCTACGCGCTTGGCTCTCTCGGCCATCCATGGCCTTCGAGCCACTTGGGCTCCTGCTCATCGGACCTCTCCCACAAGGGGAGAGGTATCTTCTATGCTCCGCCGAACAGTGAAACTGCTACTGCCCCGAAAAAGCCAACGGGACTTTCAGTCTTGAGCCGGCTCTGCAACCAGCGCGCCTACGCAAGCGCGCGCGGGCGCAGCAGCAACGCGAGCATTTCGTCGGTGTCGACCGGCTTGAGCAGGTGATGATCGAACCCGGCCGCGCTGACGCGCCGCCGGTCGTCGGGCTGGCCCCAGCCGGTCAAGGCGATCAACAGCATGCGCGCGTGCGCGGGATCCTTGCGCAGGTGGCGGGCGAGGTCGCAGCCATCCATGCCCGGCATGCCGATGTCGAGAATGCCGACGGCCGGCTGCGCGTGCGCTGCCAGCTCGATCGCCTGCTCGGCGCTGTAAGCGACCGACGTGCGCGCGCCCATGCTGCGCAACAGGGCCGCGAGGCTGTCGGCAGCTTCCTGGTTGTCGTCGACGACGAGGATGTCCTGCGCCGGCAGTGCTTCGGCAGGCGCGGCGGAGGCGTCGGCAGCGATCGCGCGGTCGACCTTGGCCAGCGGCAGCGTGACGATGACTTCGCTACCCTCGCCCGCGCCGCGACTGTGCGCGCTGACCCTGCCGCCATGCAATTCGACCATGCTCTTGACCAGGGTCAAGCCGATGCCCAGGCCACCCTGGGCGACACGCGCCGCATCGGTGACCTGGACGAACATGTCGAAGATCGCAGCGAGCATGTCGGCGGGAATGCCGATGCCGTTGTCGCGCACGCCGATCCGGGCGAAGCCATCGGCCCGGTCGATCGTCACGGTGACGTGGCCGCCGGGCTGCGTATACTTTGCCGCATTGTTGAGCAGGTTCGAGAAGATCTGCGTCAGGCGCACGCGGTCGCCGCGCACGCTCAGGCTTTCGCCGGGCAGGATCAGCTCCAGGCGATGGCGGGCCGCGGTCAGCTGCGGCCGGCTGAGCTCCACCGCGTCGGCGACGACGCGCTCCAGCGCCAGCACCTCGAGCTTGAGCTCGACCTTGCCGCGCGTGATGCGCGACACTTCCATGAGATCGTCGATCAGCCGCACCATGTGCTGGATCTGGCGTTCCATCATCTGGTAGTGCGGCCTGGCTTCGTCGGCGCTGAAACTCTTCCTCTGCAGCAGCGACAACGCCGTGCTCAGCGGGGCCAGCGGATTGCGCAACTCGTGCGCCAGCGTGGCCAGGAACACGGTCTTGCGCTCATCGGCCTGGCGCAATCCCTCCATGACGGCGCGCAACTCGTACTGGCGCGCGCGCGCGCGCAGCGCCGTGCGCACCGAACTGATCAGCGAGAAAATGCGGATCGGACGTTCGATGATCGTGAAGTTCGCCGACATCTGCATCGCATCGATGACGGCCATCGAATCGGCGCCGGTGCGCGCCAGGATCAGGACCGGCAGGTCCGACCACGGCGATTGCTCGTGCAGGATTGCCGCCACCTGGCGGAAAGCCGGATCGAGCAGCGCCTCCTCGGCGACCAGCAACGTTCCCGCGCCGCGTTCGATTTCCGCAGCCAGTTCCTCGACCGATGCGCACGCGTGCGCGACCACGCCCGCGCGTTCGAGCACGGTACTGGCCAACGCCGCGTCCTTGCTGGTGACCGTTCGCAGCAGCACGCGCTGCGAATTCGCAGCGGGCGCGTCGCCAGTCACGGCGCGCGGTTGTCCCGATCGTCGAGCGCGACCGGCACGCCGGTCAGGATCCCGCGGAACTGCCGGAGCGGCTGACCGACGTTGACTCCGGTATTGCCCAGCGAAAAATCGCGGATGCTGCGTTCATGCTCGCCGCCGCGCTTCTTCAACACGGATATGGCCTGGCGCACCATGCCGTCGGCCTCGAAGTAGCGCAGGATGACGACCGCGTCGGCCAGGTAGCTCGCATCGACCGGCGTCTGCATCTGCATGCCGATCAACCCGTGCTGCGCACCGATCAGGAGCGTGGCGACGCCGGCGTGGCCCAGAAACGTCAGCAGTTCGTGCAGCTGGATGATCAGGAACTGTTCGTTCGGCATCGCGTTGAGATAACCGTTGAGGCTGTCGATGATGACGACCTTGGCCTTGTTTTCGGTAACCGCGGTGCGGATGTCGTGAACCAGTTCGCCGGGCGACAGTTCCGCCGGGTCGACCTGGCGCACCGTGATCCGGCCGGAGTCGATGTACGGCTTGAGATCCATGCCCATGCCGGCGCAGCGCGTGAGCAGCGTCTTGATGCTTTCGTCGAAGATGAACAATGCCGCGCACTCGCCGCGCCTGGCGGCGGCGAGCGCGAACTGCACGGCAACGGAGGACTTGCCGGTACCCGGGGCGCCGACGAACAGCGTGCTTGTCCCTTGTTCCAGACCGCCGCCGAGCAGTTCGTCGAGCGCGGCGATGCCGCTGGGCAGTTTCTCGCGCGAATCTTCGGTGGGATGCTCGGCCGCGACCAGGCGAGGAAACACCGCCAGGCCGCCGCGCACGATCTTGTAGTCGTGGAATCCGCCGCGAAAGTCCTGGCCGCGGTATTTCACGACCACCAGCCGCCGGCGCGCGGCGCCGTAGTCGGAATTGAGCTGTTCCAGGCGCAGCACGGCATGGGCAATGCTCTGCACCTGCAGGTCGTGCTGCATCGAGGTCATGTCGTCGAGCAACAGCACCGTGCAGTCGCGCCCGGCGAAAAACTGCTTGAGCGCAAGGATCTGCCGGCGGTAGCGCAGCGAATTTCCGGCCAGCAGGCGCAACTCGGAAAGCGAGTCGAAGACGACGCGGGTCGGCTTGAGCTTCTCGACGTCGAGGAGGATCTTGTGCGTCGTCTCGCTCAGTTCCACTTCGGACGGATGGAACATCGTGTACTGCTCATCCGGCTGAAGCGATTCCTGCGTCGGCAGCATCTCGCGCATATGGATGCCGTCGAGTGACCAGCCGTGCGAGTCCGCCACGCCCTGGAGCTCGGTTTCGGTCTCCGACAGCGTGACGTAAAGGACCGATTCGCCGCGGGCGGCGCCGTCGATCAGGAATTGCAACGCGATCGTCGTCTTGCCGGCACCGGGAGACCCTTCGATCAAATACAGACGGCCCGGTGTCAGGCCGCCGCCAAGAACGTCGTCGAGTCCGGCGACACCGGTGCTCACCAGTTCCGCGGGGACGCGCTTGCCAGAGATGCGGGCAATTGCCATGGTCGATTCCCTCTTTCGTGGATTTTCGGACAGTGTCCGATCGCCAAAAACGGCGCAATTTTGCGCGCTGAGCCCTGCCCCATGGTGGACCGTACGCGCCGCAATGCCGCACAATGCATTCACCAAACTGAGCGGTGGCTGAAAGCGCTGTGCCCCTTCTTGTAATCGTTTCGGTTGTCCTGCAGATCGCCTGTGCCGTGCACGTCGTGCGCAGCGGCCGACAGCTCTACTGGATCTGGATCCTGTTCATCGGCTCGTACCTGGCCGTCATCGTTTACGTGCTCGTCGCGGTCATCCCGGACCTGCGCAACGACCCGCGCAGCCGCCAGGTAACGCGCAAGGTCCTGCACACGTTCGATCCGGAACGCCAGCGGCGCACGATCAAGCAGCGCCTCGAAATCGCCGACACGGTCGACAACCGCCGCGCGTTGGCCGAGGAGTGCATGCGCCTGGGCGATTACGCGAACGCGGCGGAGCTGTACCGTTCGGTGCTCAAGGGCGTGTACGCGACCGACCACGCGTTCCTGCTCGGCCTGGCCCAGGCGCAGGCCAACAGCAACGACTTCGCCGGCGCACGCGCGACGCTCGATACGCTGTTTTCGACCAACCCGAATTTCCGCTCGGCCGACGCCGACCTGCTGCACGCGCGCACGCTCGAAGCGCTCGGCGAAAATGATGCGGCGCTGGAGCGCTACCAGACGCTGTCGCTCAGTTACCCGGGCGAGGAAGCGCGCTTCCGCTACGGCGCGATGCTCAAGGCGCGCGGCCGTTTTTCCGATGCGCGCGGCGTGTTCCGCGACATGCTCGCGCGCGCCAAGCACGCGCCGCGCTACTACCGCAAGAAGGAAGACGAGTGGCTGAGCGCGGCGCAGCGGGAGCTGGCGAGCCTGGGGCCGGGCTGACCGGCCCGCATCTGTGCGTAGGGCGGGCCTTTGCCCACCATTCTTTTTGCGCCTGGCAGACCCTTCTGTGTGCGCGCAATAGAAGAACGGTGGGCCGAGGCTCACTCTACGCCGGGCCGACGTCGGCGATTCCGATTCGTCCGGGCGTTATGACGAAGAGCCACGCATCTCCGAATCCGCGGCTACGCGTTTTCGTTGTCGCTCCGAATCGCCCCCTTCCGCCCTTCGGGCACCTTCCCCCGCAAGCGGGGAAGGAATCGCACGCAATGTTGCGGTGGCTGGTGGCGCCGACGACAGCGGCGTGTCTATCACCGTGAACTACACCTCAAGTGCAGCTTCCTATATGCGGCCTCAGTTGTTCTTGATCCCGGGATCGTTCGTCGTTGCCGCCGGTGTGGAATAGTAAGTCGAATAGCGAACTCCCATGTTGTCATGGGCATTGAGCTGGTATCTCCATGGCCCGCCGGCACCAGTGTTGTTGACGCCCATCTGAAGGGTCCCGCCATTTCCCTGGAGTGTTGGTGGATCGAAAACACCGTAAGGCGGCGTGTCAACCCATTTGAACCCGGGATGGTTCGGGTCGTTTAGCGGATAAAACTGCAGCGCCACATTTCCGATCAAATTCCACTGCAACTGATTCGGACCCCGGGGTACCTGAATAGGCTGGTGATTGTCGTCGACGTTCAATGCATTTTGAAAACTCGGGTTGATTTCTACTCTGGTCACGATAGCCATGCTTCCTCTCCTTCATCTAGGGAAGATTCCGTATCAGTTTCCTGACACACCCATCTACGTCGCCCCAATCCTCACGTTGTTCGTCCCGGTAGCAAAACCGTTCGCCGCGATGCGCGCTTCGACAGAACAAGAACTGGTCGCTACCTCCAGTCAATTGTTCTTGATTCCCGGGTCATTGGTTGTCGCCGTTATCGTCGCCGTTGTCGAATACTGCTGACCGCCGATCGTTGCGTTCAACTTGTAGCGCCAGGGCCCGCCCGCAGAGTTGGCCGAGCTGTTGTCATCGGTCATCGTGATCTGGTTGCCGTTCGCGGAAAGTACGGGCGTGCTGAAAATTCCCGCCGGGGGTGTGTCGATCCAGTAGAAGCCGGAATCTTCGTTCGTGAGGTCGATGGCATTGAACGAGCCTTGCGCAGCGCTGCCGGTCAGCTGCCATACGAGATTCGTGGCGTCCGTCTCCTGCGGAACGCCGATCGGCGCGCCATGATCTTTTACATCCAGCGTCTTGCTGCTGGCATCGCTGGTCACTTGTGTGGTCACAGTCACTGAACTCATTTTGTTCTCCTTTGCCGGACAAACAGCCATTCGCGTCAATCTGGTGACGCACCCCTGTTCTGGATTTCGGCAACCGCAATTCGCAATTTTTGCTGGAACTGCACCTGGGGCGGGTAGTCGATCTGTGCCAGACGCAGGTCATGGACAAATTGCGGATCCCGATAACCGCTTTTGTGCAACAGTGCGATCATATTTTGTGTTTCGTCTTTCCTGCCGAGCCCGAGCAACGCACTGACCTTTAGCGCAACGAGGCGCGGATCATCGACGCCACTCTTGGTCCTCGTTATCGCTTCGACGCAGCTCTCACGAAGTGTCGATGCCTCCGGCTCCCCGACCAATACCGCAGTGAGCAACCGAGCATTGAGGGTCGCCAGAAGTGTCGCGCGATCATCCGGATGCTTCTCCAAGGCTGCATTGAGCCAGACGAGCGCGTCTTGTGCCGAGTGGTTTGCTTCCTCGCGACTGTTTGTTGCGAGGGACTGAACGGCATGTTCGGTTCGAACCTCCGCATACTCGCGTTGCCAAGATGTATTGGCCGGGTCCTGTTGCGTCAGTTTGGCAAAAGTCTTGAGCGATTTGTCAGTCAGCTCGATGGCTTCGGAGAGCTTGCCCGTAAGTCGCAGCAGACGGCTCAATTGCATCTGGTATAGCGCCAGATTCTCCTGAAGTGACGTAATGGTCGGATCTTGCTGCGTCAGCTGTTCTGCAATTTCGACGGCTTCACGCATCGCGTTGATGGCGGCGTCGGTTTCTCCTACCAGAGCCCAAGTCCTTCCAAGGATCGCGCGTACCCGAAAAACGTTCTGTCTTTGGTCGTTATTGCGGGGGTTGCGCGCGCTGAGTTCCGTCTCGATGCGATCGTCAGCAGCATACTCCGAGACTGCCGTGATGAGATCTCCACGAATTAGCGCGATCTTGCCGAGATTATTGTGTGCCCTTCCAAGTTGCTCAGCCCGTTCCACGTTGCCCGGGTCTGCCGCGACCAGGTCCTTACCCAGCCTAAGGGCACTGGTGTATGCCGCCAGTGCCTCGTCGAGTTGTCCGCGTGATTCGAGTATATGGCCGAGGTTGTTTTGAACGATTTGTTTCTGCTGCAGAAGTTGCGATACGGAACCATCGATTTTGGCCGCGCTCTCCAAGATGGACTCGGCCGACCGGAAATCGTGCTCCGCCGCATCGAGGTCACCCTGGTACCAGTGGGTCATTCCGATGTACGCAACAGTCTGCGCGTAGGCCAGTTGTAGCGAGCTGTCTCTTGGCGCGGCCCGTGCGTGGGCCGATATCAATCTGAGAGACGCCTCGTACGATTCCAGCGCGGCGGGCAGGTGCCCCTGATCCAGACGCACGCTGCCAATGCGCTCCAGTGCCTTGGCGCGTTGCACGACGGCCTCGTCGCTGATATCCGAGACCGGAAGCGATTGGAAATACGCCATCGCTTTGTCGTCGACTGCTTCGATGATATCGAGACGGTTGACTTGAGACAGTTTGTCATTAAGGTCGCCGAGCATGAACCCGACGAGGTCTTCGGCCTGCTTCTGCCTTCTCTCGGCATCATTCCGCGCGATGACCGCGGTGATCGCCAACGTCGTCGTGATTGCCATGACGACGAGCGCCGC
>DATIEJ010000113.1:0-2396 GCA_035455825.1 Rhodanobacteraceae bacterium | reverse complement strand
GCGCAGCGCAGCGAGCGCAGCTGGGTGCTCGGCGCGAATTCGCGCCTGCCGCGCAGCATTGCTGTGCGCTGGGCGCGCGATGCCGGCGACAAATTCCATGCGCGCTACAGCGCTACGGCACGCCGCTACCGCTATCTGATTCTCAATCGGCCGATACGACCGGCGCTCGATGCGCGCTATGTCGCCTGGGAACGCGTGCCGCTCGACGCCCAGGCGATGCACGACGCGGCCCAGGCGCTGGTCGGCGAACACGACTTCAGCGCGTTTCGCGCGATCGCATGCCAGGCGCATACGGCGCGGCGCAACCTGCGTGAAATCGCCATTGCGCGCGACGGCGAGTACATCAGTGTCGAGGTCGAGGCCAATGCCTTCCTGCACCACATGGTGCGCAACATCGTCGGCAGCCTGCTGCTGGTCGGTCGTGGCGAGCAACCGCGAGCCTGGATCGCCCAGTTGCTCGAGGGCCGCAATCGCGACGTAGCCGGGCCGACCGCAAGCCCGCAGGGGCTGACGCTGCTCGCGCCGCGCTATGCTGCCGACTTCGGATTGCCCGAGGAAGTCACCCGGTGACGAGCGAACGCGTGCGAGTCAAGTTCTGCGGGTTTACGCGCCGTGACGATGCGCTGGCGGCCTGCGCGCTCGGGGTCGACGCGATCGGCATGGTGCTGACGACCCGGAGCAAGCGCTTCGCGGGCCTGGCCAATGCGCGCGATATCCGCCGCGCGCTACCGCCTTTCGTATCCGTCGTGACGCTGTTTATGGATGACGAGCCGGCTTTCGTCGCCGAGGCCATCGCCACGGTCAGGCCGGACCTTGTGCAGTTCCACGGCAGCGAAGAGGCTCCGGATTGTGTACGCTACGGACTTCCATATCTGAAAGCAGTAGCCATGGGAACCGGTCGTGACTGGCGTGCCGTCGTCGCGGCGCATCCCCAGGCAGCCGGATTCCTGTTCGATGGCAATGCCGAAGGCGAGCAGGGCGGCAGCGGCAAGCGCTTCGACTGGGCGCGGTTGCCGGCGAAACTGTCCGCGCCGGTGATCCTGGCAGGCGGGCTGACGCCGGAAAACGTCGGCGCAGCGATCCTCGCGGCGCGCCCGTACGCGGTCGACGTGTCCAGCGGAATCGAATCGGCTGCCGGCGTGAAGGATGTCGAAAAAATGCGGCGCTTCGTGGCCGCGGTGCGATCCAGCGAGTGAGGTTGGAAATTGGCTGCAAATTATAAAAGTATAGAAAGGGCCCAGGCCGGCGAGATCGATTACGCGGCGTATCCCGACGCGCACGGTCGCTTTGGGCCCTATGGCGGCATTTACGTCGCGGAAACGCTGATGGCGCCCCTGGCGGAATTGACCGCGGCCTATCTGCGCCTGCGCGACGATCCGGAGTTCATCGCCGAGCTCGATCGCGACCTCAAGCACTACGTCGGACGGCCGAGTCCGATCTACCATGCCGAGCGCTTGTCGAAGAAGATCGGCGGCGCGCAGATTCTGTTCAAGCGCGAAGACCTCAACCACACCGGCGCGCACAAGATCAACAACACGGTCGGCCAGTCGCTGGTCGCGCGCCATATGGGCAAGCGCCGCATCATCGCCGAAACCGGCGCCGGGCAACACGGCGTTGCGAGCGCAACGGTCGCCGCGCGGCTTGGCCTGGAATGCGTCGTCTACATGGGCTCGACCGACATCGAGCGCCAGGCGATCAATGTCTACCGAATGAAGCTGCTCGGCGCGACCGTCGTTCCGGTCACGTCCGGCTCGAAGACCTTGAAGGACGCCCTGAACGAAGCGCTGCGCGACTGGGTAACGAACGTGGACAACACGTTCTACATTATCGGTACGGTCGCCGGCCCGCATCCGTATCCACAGATGGTGCGCGACTTCAATGCGGTCGTCGGCCGCGAAGCGCGCGCGCAGATGCTCGAGGAATACGGACGGCTGCCGGACACGCTGGTCGCCTGCGTCGGCGGCGGCTCGAACGCGATCGGCCTGTTCCATGCCTTTCTCAACGATCGCGCCGTTGCGATCGTCGGCGCCGAGGCGGCGGGCGAGGGTATCGCGACCGGGCACCACGCCGCGTCGCTGGTCGCCGGCCGTCCCGGTGTTTTGCACGGCAACCGCACCTATGTACTTTGCGACGACAATGGCCAGATCACCGAGACGCACTCGGTGTCGGCCGGCCTGGACTACCCCGGCGTCGGTCCCGAGCATGCCTGGCTCAAGGACACGGGTCGCGCCAACTACGTCGGCGTGACCGACGACGAAGCGATGGCCGCGTTCCACGAGCTGGCGCTGACCGAGGGAATACTCGCGGCGCTCGAATCCAGCCACGCCGTTGCGCACGCGATGAAGCTCGCCCGCACGATGGCGAAAGATAAATTGATACTCGTGAATTTGTCGGGC
>DATIEJ010000112.1:0-6484 GCA_035455825.1 Rhodanobacteraceae bacterium | reverse complement strand
CAACGTCGTAAAAGCGAAAATGCAGGAGCAATTTTCGGCGCGAGCCTCAATGGCACAACGACGAAAAAGCGAAAATGCAGGAGCAATTTTCGGCGCGAGCCTCAATGGCACAACGACGAAAAACGAAGCGCTACCGCACGCGTTGTATAGATATATACATCATCGCAGCGGATTATCCGCGCGCCTCACGCCAAAAATCCCCCATCCACCGTAAAGCTCGCGCCGGTCACGTAGCTCGCCGCCGGCGAGCAAAGAAACGCGATCGTAGGTGCGATCTCGTCGGGCTGCGCGGCGCGGCCCAGCGGAATCATGCGCAGCAGCGGCTTGAGGATGTCGGGGTTCTGGGTCAGTGCGCTGGCGAACTTCGTGTCCGTCAGGCCCGGAAGCACGGCATTGACGCGGATCTTCATCGGTGCCAGTTCCCGGGCCATGCCTTCGGTCATCGACAGGATTGCCGCCTTGGTCATCGAGTACACGCCCTGGCCCGGCGCCGGACGCCGGCCGTTGATCGAGGCGACATTGACGATCGCGCCGCCGCCGCGTTCGCGCATCACGCGCGCTGCCTGCTGCGAAGTATAAAAATAACCGCGAATATTGACCTCGACGGTCTTGTCGAACGCCGGCAGGTCCATGTCGAGCATCGGGCCGAAGTACGGATTCGCGGCAGCGTTGTTGACGAGCACGTCGGCCACGAGTCCCTGCGCGGCGATGCGCCGGAACAAGTCGTCGATCGACGCGACGTCGCCGATGTGCGCCGCCATCGCGCTCGCGGCGCCGCCGTCGGCGCGAATCGACGCGGCGACGGTCTCGCAGGCATCCTGCTTGCGGCTCGACACGATCACGTGCGCGCCCTGGCGCGCGAGCAGGCGCGCGGTCGCCTCGCCGATGCCGCGGCTGGCGCCGGTTACGAGCGCGGTCTTGCCGGTCAGGTCGAACAAAGCCTCAGGCCCGCTCGAACCAGTCCTGATCGAATCGGGTTTCGTTACGTCTGCTTGCATCGCGATCTCCCCGCCGCCGGCGATATCTGGCTACAATCGAAGGCGAACGATGTCGCATCGGCACGGGGAGCGCAACCATGCAACAACGCCGTGTCCTGATCACCGGCGCGGGCAGCGGCCTCGGCCGGGCGCTGGCGTTCTGCTTCGCCGAAAACGGCTGGCGCGTGGCCTGTGCCGACATCAATATCGACAGCGCCAACGACACGGTGCGGCTGCTCACGGAGTTCGGCGTCGGCGCGATGGCATTGTGGGTCGACGTCGCCGACGACGCCTCGGTCGAGGAGATGCGCGACGAGGTGCTCGCGGCCTGGGATGGCGTCGACATCGTCGTCAACAACGCCGGCGTGGCCAGCGCCGGAACGGTTGCCGACACGAGCCTCGAGGACTGGCAGTGGACGCTGAACATCAACCTGATGGGCGTCGTGCGCGGTTGCCGCGCATTCGTGCCGGTGCTGCGCAAGCAGGGTGAAGGCCGCATCGTCAACATCGCGTCGTTCGCCGGCATCGCCAACGCGCCGCACATGGGCGCGTACTCGGCGAGCAAGGCCGGCGTGATCTCGCTGTCGGAAACGTTGCGCGCCGAACTTGCGCTGACCGCGCGCGGCGTGAAGGTATCGGTCGTATGTCCGGCGTTCTTCCAGACCAACCTGATGGCCGCGGCGCGGGCGCCGGGCAAGGACCGCGCGCTGGCGGAAAAGCTCATGTCCGCGTCGCGCGACAGCGCCGACGACGTTGCCGCCAGGATCTACAAGGGCGCGCTGCGCGGCGATTTCATGATCTTTCCGACCAAGGCCGAAACGCTGCGCTGGCGCATCAAGCGTTTCCTGCCGGAGCTGTTCCTGCGCAAGCTGCTGGCGGCCTATCGCGGCGCCAAGACCTGATCAACGCGGCCTGTCCAAATCAACGCGAGGCTGACCATGCGCAAGCTGATGATCTACGGGGCGAACGGTTACACCGGGCGGCTGATTGCGCGCGAAGCGGCCAAACGCGGCCTGCAACCGATGCTGGCCGGCCGCAATCGCGACGACGTGCGCGCGCTGGCCGACGAACTCGGCCTGCTGTGCCGCGTCTTCGAACTGTCGAACGCGGACGAGATTGCGCGCAACCTCGACGGCATCGACGTCGTCCTGCACTGCGCCGGGCCGTTTTCGAAGACCGCCGAGCCGATGCTCGAAGCCTGCCTCGCGCACACGGTGCACTATCTGGACATCACCGGCGAGATCGACGTGTTCGCGCTGGGCCATCGCGCGCACGCGCGCGCGCAGCACGAAGGGATCGTCGTGCTGCCGGGCTCGGGCTTCGATGTCGTGCCGACCGACTGCGTCGCGGCGATGCTGAAACGGCGGCTGCCCGACGCGACGTCGCTCGTGCTCGCGTTCGAAGCCGGCGGCGGACCGAGCCCCGGCACGGCGAAAACCAGCGTCGAGGGCATGGCCAGGGGCGGGCGCGCGCGCGTCAACGGCGAACTGGTCGACGTGCCGCTGGCCTGGAAGTCGCGCGAGTTCCTGCGCGACGGCAAGACACGCAGCGCGATGACGATCCCGTGGGGCGACGTGTACACGGCATACGTCTCGACCGGCATCCCGAACATCGAAACCTACATGGTCGTGCCGCCGAAGACGATCAAGCGCCTGACCTGGATGCGCCACCTGCAGCCGCTGCTGAAAATGGGATTTGTACAGAACTTCATGAAGCGCCAGGTCGAGCGCAACACGCCCGGGCCGTCGCAACAACGCCGTCAGGACAGCGGCTGCTACGTCTGGGGTGAAGTGCGAAACGCCGCCGGCAAGGAGGCGCGTCTCGCGCTGGCAGCGCCGAACGGCTACGACCTGACCGTGACCGCCTCACTCGGCATCGCGCAACGCCTGCTCGAACAGGCCCAGCCGCCGCAAGGCGGCTACTACACGCCGTCGCTGCTGATGGGCGCGGATTACGTGACGACGTTGCCGGGCGTGCGCCTGATCGAAATCGCATGAGATCGAGTCACATTAGTCCGGACCACGTTGAATCAGGCCACATCGAAACGGGCGGCACGAGCGTGACTTGCCTGCCGGCGCCGCTCGTCTGCGGAGACAAAACATGCGCGTCGTATTGATCGTGCTCGGCCTTGTCCTGATCGGCGTCGGCGTGGCGATCTGGTTCGGCCGGATCAACTACCCGACCGAACACGAGGTCGTGAAGGTCGGCAACTTCTCGGCGCTGCTGACGCGCGAGCGGCCGGTGCCGCAATGGCTCGGCGGCGTCACCGCGCTGACCGGGCTGATCATAGCTGCGTTGGGGACGCGGTATCGGCGATGAAGTAATTCGGTCAGTGGCTTCGAGAACCGCGTATTTTCAGCGCGGATGAACGCGGATTATCACGGAATGCCGCGGATAGAGCGAAAGATCATCGACGGGTGTGGCTGACTGGAACGGCTTCCCGCATCAATAACGCTTCTCGCACTATCCGCGTACATCCGTGCCCATCCGCGTACATCCGCGCCAAAATGGAAGCCTGCGAGCGCACGCTGCACATGGGAATCCGCGCGTGCATTACCGCGCCTTTCGACTTCAGCGGCGCGAATCGTTACGCGGCGCCATGATCGCCTCGCGGATCGCGGCGTCCTTCGCGTCCGCGGCGAACGCCAGGTGCTCGCCGCCATCGCGGATGCCCAGATCGGAGTATATTTTTTCCCAATCCGGAAATTGCTTCATCGCGGCGAACTCGCGATAGCGCGACGCAAACATGTCGCTGCCGGCCAGTGCGTCGAGGCGCGCGACGAAATCCTCGGGCTTCCATTCGCTGTAGGCCGGCAGGCAGCAATCGCGGAAACGCGACAGCGCCGTTTCGAGATTGATTTTTCCGCCGCTCGCGCGGCGCAGGTCGCGGTCGACCGTGAGCCAGTACGCCGCGCCGGCCCAGTAGACGCGCTGGTAAGCGTGCGAGCGATGCATGTTCGATGCGACCTGCTCGAGCGTCTCGTCGCCCGGCGTCTTGGCGCCGCGCTTGAAGCCCTGGTACAGGCGATCCCAGGCCTGCGCCGGCGTCAGCATCCCGGAGCGCGCGCGCAGCACATTCTGGTAGTACGTCGCCAATCCTTCGGCCAGCCACGTGCCGCGATCGCCAAGGTACGGGTGCATCAGATGACTGAGTTCGTGCACGGCGGTCCAGTCGTCGGCGAACTCCGCGGCCGGCCGGGTCGGATCGACCAGCAGTTCGAGCGCGTTGCCCTGGCCGCGGATCGACTGGCCGAAGTGCACGGCCTGCGCGCGGTCCTCGTCGCGGCCGCCGCGGCCGAGCTGTCCGACCGGGATCACGAGCACCTGCACTTCGGGCAGCGGCAGGCGGCCGTAAGCGCTCAGGACGGCCCTGGAGACATGGTCGAGCCATTCGCGCAACTTCGCGCGCTCACCGGCATCGGCGCCATGCAGGACTGCCAGCCGCAGCGTGCCGCCGGGCAATGCGATGCGCTCCTCGGTGAAGCGCCCGAACGCCACCGCGGCGGACCAGTCCGGCGGCGTATTCGGGATGTGGAAATATCTTTTTGTGGAAAGTGCAGCCAACGAAGGCTGCTTCTTGATCTTCGCCGTCACGGATGACGGCATAAGCTCTCTCCATGGCGCCGAAATCGACCAACCCTCCGGCATTTGGATGCTCAGTTCGGCCTCCGCACTCGCCTGGACATCGGGGCGCAACAGCCAGAATTGCGGCGCGGCGATGAAATCCTCGCCCATCTGCCAGCCGACATCGGGCTTGTGCTCCTGCGCGATCGCGCGCAGGTCGGCGCGCCAGGACAGGCACTCGCCGGCGCGCCAGCCGGCTGCATGCCATCCGCTGGCGTCGCTGTCGACCTTCGCGGCGCCCGGCTCGCGCGCAAATGAGCGCTTGACGTCGCTGATGAAGCGCATCGCCCAACCGGAGTCAGCCGCGAACGCGACCGTGGGGTATTCGTGCGCAAGACACAGCTGCACGGCGGCGCTCTGCGTTTGCGCATCGAAAGTCACCGCGTAGCCTGGAGCGGCCTCCCGATCATCGGCGGCGGCACGGCCGGCCGGCGCCTGCGCGTGCGCCGCGGCAGCGCAGACGACCAGCGGCGCGCAAGCAAGGATGATCCGGAGCGGTCGCGTCGTCATGGATTCGCAGGATAACTCGCCGGCATTGTCGTGCGCGTGGCCAGAACGACGTTTGATGCGCAAACTCATGCTTCGTTCATGCCGCGCTTCGATGAGCATCGTTCTCATGACCGCGATTGGCGCCTGACCATTGCGCGCAACGATTACAATTGCGCCATGGACGTATCGCACCTGCTCGACGATCTGAATACCGCCCAGCGCGAGGCGGTCAGCGCACCGCCGGGGCACTACCTCGTGCTCGCCGGCGCCGGCTCCGGCAAGACGCGCGTGCTGACGCACCGGATCGCCTGGCTGCTCGAAGTCGAGCACGCCTCGCCGTGGTCGATTCTCGCGGTCACGTTCACGAACAAGGCCGCGGGCGAAATGCGCGCGCGCTGCGACACGCTGATCGAACAGGGAACGCGCGGACTGACGGTCGGCACGTTCCACGGCATCGCGCATCGGCTGCTGCGCCAGCACTGGCGCGAGGCGAAACTGCCCGAGACGTTCCAGATTCTCGACAGCGACGACCAGCAGCGCCTGATCAAGCGCACGATCCTCGCACTGGGCCTCGACGAGTCGCGTTTTCCGCCACGCCAGGCCGCGTGGTTCATCAACGCCGCGAAGGATGAAGGCAAGCGTCCCGACGCGTTTCACCACGAAGCCAATCCGCTGACGCGCACGCTGCTCGACATTTACCGTGCCTACGAGGAAGCCTGCCAGCGCTCCGGCCTCGTCGACTTCGCCGAACTGCTGCTGCGCGCGCACGAACTGTGGCTGCGCGACGATGCCTTGCTCGCGCACTATCGCAACCGTTACCGCCACCTGCTGATCGACGAATTCCAGGACACGAACACCCTGCAGTACGCGTGGATCCGCGTGCTGGCCGGCCAGACGGGCCAGGTGTTCGTGGTCGGCGACGACGACCAGGCGATCTACGGCTGGCGCGGCGCGCGTGTCGAGAACGTGCAGCATTTCCTGCGTGACTTCCCCGGCGCGAGCACGATCCGCCTCGAGCAGAACTACCGCTCGACCGGCAACATTCTCGCCGCCGCGAACGCCGTCATCGCGCACAACCCGGACCGGCTCGGCAAGGAGCTCTGGACGAGCGGCGCCGCCGGCACGCCGATCGAGGTGTACTCCGCATATAACGAGCAGGACGAGGCGCGCTACGTCATCGATCGCATCCGCGAATACATCGCCGCTGATCAGAAGCCGAGCGACATCGCGATCCTCTACCGATCGAACGCGCAGTCGCGCAACTTCGAAGAGCAGCTGATCCAGCATGACATCCGCTACCGCGTCTACGGCGGTTTGCGCTTTTTCGACCGTGCCGAGATCAAGGACGCGCTCGCCTACTTGCGCCTCGTCGCCAACCGCCACGACGACGCTGC
>DATIEJ010000111.1:0-4921 GCA_035455825.1 Rhodanobacteraceae bacterium | reverse complement strand
GAGGCTGCGCGGACGCGCCGACGTTTGCTGCAATTGCCGCAATATCCACTTTTTGCATAATGGCGTCGAACGGCAGGCGAAAGACGCTGATGCCGCCGGCAGGATTCGCATGCCCCGGTTCGACGATGACCGGCTGCGCATCGAGGTCGAGCGCGGAGTAGCCGGGGCCACGGCGCATGGCCGCCGAGTGCAGAGCGACCTGCCCGGAGTGGACCAGCACGAAGCGCACACGCAACATCGCCGCCTCGCGCGGCGGCGCGGCCGCCTGCCTCGCGCCGTCGATGAACCAGGCAAAACCGCCGATATCCAGGACGCCGTCATAATGGCCTGCCCCGAACGGCACCGGGGCACTGACGAATTCCGGCCCGCCGAGTTTTTCGCGCACGACGACGCGGAGTTCTCCAGGCGAGTCGACCGCGGCTTCCAGCTGCAAGAGCGGGAAGGCCTTGAGGCTCAATGTTCGAGCCAGCACGATACCGGCCTCGACCGGACCGGAACTGCGCCAGCGCAGGGATCCGTCGCTGAAGTCGAAGTCCTCGCTGCCGAACGGGTGGCCGGCGACGAGGTCTTCCGGGCCGGCGAAGCGCCAGCGGTATGGCGTGCCGCCGGTGCTGGCCAGTGCGAGCGACCGCACGGCCTGATCGCGCAGGTGGGCGTCGAACGCGCGGTGCGCGAACAGGTCGAGTCCGAAAACGGTGACGACGATCAGTGCAACGAATGCGAGCGCAGCCAGGCCGGATCGCCATGCCGCCATGCGCACGTTCCCGTCAGTCCGCGATCAGGGCTTCGGTCTTGGCCGCGCAAATGAAATCGTTGAGCGAAATGCCGCCGACATCATGCGTGGAAAAGCGGACCTGGCAGCGGCCCCAGCCGAGTTCGAGATCCGGATGATGATTTTCGCGCTCGGCGATCCAGCCCAGCGCGTTGACGAATGCCAGTGCCTTCGAGAAATCGGGAAACTTGAAATCCTTGCGTACATCACCGGCCTGCGGGCCAAGCTTCCAGCCCGGCAACTGGGGCAGCAGCGCATCGATCCGCTCGCGGTCCAGCGCGTGTTGCGGTCCCTTGAGGGCCTTGCACTTCATGGCGACGAGTTCGGCAAAGGTCATGGCGGCGGCTCCGGAGTCGGGCAAAGTGTAGCCCAACGCCGTCGGCGCGGTGACACGCCGGCGATTTAGGACTAAACTGGTACTGTTTAGACGATCAAGTGCCATGCTGACCATTTCCGACACCGCGCAAACACATTTCCGCCGCCTGCTCGAGCAGCAGGGCATCGATGGCTTGGGCATCCGCCTCGCTGCCGTGCATGCAGGCACCTCCAAGGCCGACTGCCAGCTCGAATTCTGCGAATCCACGGACCTTTCCGGCGACGAGCTGGTCGTGCCGTGCAGCGGTTTCAGCATCTATGTCGATGCCGCGAGCTTGCCGTATCTCGAGGGCGCCGACCTCGACTACCAGGGCACCGCGACCGGCGGGCAGCTGACGATTCGCGCGCCGAAGATCAAGGGCGATGTGCCCGGCGCGGATGCGAGCCTGGCCGAGCGCGTGCGCTACCTGCTGGAGAGCGAGATCAATCCGCAGGTGGCTTCGCACGGCGGCAAGGTCAGCCTGGTCGACGTGACCGACGAAGGCGTCGTGCTATTGCGTTTCGGCGGCGGCTGCCACGGCTGCGGCATGGTCGATGTGACCCTGAAGCAGGGCATCGAGGGCACGTTGCGCAGCAAGCTGCCCGAGATCAGCGCGGTGCGCGACGTCACCGACCACGAGCACGGGCACAACCCGTATTACCGCGGGAAACAGGGCTCCAGCGCGATGCGCTGAAGTATACAGTTCCAATTTTGCCGTTACTGTACCGAACGCGCCGGCGCGAAAGCCGGCGGCGCGTGGTCAGTCACCCTGTTCGTGGCGCGACAGGTCGTCGAGCTTGCCGGGCAGCGAGCCGAAGTAGCGCGACAGGCCCTGGATCTCTTCCTCTGACAGCGTCGCGACAAAGCCGGCCATGATCGGATTCTTGCGATCGCCGGACTTGTATTCGTGCAGCGCGCGCGCGAGGTAATCGTGGTACTGGCCGGCCAGGCGCGGATACATCGGATTGGCGGTGGCGTTGCCGTCCTCGCCGTGGCAGGCGGCGCAGGTCTTGGCTTTTTCCTTGATCTTCTCGAGCGGAACTTCCGCGGCGAGGGCGCTGGTCGCGAAACTGCCCGCGGCGAGCAGGGCGATTGCAATCGTCTTCTTCATTGGGTCAGGTCCGGCGCGGTTACGGGGTGATGCTGGAAAGGTAGCTGGCGATGTTGATGATGTCCTGTTCGGACAGGCTCTCGCCTTGTGCGCGCATGGTCGGATGCGCGCGCTCGCCCTTCTTGTATCCGGTCAGTGCCGCCACCAGATAGTCGTAGTTCTGGCCGGCGATGCGCGGCACGTGATAGTTCGGGTAGGCGTTCTCGTAGCCGGCGACGCCGTGGCAACCGCCACACGTATAGACCAGCGCACGGCCAGCCTTGGGGTCGCCCTTGGCGGGTTCGGCGGCAGCCACATGCGCCGCGACCAGCAGCGAGGCAACGGTCAGCACGCGGGCAATGAACACTCTTGTCATATTTCGATCCTGCGAGTGGATGGTGTGCGCGAAAGCGGCGAAGTATAGCTTGGGTGACGGTGCAACCTCTAGGCGACTTTGCGCATCCAACACGGGATGGCACCGAGGCCTCGTGACTAGTGGCTCTAGTGGCGCGTCGCGAGTGAGCCCAGACTTCGGGCCGCATCGACCAGGGGAGTTCTCGAAAGAAAGTGCTTGCAATTAGTAGTGATGTAGTCTAGTATAACACCAATATCCTCGTGACTCCGGCGCAGCCATGAAAACTCCAAGGAATTCAAAACTCAACTCGCTGATTTGCATAGCGATAATCTCTGCAACGGTGGCGCTTGCCGGCTGTGGCAACGGCGGTGGCGCGCAGGCCAAGGAGGCCGACAAGTCCAATGTCAATGCTGTCCCCGTCGAAGTCGCGACCGTGGCCAAGAACGCGGTCAACGCCAGTTACAACGGAACGGCAACGCTGATTGCCGACCACGAGGCGCAGGTTGCTTCGAAGGCGACCGGCGTGCTGATGAAGGTGCTTGTCGAGGAGGGCATGACGGTCCATGAGGGACAACTGCTCGCCGAACTCGACAACTCCAACGCTACGGCCGCCGTGGCGCAGGCCGAAGCACAGATGAACAAGGCCGACGCGACGTTCCAGTATGCCGAGCAGTCGATCAAGAAGCAGCTGATCTCCAAGCGCGAGTACGACCAGGCCAATTTCGACATGCAGACGCAGAAGGCCGCGCTGCAGACAGCACGTTTGCAACTCGCGTATACGCGCATCGTCGCGCCCGTAAGTGGCGTGATCGCCGAACGCTCGGTCAAGGTCGGCAACCTGATCCAGGTCAACCAGAATCTGTTCCGCATCGTTGGAATGGATCCGCTGCAGGCCGTGCTCAATGTGCCCGAGCGTCAGCTCGGCATCCTGAAGGCCGGGCAGGTGGTGCAACTCGAAGCCGACGCGCTCCCCGGCAAGCAGTTCACCGGCAACATCCTGCGCATCGCGCCGACAGTCGATGCGGCCAGCGGCACGTTTCGCGTGACTTGCCAGTTCCGCGACAAGACCGCCACGCTCAAGCCGGGCATGTTCGGCCGCATCGACATCGTCTACGACCACCGCGACGAGGCGGTAACGATTCCGCGTTCGGCGCTGATCGAGGAAGACGGGGAAACGGCCGTGTTCGTCGTCGATGCCGCGCCGGTCAAGGTGCCCACCGTCGACGCGAAGGCGAAGGATGCCGACAAGGCGAAAGCCGCTGCGAAGGACAGCAAGGACACGAAGGCGATCGTCGCCGCGACGCCGGGCTTCGTCGCGCATCGCAAGCTCGTCCAGATCGGCTACAGCGACGGCGACAAGGTCGAGATTCGCTCGGGCGTCGACATCGGCGCGCGCGTGATCACGGTCGGCCGTAACGCGGTTCGTGACGGAACCGCCGTGCAGGTGCTCGACACAACGCTGGTCGCGGCGAAGGCGGGCGGAGACAAAGCGTGAACATCGTCGAGATGGCGACCCGGCGGCGCGTGACCGTCGGGATGGTCACCTTGACGTTCGTTTTGTTCGGTCTGATCGCGCTGACCGGACTCAAGGTGAACCTGCTTCCGGACCTTACCTATCCGACCCTGACGGTGCGCACCGAGTATGAAGGTGCGGCGCCGATGGAGATCGAGAACCTGATCTCGCAGCCGGTCGAGGAAGCGATCGGCGTGGTCAAGAACCTGCGCAAGATCCATTCGGTTTCGCGCACCGGTCAATCCGACGTCGTCCTCGAGTTCGCCTGGGGCACGAACATGGACCAGGCCGGGCTCGACGTCCGCGACAAACTGGACATCCTGCAACTGCCGCTCGACGCGAAGAAGCCGGTATTGCTGCGCTTCAATCCGACGACCGACCCGATCATGCGCTTGTCGCTGAGCGTCGCCGCGGCGGGCGGGAAGGGCGAGGTCAACGAAGCCGAGCTCAAGCAGCTGCGCCGCTTTGCCGACGATGAACTGAAGAAGCGTCTCGAACCGACACCCGGCGTCGCCGCGGTGAAGGTCGGCGGCGGGCTCGAAGACCAGATCCAGGTCGACATCGACCAGCAGCGCCTGCGCCAGTTCAACCTCAACATCGCCGACGTGACCAAGCGCCTCGGCGACGAGAACGTCAACGTTTCCGGCGGCCGCATCGAGAACGGCTCGCAGCGCTACCTGGTGCGAACCATCAACCAGTTCGTCAACCTCGACGAAATGCGCGACCTGCTCATCAAGGTCGACGCCGGTGTGCCGATCCGGCTGAAGGACGTCGCCACGATCGAGCAGGGCTACAAGGAACGCGAAGGCGTCGTGCGCGTCGACGGCCGCGAGGCG
>DATIEJ010000110.1:0-3733 GCA_035455825.1 Rhodanobacteraceae bacterium | reverse complement strand
TCCCGACAACGTCTGCGTGCCGCCTTCGAGATACGGCGCAGCCGAGGCGACAACCAGCGTCGCCAGGGTCACGGCTCCGACCATGCGCAGGAGCAACTGCAACACGCGCGAGGCGAGGTCACGCGGCCAGTCGCGGATCGCTGGATAGGCAAACGTCCTGGCGGCATGCCTAAACAGCGGCAGCAGCGCCAGCGGCAGCGCCCACAGCGCCGATGCATAGGTCCAGTGCAGGTGCGTCAGCACGGCGCGCCACGCTCGCGCTGGGCCGCATCACGCAACAGCTCGAGCAGTTCCCCGGCGGCTGGTGGGCGACTCGAATCCGGTCCGTAGAAGCTTTGCCAGGATTTATCGAACGACGTTTCGATACGCGCCCGCAACGGCTGCAGGTGTGGCGCATTGACGAACAGGCGCGGCAATGTCGATGGATACAACGTCTCGCCGGCGGCCAGATTCAGCGCGGCATGCCACGCGTGCAGCAGCGCCAAGCCGTCGTCAGCGGAAAGAACGCGGCGGCCGCGCCTCCGCCAGCTGCGCCATAGGCGCGCGAATGGTCCTGGCGCCCGCGGCAGAAACGGCAAGCGGTCATGCAGCCAAAGCAGATACGCCGCGCACAGAGTCGCCGCGAGCAGGCCGAACGACATGCCGAAAGCGGCCTCCCGAACCGGCAGCGGCCGCGGTGGCGCCTGCGTTTTCAGTTCGCGGTCCTCGTCGCTCAATGTCGGCGGCAGCGCGGGCGAAAGCATGAACGACTTCGCCGGCACTTCGACAACTCGCGTGCGCGCACCGTCACGCAGGCGCAGCTTGAACGCGGGAATCGGCACAGGCCCGGTCTGTTCGACTTCTGCGAATACCTGGTACCTGACGATGACGCTCTGATCGTTCGCCCGCTCGCGCTGCTCGATGCGGGAAGCGCGAACCTCCATCCACGGCGCGACGCGGCCAGGCAGCGGCAGCGAATCGGGGTCGATGCTGACGCCGGACGGCAGATCCAGGTCGACGCGTTCGTCGACCAAGTCCCCGAGCAGGTAACCCGAGTCGCGCAGAGTCACGATCGGCTGGATCGCAAGCGGCTCGGCGGCTATCGGTTCGGCCGTATCGGCGCCGGCCACCGCGCACAGCGGCAGCCACGACGCCAGCAATATCGCCCAGACGTTGCGTCGCGTCGACGAGCGCAGGGCGGCCGGATCAGCGACGCGAATCACGCAGGCGTCTCCAGGAAATAGCGCGTGAGTTGCAGCGGGTCGAAACGGCCGCGCACGAAAAACGGCGCGCTGCCGCTCCGGGCGAAGGCATGCCGCAACATTTCCTCATGACGATCGCGCCGCTTGCGCAAGGACTCGACGAGGCCCGGGCGCAGCCATACGAAACGTTGCGCGCCGCTCTCGAGGTCCTTGATCGTCGCGATGCCGTGGCGATGGACCGCGTCCGCCTCGGCCGGGTCCCACAGCACGACCGGGACGACCGCATGATGCGCAAGCGCGCGCAGGATCTGCACGAGATCGTCGTCGGGCCAGTGAAAATCGGAAACCAGGAAAACCAGCGCGCGCCGATGCGGCAATTGTGCCGCCGACTCGAGCAGGCCGCGCGCGCTTGCCCCGCTCGGCACGAGCGACGCCACGCGTCGATCCAGCCACTCCGCGGCTCCTCGATTGAGCCGCGCCGGTAGCGTCAGCGATGGTTGCGGCGTCTCGTTCGCGGCGTAGAAGCCAAACGCGTCGCCGTTGCGCCACGCGCTGCGCGCCAGCGCGACCGCTATCCTGCGCAACTGATCGATCTTGTCATGGCGGCCGACAAATCCCATCGATGCCGAGACATCGGCCAGAACGATCACCTTGAGCGCCGAGTTCTGCTCGAAGTCGCGCACCCAGATTCCACCGAGCGGATCGCGCAGGCTGGCCCGCACATCGACGCGGCGCGGGTCAGCGCGCGCGTGCAGCGGCACGCTGCTGCGGAAACGCTCGCCAGGCCCGGATTGCATGCCGCGGAAGGCGCCAGGGCGGATGCCGCCGGTCTTCCAGCGAACACGGTATTCGACATGGATCGCGCCGGACGCGGACATCGTCGGAGCCTTCAAGGAACCGGAACGGCTCGCAGCACCGCGCTCGTCAAGTCGCGGCCGAGGCGCGCGCGCTGCAGTTCGTGGATCGGCGTGAAGAAGATGCGATGCGCGATCACTTCGTGAAACACGCCACGCAGGTCCTCGGGCGAAAGGTCGCTGCGGCCGGCCAGCCACGCCGCAACCTTGGCCGCGCGCACGAGCATGCTCATGCCGCGCGGGCTGGCTCCGGCGACGATGAAGTCCTCCATGTCGACGCCGTCGAGCGCGATCGCGTAGTCGGCGGGCCTGTGCGTCGCCAACCGCAGGTGGTCGACGAACTCCTCGACCGCCGGCCCGGTGCGAACGCCGGCCTGGATCTTAGCGGCGATGGCCGGCAGCGTCTCGTGGTCGAGCACACCGGCGGTCACGCCGGCGATCAGCGCGTCGACATCGTGGAAACGTGAGTCGAACATCAGGTTGCGATGAATCGCCGACGAGGCGTCGGGCGCGATTTCGATTTCCATCAGGAAGCGATCGCGCGCCGCGCCCGGCAATTCGTAGGTCTCCTCCTTCTCGACGCGATTGCGGTCGGCGAAGACCTGCAGGTACGGAAACCGATACTCGGTGTTGAACGCGCTCAGGCTGCGCTCGGCCATCGCGCGCAGCAGCAGCGAGTGAACCTGCGGGCGTGCGCGGTTGATCTCGTTGAAAAAGAATACCGACAGTGCCGCGCCATGCGCGATCAGCGGGCCGGGCTCGACGCGCGGCTTGCCGTCGCGATCGATGAAGGTGTGGTAGACCAGATCCTGCGGCATCAGGTCGATCGTGCCTTCGACGCGCTCATAGGCGCCGCCGAGGCCGCGCGCCGCGGCGCGCAACAGCGTCGTCTTGCCGACACCGACATTGCCTTCGAGCAGCACGTGGCCGCGCGCCAGGATGGCGATCAATAAAAGTCGGACCGCCGGAGCCAATCCGAGCACGCAGCCGTTGAGGGCGCGTTCGAATTCGAGCGCGCGCGTACGCCAGTCCTGCAGTTCGCCGTCGAAGCCCATCGCGCTCCACCACCGTCCGCGGCCAGCGTAGTCGGCGCGCGGGATGCCTGCAAGCAAAGTGCGGTGGCAGGCGAAGATGCACGAGGAATTGCGCGCAAACTGTTCCGGTTCCGGGACAATTTCCCACGCGCCGTGCGCTCGCTCGGCGATCGCAAGAGGAAAGGAACTCGCCAGGTTTGCCCCCATCCGCCTGCGGCACCTTCCCCCGCTTCGCAGGGGAAGGAAAGTCGACGAGCAGCAATCTGGAATCCTGCCCTCGCACCGCAGGGGAAGAAAAGTCGAAGAGCAGCAATCTGGACGCCTGCCCCCGATGCGCAGGGGAAGGAAAGTCGACGAGCAGCAATCTGGAGGCCTGCCCCGCACCGCACGGTAAGGAAAGTCCGAAGAGCAGCAATCTGGAATCCTGCCCTCGCACCGAAGGGGAAGGAAAGTCGACGAGCAGCAATCTGGAGGCCTGGCCCCGATGCGCAGGGGATGGAAAGTCAGAGCAGCGGAATCCTCCGCGCTTCGAACAACGCTTTTGCATTTCCTTCCCCTGCGAAGCGGGGGAAGGTGCCGCAGGCGGATGGGGGCGCTCTTGAGACGCGCGCGTTTCCGAACGGAGTACCCGCCCTGCGATAGGGCTAGCGTTTTTTCTTCGCGC
>DATIEJ010000109.1:0-17511 GCA_035455825.1 Rhodanobacteraceae bacterium | reverse complement strand
TCCCAGCCATCCATGGCTCCGCGGCACTCGGGCATCCTGCCCATTGAAGGCCGAAGTCGAAGGGTCGCCAAGCCGCTTCGACTTCGCTCGCTGCGCGAGCTACGCTCAGCGCGAACGTATTTACTTTCTCGCCCCCACCGGCCCCGATGGCGTCAACCCTGGCTAAAGGCCCCTGACGTTCGCGGCAAATGACGCGCCGTCCGTTCTTGCATAGACTGCGGACATGAATACCGCGACCACGCCGGCGCGCAACGAAATCGACAAGGCCCTCGTCGACGTCTGCGCACGCGAGCTGCGCGCCGGTTTCGCCGACTACCACGCGCGCTTTTCCGCGATCACGAAGCGCGCGCAGCGCCGATTCGAGACGCGCGACTGGGAAGGCGCGCAGAACGACACGAGCGAGCGCATCAAGCTGTACGACGACTGCATCGGCGAAATGGTCGAGCGCATCGAACGCATGCTCGGCGCGGCGCCGAGCGACCGCGCGTTCTGGGGCGCGGTGCGCGACACCTACGCGGCCACGATTGCCGGTCTGCTCGACCAGGAGCTGTACAAGACCTGGTTCAACACGCTGGCGCGGCGTTTCTTCCGCATCCGCGGCGTCGATGCGCAGACCGAATTCGTCGCCCTCGACATCGACCCGACCGACCGCATCACGCATCCGGTCGCGCGCCACAGCTATGCGGTCTGGGGCAACCTGCCGCGGATCTGCCAGAAGATCCTCGACGACCACGAGTTCGGCGCGCCGTACGCGCACGCCGGCCTGTGCGCGATGCGCATCGCCGATGCTCTGTCGCGCCGGCTCGCGGGCTGGGGCGAGGAGGCCGTGCGCGCGGTCGAACTGCTCGAAACGGTGTTCTATCGCGAGCGCCGCGCCTATCTCGTCGGCCGCGTGTTCGGCGTCGAGCAGATCGCGCCGCTGGTCATCGCGCTCGTGCACGACGCCGACGGCATCCGCGCCGATGCCGTGCTGGTCGAGCGCGAAAACGTCGCGCAGATCTTCGGCTACACGCGCAGCTACCTGCATGCGGACCTGGCCACGGTCGGCGATGCGATCGTGTTCCTGCACACGCTGCTGCCGAACAAGCCGGTCGACGAAATCTATACCGTGCTCGGCCGCGCCAAGCAGGGCAAGACCGAGCGCTACCGGCACTTCTTCCGTCACCTCGGCACCGACCCCGACGAGCAGTTCGTGCACGCCGACGGCGTGCGCGGCATGGTCATGCTCGTGTTCACGTTGCCGACCTATCCGCTCGTGTTCAAGCTGATCCGCGACCGCTTCGCGTTTCCGAAGGACGCGGTGCGCGAGGAAGTCATGGCGAAGTACCGCCTCGTGTTCCACCACGACCGCGCCGGCCGCCTGATCGACGCGCAGGAATTCCGCTTCCTGCGGTTTCCGCGCTGGCGCTTTTCGGCCGCGCTGCTCGACGAATTGCTCGGCGAGTGCCACGAGAGCGCCTATGCCGACGGCGACGACATCGTCATCGCGCACTGCTACATCGAACGCCGCCTGCGCCCGCTCGATCTCTACGTGCGCGAAAAGGAACCCGAACCCGCATTGCGCGCGATCATCGACTACGGCCAGGCGATCAAGGATCTTGCGCGCAACAACATCTTCCCGGGCGACCTGCTGTTCAAGAACTTCGGCCTGACCCGCCATGGCCGCGCGATCTTCTACGACTACGACGAACTGTGCCTGGTCACCGACTGCCGCTTCCGCGAGTTGCCCGACGACGACGGCACGACGCCCGGCCTGGACACGTTCTACGTCGGCCCGCACGACGTCTTTCCGGAACAGTTCCCGCGTTTCCTCGGCGTCGAACCGGAGCAGCGCGACGCGCTGATTCGCGTGCACGGCGAAATTTTCGACGTGCGCTGGTGGCTCGACTTGCAGCGGCGCCTGCGCGCCGGCGATGCGCCGGACGTGCCGCCGTATCCGGACGCGCTGCGCCTTCCGGCGCAACCCGGCGGCGTCGGTTGGCCGCCGCGCTATACTGGTGCGACCTGATTCGAATTCACGCGTCCATCGTTCGCGCGCCATCCACGCGTCCGCATCCATTCGTTCCGAATCCACTCAATGAGGCAGGAGCATATGAACAAGGTCACGATCGCCACCGCACTCACGCTGATTCTCGCCGGCTGTGGCAGCGATGCGCCGCCCGCCGCGCCTGCGGCACCGGCCGCACCGACAGCGGCTGCCGCGCCCGCCGCCGCAGCCAAACCCGCCGCCGACCAGCCCGCGCAACCGCCGCCGCCGGTCAGCGCCGACCAGATGCTCGGCCAGAAGATCGACCAGGTCCTGGCCGGTGACTGGCGCTCCGACAAGAACAAGGCGCGCGACCAGTACCGTCATCCGAAGCAGACGCTGGAGTTCTTCGGGGTGAAGTCCGGCACGACGCTGATCGAACTGACGCCGGGCGGCGGCTGGTACGCCGAGATCCTCGCGCCTCTGTTCAAGGGCAGTGGCAACTACATCGCCGCGATCGTCACGCCGAAGAAGAAGGAAGGCGAGGACGCGCAGGACATGGATGCGCTCAGCAAGAAGTTCGCCGGTGATCCGGCCCGCTACGGCGAAGCCAAGGTCGAGCAGTTCGATCTGAAGGCGCCGAATCTCGGCGCGCCTGGCTCGGCCGACATGGTCGTGACGTTCCGCAACGTGCACAACTGGGTCATGGCGGACGCGGCGCCGGGCATGTTCAAGGCCTGCTTCGACGTGCTCAAGCCGGGCGGCGTGCTCGGCGTGACCGATCATCGCGCGGCGCCGGGGGCGGACCTCGAGAAGATCAAGAAATCGGGCTACCTGCCGGAAGACTTCGTGATCAAGCTTGCGACCGATGCCGGCTTCAAGCTCGATGCCAAGAGTGAAATCAACGCCAATCCGAAGGACACCAAGGATTATCCGGAAGGCGTCTGGACGCTGCCGCCATCGCTTGCGCTGAAGGAAAAGGACCAGGAAAAATACCTGGCGATCGGTGAATCCGACCGCATGACGTTGCGCTTCGTCAAGCCGGCCGCCGGCGACGAGATCCAGAAGGCCGGCAACGAGGCCAAGACCGACTCGAAGTAAGCCGAAGCGGTCGTGCAAGGAAAATCACGAACGGCCGCCGCGTGCGGCCGTTCGCTTTTGCAAGGCGGCCGGCCACACATTGCCTGCCGTCGTCGCGGCAGCAGCGGCCGCCCGTACGCACCGGCGCTGCTCACAGTTTCGGGCGGGCGCCGATGCTGATCGCATTGAACAAGCCGTACGCCGTGTTGTGTCAGTTCACCGACCGCAGCGGCAGCGCCGGGCAACGCCATCCGCGCCGGGCAGGAGCCCAAATGCCGCGAAGGCCATCGATGGCCGAGAGCGGTAGGCGCACGCTCGCCGAGTTCATCCGTATCGCCGATGTCTACCCGGCCGGCCGCCTCGACTTCGACAGCGAAGGCCTGCTGCTGCTCACCGACGACGGCGCGCTTGCCCGGCGCCTGACCGATCCGCGCCATCGCACCGCCAAGACCTACTGCGTCCAGGTCGAGGGCGACCCGGGCGAGGAAGCGTTGCGCACATTGCGCAAAGGTGTACTTTTGAACGACGGACCGACGCTGCCGGCGCAGGTACAGCGGCTGCCTCAGCCGCCGGACTGGCTGTGGCCACGCGACCCGCCGGTGCGCTTCCGCAAGAGCGTGCCCGACGCCTGGATCGAACTGACGATCCACGAAGGCCGCAATCGGCAGGTACGGCGCATGACCGCGGCGGTCGGGCTGCCGACGCTGCGGTTGATCCGCGTGCGTATCGGGGACGTTGGGCTCGGTGGGCTGCACCCTGGACAAATACGAGTCGTGGAAAAATAATCGAGTGCAAGCGATCGCGGCCGCGACGGCACTCGCCTCTCCCGCTGGCGGGAGAGGCCGGCGCGCGCAGCGCGACGGGTGAGGGGGGTGGTCGGTTGTGCGAAATCGTTTTCGGATGCGCCACCCTCATCCGCCTTCGGCACCTTCTCCCGCCAGCGGGAGAAGGGAAAGATTTGCAGGTCGTAGCGGCGCAGTCATGTCCGAATTCAAAGACCACTTCTCCGGCCACGCCGCGATTTATCGCGAAGCACGGCCGACCTACCCGCCGCGGCTTTTCGACTGGCTGGCGCAGCAGGCGCCGGATCGCGATCTGGCCTGGGATGCCGGCTGCGGCAACGGCCAGGCCACGGCGGCGCTTGCCCAGCGATTCACGCGCGTCATCGGCACCGACCCCAGCGCGAACCAGATAGCCGAGGCCGAATCGCGCGCGAATATCGAGTACCGCGTCGAAGCGGCCGAACAACCCACACTCGCCGACCACAGCGCCAGTCTCGTGACGGTCGCGCAGGCGATGCACTGGCTGGATCATGCGCGTTTTTTTGAGGCGGTCAGGCGCGTGCTGAAACCGGGCGGCATTCTGGCCGTGTGGGCCTACGCCCATTGCGATGTCGACAACGCGGCAATCGACGCCGTGATCACGCGTCTGTATGTCGACCTGACCGGTCCATACTGGCCGACCGAGCGCAGCCTGGTCGAAACCGGCTACCGCACGATCCCGTTTCCGTTTGGGGAAATTGCCGCACCGCAATTTCCGATGGTTGCGCGGTGGTCGGCGGACCACCTGCTCGCCTACCTTCGCTCGTGGTCCGCGACGCAGCGCTACATCAAGGCGCTCGGCGAAGATCCGGTCACGCTGATCGAACCGGACCTGCGCGCCGCCTGGGGCGCCGCTTCAGTCCGCGACGTACGCTGGCAATTCCACCTGCGCGCCGGAAGGGTTTGAGAAGCGCGGCCGGCATGCCTGTGACGACGACATGCGCGGCGTGGCGAATTGGTATTGAACCCCTCTCCCATCGGGAGAGGGGCAGGGGTGAGGGCCGGTATCTCGCGAGGTCCCGCGCAAGTCATGCAAAAAGCGACCGCATCGGTCCCGTCCGAAAAAATTCGCGCCGACACACGACGCATTGACCACCGAACACGCGTCCGCGCATGATCGACCCGATGCCGCACGCGCGGCCCGCGTCGAGAAACGCATGAAGATCTTCCTCGCACTCGCCACGCTCGTCTTCGCTGCGGCCGCACCCGCTTCCGATTACAAACCGCTGCAAGGCAGCTACATGGTCGGCGGCGCGACGTTGATCGATCCACCCGAAACCGAAGCGCAGGACACGCACTTTTACGTCGACCTCGAAGGCAACGCCGCGCGCGACCTGTACAAAGCGCTGAAAGCGAAGGCCGAAGCCGGTGTCTGCGGGGAACCGGGCGACCTCACCAAGCGCAGCGGCGGCGTGCAATGCACGATGGCCAAGGGCGGCAAGGAATACCACTGCGCGTTCGGCGTCGAATTGAAGACGCAGCACGTGGTATCGGGCGTGGTCTGCTGAGCCTTTGTAGGGTGGGCCTCGGCCCACCGCGCGTGCTCTTCCAGCCCAAACAAAAACCGTGGGCCAGGCCCACCCCACGAGGCGCCTTTGGTGCCGTCAATCAGCGGTTCGTCAGCTGAATCTCGATGCGGCGGTTCTTCGCGTAAGCCGCCTCGCTGTCACCCGGATCCAGCGGCTGGAACTGGCCGAAGCCGTTTGCCGACAAACGCGGCGCGGGGATGCCCTGCACGACGAGATACTTGACGATCGCAACGGCGCGCGCGGTCGACAACTCCCAGTTCGATGGAAACTCCGCGGTGTGGATCGCGCGCCGGTCGGTGTGGCCGTCGATGCGCAAGACCCAGTCCAGGCTCGACGGAATCTCCGCGGCGACTTCGTTCAAAGTTTGCGCAAGCTTGTCGAGACTGCCCTGCGCGCCAGGATTGAGCTCAGCCGACGCCGTGTCGAACAGGATGTCGGTCGGCACGACGAAGCGATCGCCGACGATGCGGATGTCGGCGCGGTTGCCGAGCGCCTCGCGCAGTTTGCCGAAGAATTCGGAGCGATAGCGTTCGAGCTGGCTGACCTTGTTCGCGAGCGCAAGATTCAGTTGCGCGCCGAGATCGGCGATCTTCCGGTCCTTGTCCTTGACGTTCGCATTGGCCACGTCGAGCGCTTCGGACAGTTTCGCCAGCTGCTCGCGCACGGCCGCAAGCTGCCGATTGAGCAGCTCGGCCTGCGCCGCCGATTTCGCGTTGAGGTCGGTCGCGCTGACGAGCTCCTTCTTCGACTCGTCGAGCTGGCCGGCCAGCGCGGCGACTTCGCGCTCGAGCTGCGCCTTCAGGTCATTCAACGCGGCAACGTCGGCGTTGAGTTTCGCCGCTTCGGCCTGGGCCGCGTCGAGCTGCGCCGTGGCCGCGTCGCGCTCGCTGTTCGCGCTGCCGATCGACGCGGACAGCTCCTGGACCTTCGCGTCGAGCACGCGGTTGTTGTCCTGCGCGAGTGACAGCGTCTTGGCGAGTTGCGCGATCTGTTGATTCAGGTCAGCCAGGGCCTGGTTCTTGCCGGCCAGTGTCTGCGACAGCACGAACTGGCCGATCGCGAACAGCAGCAGCACGAACACCATGACCAGGATCAGCGACGACAGCGCGTCGACGAAACCCGGCCAGATGTCGAGCGAGCGGCGGCGTCGGGCGATCGAGTTCATTCGTGGGCCTGCATGCCTGAGTCAAGGGCAAAATTTTGGGCGCGGATTACGCGGATGAACGCGGACAAGAGCGGATAAGAGCAAATTGGAAAAAAGGCATGTCTGACACTTTCATGTTCTTATCCGCTTTTATCCGCGTAAATCCGCGTAATCCGCGTCCAAATTGCTCTGCTCCTCAGGAAACCGAAACGCGCTTACCATCGACGGCCGCCGCGATCGTGCGCGACAGCAGTCGCAGCTCGCCGCGCAGGTCGTCGGACAGGCGCGCGCCGCCGTTCGGCGCGGCCGCAAGCGTCTTCAGCACGTTCTTCAGTTCCTCCTGAGTCTCGGCCATGCCGCGGATTTCGCGCGACTCGCGGCTCATCAGGTCAGCCAGCCGTGCCAGCTGCGTGTTCAACTCGGCGAACTGCTCGCTCGACTGGCGGCGCTCGCGCTCGGATTCGGTCAACGCGCGCTGCATGCGTTCGAGGCCGTCGGCGGTCTGCTCGAGCAGTGCCTGCACGTACGCCGGCACGCTGGTCTCGCCCTCGCCTTGCAGCGCGCCGGACGACAGCTTCGTCATGCCCGACAGCCACTCTTCGAGTTCGTTGTAGAAGCGGTTCTGCGCGTGGCCGGCCTGCAGGTCGAGGAAGCCGAGCACGAGCGAGCTGGCCAGGCCGAACAGCGATGTCGAGAAACTCGTCGACATGCCCGACAGCGGCAACTTCAGGTTCTCCTTCAATTGCGTGAACATCGCGGCCGGATCGGCGCCGACGCCGAGCGAGCCGATGATGTCGGCGACCGCGCGGATCGTCACGAGCAAGCCCCAGAACGTGCCGAGCAGGCCGAGGAAGATCGCCAGCCCGACGAGGTATCGCGATAGATCGCGCGATTCCTCGAGACGCAGGTAGACGCTGTCGAGGATCGAACGCAGCGACGCCGCCGACAGCGAGAACCTGCCGCGCTCGCGCGTGCCGATCATGCGCGCCATCGGCGCCAGCAGCTTCGGCTTGATCGGCAGCGGCCGGTCCGGCGGCGAGCGCTTGAACATCTCGATCCAGTCGACGTCGCGCGCCAGCAGCAGCACCTGGCGGATGTTGACGAACACGCCGAACACGAGCACGGCGAGAATCACGCCGTTGAAGAACGGATTGGCCTGGAAATTTTCGATCAGTCGCGGCGCGAGCAGCGCCGCGAGCGCGCCGACCGCGATCAGGAAGCCGCCCATCCAGATCAAGGCTTGCAGAGGTTTCGTCATCGTGGTCATCGGGATCTTTCCGCCGGGATCTGGGATTGGATGCGTCCGGAGTGTGACCCGTTGCATTGGGGGATGGTTCCGAGTGCCACGAAGGGCAGGATGCGCGAGAGCGGCCGATGGGCAGGAATTACGAGTGCCCGCTTTAAGCCCCTCCCCCTTGATGGGGGAGGGGTTGGGGAGAGGGTGAGCGCCTGCGCAGCAGGCGCCTGCGGCGCCTACCCCTCTCCCGCCGCGCTTCGCGCGTCGGCCTCTCCCACAAGGGGAGAGGCGAAGGAATTGTCAGCGTGGCCACGGCGTCAGCGCACTCGTCGGGGCCTCAAAAAACGCGCAACAGGCCGACCTGATCAAACGTGCGGTCGTGCGCTACGTCCCGCGCGGCTTGGCCCGCGCCGTCGCCTTCGCCGACCACGGATCGTCCGGCCACGGGTGGCGCGGGTAGCGGCCCTTGAGTTCCTTCTTCACTTCCGGATACGTGCGCTCCCAGAACCCGCGCAGGTCCTGCGTAACCTGGATCGGCCGCTGCGCCGGTGACAACAGATGCAGCAGGACCGGAACGCGCCCCTTGGCGATGCGCGGCGTGTCGGCCAGGCCGAACAGTTCCTGCAACTTCACCGCGAGCACGGGCGGCTGGCCGGTTTCATAGTGAAGACGCTTCGAGTTGCCGCTCGGCACCGCCAGCGCTTCCGGCGCGAGCTCGTCGAGCGCGCGGCGTTGCGCATAGTCGAGCTTCGCACCGAGCGCTTCGCCGAGTTGCTGCGTGCTCAGCGCGTCGAGGCGCGTCTTGCCGGCCAGGTGCGGCGCGAACCAGTCGTCGAGCGACGCCAGCAACGCCTCGTCCGACAGATCCGGCAGCGCGAGTTCCGGGCAAGCGTCGCGCAGCAGCGCCACGCGCTGGCGCAACGCACGCGCGTGATCGCTCCAGGGCAATGCGTCGAGTCCGAGCTCGCGCACGGCCGCGAGCAGCGCGGGCACGGCATCGTCCGCGGCCGCGCGGACGATGCGCCGCTCGAGCACGATCGCCGCGAAGCACTGCTCCTCGAATGCCTCGACCGCGCGGCTCTCGCCATTCCAGCGCACGACGCGTGCGCGCGTGAACAGGTGCGGGAAATCGTGCTCGAGCAGATCCGCATCGAACGGCGCCGCGCTGAGCACGAGGCTGTCGCGCTCTTCGAAGCGCAGATCGAAAATGACCAGCCACGGCTCGCCGTATAAAAGTGTATTTTCATGCAGGCGCGCGCCGCGGCCGTTCGCGAGCTGGTAGCGGCGCGGGTTGCCGGGATCCTGGTGCGCGATGCGGTCCGGGAACGCGTGCATCAGGACATTGCCGACGGCGAGGTTGTGGTCGCGCGGTGCGCTCGAGGGCTGAGGGCTGAGGGCTGAGGGCCGGGATAGCCGCGCGGCGGATTCAGGCAGCGTGAATCGGCGCCGCCAGCCGGCCGTGGCTTGCTCGATCGCCGCGAGCGCCCCGGCGTCGGCGCCGAACGTGCGCGCGGCGCGGCCGCCTTCGCGGCGGTATGCCAGCAGCGCCGTGTGACGCTGGCGAAAGTCATCGCTGCGACCGCCTTCTCCGCGCAATGGATTGCGGGCTTCGATCAATGCCAGCAGATCGCAAGCCAGCGCGCGTTGCGCGGGCTGCGCGCGCAACACGGCAGCGGCCAGGCGCGGTGTCGCGCCGGCGGCAAGCATCGCGCGGCCGAGTTCGGTCAGGCGCCCGTCGCTGCCGGTCGCACCGAGTTCGGTCAGCAACTCGCGTGCGCCGGCCAGCGCTCCCGGGGGCGGCGCATCGAGCCAGCGCAGATCACTCGAACCCCAGGCGGCGAGGTCCAGTGCCAATGCCGACAATTCGACCTGCGTGATTTCAGCGCGCCGCGATGGCTCCAGGCGCTGGCTCTGCGGCCACAGCCGGTAGGCGACGCCGGCAGCGACGCGCCCTGCTCGCCCGGCGCGCTGATCGGCCGACGCCTGCGAAATCGTCACGGTTTCCAGGCGCGTGAATCCGGAATTCGGATCGAAGCGCGGCTCGCGCGCGAGGCCGAGGTCGACGACGGCGCGGATGCCGGGCAGCGTGACGCTCGACTCGGCGACGTTCGTCGCGAGCACGATGCGGCGCGTTCCTGGGGATGCCGGTGCGAGTGCGGCGTGTTGTTCGGCGAGGGACAGTTCGCCGTGCAGCGGCAAAATCGAAAGTGGCGCGCGGCGCTCTTCGCTGTTCCCTTCTCCCCGCGGGAGAAGGTGCCCCGAAGGGGCGGATGAGGGTCGGGGATCGGCGCGACGCACGGCTTCGCCCGGACCCTCACCCCAACCCCTCTCCCGATGGGAGAGGGGCTCGAGCACTTGCCGGGCACGCTCGATCTCGCGCCGCCCCGGCAGAAACACGAGCACATCGCCATCAACTTCGCCAAGCGCCTTGTCGACCGCGCGGCGCAGCTGAAACGGCCACTCCTCGTTGGCCTTCGCCGGCGGATACTCGATGCGCACCGGGTAGCTGCGTCCGGCGCTGGTCAAGCGCGGCGCGTCGAACCAGCGCGCGACTTTTTCGCCGTCGAGCGTCGCCGACATGATCACGAGGCGCAGGTCCGGCCGCAGCGACGCCTGCACGTCGAGCGCGAGCGCCGCGCCGAGATCGCCGTGCAGATGGCGCTCGTGGAATTCGTCGAACAGGATCGCGCCGATATCGCCGAGTTCCGGATCGGCCTGGATCAGGCGCGTCAGGATGCCTTCGGTCACGACTTCGATGCGCGTGCGCGCCGACACCTTCGATTCGAAGCGGATGCGGTAGCCGACGGTTTCACCGGCCCGTTCGCCGCGCTGCGCCGCCATGAACTCGGCTGCCGCGCGCGCGGCGATGCGCCGCGGCTCGAGCATCAGGATCTTGCGCCCGGCCAGCCAAGGCGCATCGAGCAGGGCCGGCGGCACCTGCGTCGTCTTGCCGGCACCTGGCGGCGCCTCGAGCACGAGGCGCGGATGCGCCTGCAGCTGCACCAGAACCTCGGGCAGCACCTCGGCGATCGGGAAAAGTATATTTTTGGTAGTCACGAACACACGATCTTACCTCTCCCCTTGTGGGAGAGGTCGACGCGCGCAGCGGGGCGGGAGAGGGGATGGCGCCGCAGGCGCCTGCGTGCCCAACCTCTTGTGCGTATGCGTTTCACCCTCTCCCCAACCCCTCCGCCATCAAGGGGGAGGGCTTAAAAGCCGCTCCCGACCAGATTACAGCGTCAGTTGCAGACCAGACTGTTGATGTTCGCCAGTCGCGACCAGGTGCGCGTACCCGAGCCGCTTGGGAAATCGGACGGCGCGGCGGGGCCTACGTACGAGAACACCATGGTGTTGCAGTCCGGGAAGCTGAAGTTGGCCGTCCCCCAATTCGTGTTTGTGGTCGTGCCGCTCCCGGCAAACTTGCCATTGGTTGGGTAGACCAACTGGACGTTGTTGGCGGTCCGGTCGCCGATGTGAATCGTACCTTGGGCGAACAGCCAGAACGGCAAGCCGAGTGAGTCGAACGTGTACCAGGCAGCCGTGAAGAAACGCTCGTTCTTCGACGCGTCGCCGTCGTAAATCTGCGTCAGCATGCCTTCGCCGCTTTGCAGCGGGTTGTACCAATTCGTGCTCAAGTAGCCGCTGATCGGCAGCGACTGGCTCGCCGCGGCGTACTGGCTCTTGTTGTAATCCGGAAACGTGAAGCTGATCGTGTTGTCCAGCGACAGCACGAACGCCTTCGAGTAGTCGACCTGCGTCGCCTGATCGTTGGCGTAATTTTCGAGTACATAGATGTCGCTGCTGTATACGGCCGTGTTGACGGACGTCGTGGAGTAGACCGTATTCGGGTCGTCGGCCATCCGCACCGGAGCCAACGTGCTGTTGCCCTGCACGATTCCGACAAACGGGAAAGTCGGATACAGCGTCGTGTTGCCTTCGTTGGCCGCGGGACGGTCGATCTCGACGAGTACGGCCGTCTTGTTGTTCGGGCAGGCCACGCGCCATGTCGTGACGGTAACCGTTTCGCTGTAGTTGCACTCCTGGGCGTTGCCGCCGCCGAAGCACTGGCCCGGATCGCCTGGCAACGCCAAGGTCTTCTGCTGCGGAGCCGGATCGCCGGTGCTCTGCGGGAACGTGCGGAACGGCAAACCATCGCTGAGGCAGCTCGGCGGGTACGCGCGAAACGCATTGGCATAGATCTCACTCGGCTGAGTTCCCGCGGCCGCGCCGACAGCCTGGCGCCTGGCCTCCACGGAAGGCTGTGCCTGTGCCGAAGCAAGCGCCGTCTGACGCGCAGCCATGGCCGGACTGGCCGCCACGGCCCGGGACGCCGTGCCTTCCACGGCAAACGCGCTGGTCGCGCAGGCAAAAGCAATCGAGGCCAGCGCCGGACAGCGCCAATCAACGGCAATGAAAGACATCGTGGTACCCCTTGAGCGGGAAAAAGACGAGCTGAGCTTGACTCTCGCGCGGTTAACCAGTGGTGAATTCCCGCGTCGGAAATTCCGCCGGCCACATCCTTATATTGGCATAATGCGCGGCCCGATACGCCAGACGGAAGACGCACAACGTGCCCGCGCAACTCGTCGACATCGGCGCCAATCTTGGCCACAGTTCGTTCCAGCACGATGTCGAAGCCGTGCTCGAGCGCGCGCGCAACCACGGCGTGGCGCGCATCGTCGTGACCGGAGCCGATGAGCGTGGCGTGCGCGATGCGCATGCGCTCGCGCTCGCCCATCCCGAATTTCTTTTTTCGACGGCCGGCGTGCATCCGCACCACGCCGCCGACTTCACCGGCGACACCGAGGCGCTGCTGCGCGAATATCACGCCAGGCCCGAGGTCGTAGCGGTCGGCGAAACCGGGCTCGACTACTTTCGCGACCTGTCGCCGCGCGCGGCGCAGTTGTTCGCGTTCGAAAGGCAGCTCGAACTGGCGGCCGAGTGCGGCAAGCCGCTGTTCCTGCACCAGCGCGATGCGCACGCGGATTTTCTCGCCTGCATGGACAATGCACGCGGCCGCATCGGCCCTGCCGTCGTGCACTGCTTCACCGGCACGAAGGACGAACTGTCCGACTACCTGGATCGCGACTTCTTCATCGGCATCACCGGCTGGATCTGCGACGAGCGCCGCGGCACGCACTTGCGCGAACTCGTCGCCAGCATCCCGCCCGACCGGCTGATGCTCGAGACCGACGCGCCGTACCTGCTGCCGCGCGACGTGCGGCCGATGCCGTCGCATCGGCGCAACGAGCCGATGTACCTGGCGCACATCTGCGCCGAGGTCGCGCGCCATCGCGGCGAAGAAGCCGCCGTAACGGCGGCCAATTCGACGGCTGCGGCGTGCGCGTTCTTCGGATTGCCTGAGCAGCCCTAACGGCGCGCGTCGACCAGCGCGAGTGCCGGTGCGGCCGTGGCGTCGCGCACGAACACGACTTCGCCGTGGCCGCGGCGGCATTCGCGCTCGGCGATGTGCAGCAGCTTTTCGCGCTCGCCGTAGATAACGCTGGCGTTGTTCGTGTCGAGTACGGCACCGACGCTGGCCAGCGTTGGCAGGCGGTGTTCGCCGCAGCCGATGACCAGGCGCGGCTCGTGACGCGCGTCGACGGCGGTCAGCGTGACCGGGTCGGCCGCGAACGCGGCTGGCGTCGAGACGACGGCGAAAAGCAGCGCGGCGAAGGTTGGACGTAGTATTGTCATGGCGGCGGTTCCTCGAATCGATGCGACGCCGATGTGCGTCGTGGCGGCAGATTCGTCCGCCTCTGCCGCGAATGCTGGAGGTTCCGGCTCGGGAGTCCTTGGGTATTGCTTAGGTGTTTGTGATGCCGCATAACCGGTTGATTCCACTCAGTCTGCAGGCGGCGGACTCGGCGCGCGCATGAACGAGATGTCGCCGCCGGAGAGCCCGATGCGCTTCGGCGACGTCGAAATCGACCTCGCCGGCCATCGTCTGCGCGTCGCCGGCCGCGAGATGCCGCTCGAACACAAGGCCTTTCAGGTGCTGGTGACGCTCGCGCGGCAGCCGGGCCGCGTGTTCACGCGTGACGAGATCCTCGACGCGGTCTGGGGACACCGCCATGTCACGCCGGGTGTGCTGAACCGCGCGATCACGCTGCTGCGTCAGGCGCTTGGAGAGAGCGGCGACGAGGCACGCTGCCTGCACACGGTGCACGGCGTCGGCTATCGCTTCGACGCGCCCGAGCCGGCCGATGCGAGCATGCAGTCGGCCACTGCGCAAGCCCCGGCGCCTAATCCCGTTGTGCCGGGCCCCGGCATGGCCGCCGCGCCCGCATCAGCCGTCGATGCCGGCGCGATCGTGGCGGCTTCGACAGCCTCGATTGCGCAGACGCCCGCGGCCGCACCGGCACATGGGGAGCGATCGCGACACCGCCCATTGATCCTGGCCGCGCTGCTCGTCGCCATCGCCGTCGCTGCCGTCGCGGCACTGCTCGCGCGCCGCGACGCGGCGCCGGTCGCCCAGGCGACGGCGCCGACGCTGGTCGTGCTGCCGCTGCGACCGGTCGGATCCGCGCACGACGAAAGCGTGCTCGCCGACGGTCTGAGCGAGGAACTGATAACGCGCCTGGCGCACGCCAGCGGCCTGCGTGTCATCTCGAGCACGTCGGCACGGCTGGCGCAGACGCAGAACCTCGACGCGGCGCAACTCGCGCAACGGCTCGGCGGAACGCACGCGCTCGAAGGCAGCCTGCGCCAGATCGGTACGGCGCTGCGCATCGACCTGCGCCTGATCGACCTGCCGGCCGGGCGCACGTTGTGGGCGCACGCCTACGACCGCGAGGTCGCCGATGCGCTGACCCTGGAGCGCGACATCGCACAGTCGGTCGCCGCGTCGCTCGCCTTGCAGCTTCGCCGCGACGCCGCCGACCCGGTCGTCGACCCGGATGCGTTCCGCGAATACCTCGACGTGCGCCAGACGATGCGCGAAGCGCAGACCGCGGACGTCCAGGCGCAGGCGCGCCAGCGCTTGCGCGCGCTCGTTGCACGCGTGCCGACGTTCGCCCGCGCGCACGGGCTGCTGGCGCGCCTGCTCGCGGGCTTCGAAGCCGGGATCCCGCGCTCGCGCGAGGAACTGGAAGAGGCGCAGCGCGAGGCGACGCGCGCGATCGAGCTCGACCCGCACCAGACCGAGGCCTACATCGCCCGCGGCATGCTCGCCGGACGGACCCAGGACTGGGCGACCTGCCTCGGCGAAATCGGCCGCGCGCTCGAACTCGATCCGACCGACACGACTTCGCGCACCTATCATGCCGCGTGGCTTGCGAATCTGGGTTACCTCGATGCCGCGCTGTCGGAGTCGGCCGCGGCGATCGCCGCCGATCCGCTGGATTTCAACCCGCACGTCGTGCACGGACGCATCCTCGATACGATCGGCCGCCATGCCGACGCCGAGCGCGTGCTCGCGGCGGCCGCCCGGCTCGGTTCGAGCGGGCAGGAGCGCACGGTCTACGCGCGCTGGTTCAACGCGGTCTGGCGCGGCGATTTCGCCGCCGCCCGCACGATCGCGCAATCGATGCCGGCCGAACTGGGTTACCGCGAGTCGTCACTCCTCGTCCTGGACGCGCTGGTCGATCCGGCGCGCACGGCCCAGGCGCATGATGCAATCGAAAAGTCCGAGCGGCTCGCCGGGCGCCCGAACTTCGCGCGCGCACTGCTGGCCGATGCCGTGGCCGAGGCGCCGACGGTCTTCGATGCATTCGAAAATCCGCTGCGCCAGCTGACGTCCTCGTACAGCATGTTGCCGTGGAATACCGAGTACGCCGCGCTGCGAAGCACGCCGGCGTTCCAGGACTATCTCAGGCGCAATCGCATCCTCGACTACTGGCGTGCACACGGCTTTCCGCCGCAGTGCCGCGCAGAAGGCGACGGCGCCGCGTGCTCGTGAGCATGCGGTATCCGATCCGGTAGATCGAACCCTTCAGGATTTGCCGGCCGATTACCGGCCAGGGCGAGAGCACTGCGCGACTGACCGACGGCAAGTTGTGGCGGTGAGTGGACGCCAGGCTAACTGCTTCTGCGCGCAAAGAACTTGCGCACGGCCGCCGCCACGGCGATGAAGCCGACGATCGCAAACTTCTTGAACGCCAGCAGCAGGACGAACAACTTGGCGAACAGGCCGGCCTTGGCCGCGATCGCGCCGGCGACCAGCGCGGCGATGCCGTAGGCAGCCACCTTGTCGGTCGACGAGTTGAAGTCCGCATAGCGCTGCCCGGCGTCGAATTCGGTCAGCGCGAGCACCTTCTGCATTTCGGATTCGATCTGCTGCAGCTGGCTCATGCCGGCGACGGCGTTGAGGCTCAGGTAACCGCCGCGGCCGAGCACGCGGATATCGTAGTTCAGCGCATGCTCGCGGCCGCCGTCGAACGCGAGTTCCTTGGCCCAGTACAGCTTGTTCGTCGATGCGTCGTAGTGCGGCTTCGTCGCCCAGCCGACCAGCTGGACTTCCGGGTAACCCTGGCGCTTGCGCTCGGCGTTTGCCTCGGCCGTGCCCTGCTGCATTTCCTTGAGCATTGCATCGTAGTCGATGCCGGCGGCGTCCTTGTCGGAGACGTAGCCTTCGTTTTTGTGCGTGATCACGACCGCCCACGACTTCTTCGGATCCGACAGCGGCGCGGACACCGGCACGAGCATGCCGAGCACGCCGTCGTTGGGCGGATTGCCCCACAATTCGCTCAGGACTTTCTGCGCGTCGGCCGCCGCCAGGAAACGGAACTCGGAATTCAGGTTCAGCGTCGCGTGCGCGGCGTCGATATTGATCTTGCCGCTCTGGTAATGCAGCGAATCGATCAGCTGCAGGGCTTCTTTCGGCACCGCGTTGTCCTGCGCGGCGGCATCGAAGCCGGCGATCAGCGCCAGCACGGCAAACAGGCGGACGATGGATTTCACGGGGACTTCTCCTTGTCGTGGGTTGTGGAATGCCGGTCCTAGGTGCGCAAGCCGACGCCGCGATGAATCAGGTTGATGCAGAACGCGCCGAGCGCGACGACGAACGCGAGCATCACGACATAGGCCCAGGCCGGGTCGATGTCGGACACGCCGAGCAGGCCGTAGCGGAACGTGTTGACCATGTACAGGATCGGATTGGCGTGCGACAGCTCGCGCCACGGCGACGGCAGCTGGGCGACGTTGTAGAACACGCCGCCCAGATAGGTCAACGGCGTCAGCACGAACGTCGGGATGATCGCGATGTCGTCGAACTTGCGCGCGTAGATCGCGTTGATGAACCCGAGCAGGGCGAAGATCACGGCCGCGAGCAGGAACGTGCTGAGCGTGACGAACGGATGGTACAAATGGATTTTGGTGAAAAACAGCGACAGCCCGAGCACGATCACGCCGACCATCAGCCCGCGCATGACCGCGCCGGCGACGTAGCCGGCCAGGATCGTCCAGCCCGGCATCGGCGAGACCAGCATCTCCTCGACGAAGCGCTGGAACTTCGCCCCGAAGAACGAGCTGGAGATGTTGCCGTAGGAATTCTGGATCACGCTCATCATGACCAGGCCCGGCGCGATGTATTCGATGTACGAGATCGGCGCGCCATCCGCGCCCTGCGCGATCGTGCCGATGCGGCTGCCGACGAGCTGGCCGAAGATGATGAAATACAAGGTCATCGTGATCGCAGGAGGCAACAAGGTCTGGCTCCAGATGCGCAGGATGCGCACGACCTCGCGGCGCACGATCGTGCCGAGCGCGGTCAACGTCCCGGTCGCATTCATGCC
>DATIEJ010000108.1:0-2979 GCA_035455825.1 Rhodanobacteraceae bacterium | reverse complement strand
GTCTGTTCCGGATTGGGTGCAGCGGGCAACAGCGGTGCGGATGGCTCGCCCGCCGGCAGGGAAGGAGAAAGCGGATCAGGTATCACATCGGGCATCATCAAGTCCGACGGCAAAGGCAGGATGCAAGACGACGCGTTCGCGCGTGTTGTCGAGGCGGGAGGCAGGATACACGCTCCGGCCGCGGATTGGATTGCTACCGGGCGAGAGTCCTGAGCTCGCGCGGGTCCGGGCAACGTGTTTGAAAAACGGGATCAGAGTGCGTTTTTGTCCGAGTGCCATAAGGCGCTCGGACCCTTTACAGGGCGGCGAAACGGCGGCCCACTTCCAGTTGGCTGTAATCGCTAGCCATTTCTGTTGCATCAGCTATGGAGGGGAATGCACACAGCATGGGGGGAATATGCGCGCACGCGACCATCGGAAACAGCTTGTCGGCGCAGTGCTTCTGGCGCTCGGACCGGTATTGGATCAGTCTGCCTGGGCCAACACGATCGTCGTGAACCGGTGCAACGACGAAGGCGGTCCGCAGTACTTCGGCCGCGACTTGCGCGAGGCGGTGGCGGCAGCGGAAAGCGGCGACACCGTCGACCTGAGCGGACTTGCATGCAGCACGATCACGCTGACGATTGGCGAGATTCCGATCCTGGTCGACGACGTCACGATCAAGGGCCCGGCTGACCACGTCCTGACGGTAGACGCCCATAACGACAGCCGCGTATTCGCACAGGATAACTTCGGCGGTTCGCTCGAAGTCGACTCGCTTCGTCTCTATCGGGGCTCTGCCTCCGGGAAGGGTGGATGCATCAATGTCCCTTCCGGTTACCTGACGCTGACCGACAGCGAAGTGGCGAGCTGTGTCGCGAGTTCGTTCGGCGGCGGCGTATCTGCAACATCCATGACATTGACGCGCACCGATCTGATCGGAAACACGAGCTCGGGCACCGGCGGCGGCGGGGCATTCGCAATCAACGACATCTACCTGTTCCAGTCTACGGTCACGAACAACAATGCGAATGGCTCGGGAGCCGGGCTGTATGCGAACCGGAAGCTGTCGGTCAATCTTTTCTCCGTGATTTCCGGCAACGTATCGACCAAGGGCGGCGGGGGCGGCGCGTTGGGCAAGGTCACCGCCGAGGTTCGAAGTTCCTCGATCACCGACAACTACTCGTCGTCCAATGGCGGCGGCGGGCTCGCCGGCGGCAGCACCGCGATCTACGGCAGCGTGATCCAGGGCAACACGTCTGGCGGGCCGGGCGGTGGCGTGTTCGCGTTTGCAGGCTTGAAGAGTATCGACACCACGATCAGCGGCAATACCAGCCAGAGTGGCGGGGGCGGCGGCATCTACTGCCAGGGCTCTTTGTACCTGCGGTCCAACACGATCGATGGCAACTCTGCCGCTGGACCGGCTGCCGCGGCGCGCGGCGGGGGTGTCAAGGTCCAGTCGACGGAAATCTACAATCAGTCGATCGCCGTCGTGAACAGCACGATTTCGGGCAATCAGGCCAACGCTGCCGGCGGCCTCGATATACACGCGCCGACGCAAATGTTGATCCTGCTCGGCGATACGATTGCCTTCAACACGGTCTCGGCGGGGCTGGCCGCGGGCGCCGACATAACCGCCTGCCAGATCAACGTGTGGACTTCGATTATCGCGAAAAACGGCCCCTCGCTTTTCGATCTGGCGCTGAGCCAGAATTGCGGCTATTCGGGGATTTCGCCGCCCGCGGGCGATCACAACTTGATCATGAGCTCGAACCTGCCGTTCTTCGGCGACCTCAAGGCCGATCCGAAGCTCGCTCCACTTGCCAACAACGGTGGCATCGTGCGCACCCATGCGCTGCTGCCGGGAAGTCCGGCGGTCGACGCCGGTTCGAATCCGATGGGGCTGCCGTACGACAGCCGTGGCACGGGCTACGTCCGCGTCGTGGGGCAACCTGACATCGGCGCGTTCGAACTGCAAGTCAGCGAAGATCGCGTGTTTGCGACCGGGTTCGAAACGCCGGGGTAACCGAGGCTCATATCTGCAGACGTGACCTTGAGCTCGCTGGATGCTCGTCGCTGCGCCGTTCGTGCGGGACGTCGACGGAACCTGCGGCGACAACTTGCCGTTTGTCGTCTCTGCAGAGTCAGGGTTGCATTCGATCCAGGTGACGATCAGACTTTGATCGGACACCACGGGGGACAGGCGATGAAACGTCTGCTGCGCTGGATCGGCGTGATCCTGGCAACTCTGGCTGGCCTGGCTTGCATCGCTTATGGCATCGCCTACGTGCTCTCCGAGCGCGCGATGCGGCGTGTGTACGAAGTTCCGCGAGTCGCGCTGTCGATACCGACCGATGCCGCGTCGGTTGCGGAGGGTCGGCGATTGGCCGTTATCCGCGGTTGCTTCGGCGGATGCCACGGCAAGGAGGGCGAGGGAGCGGTCTTGTTCGATGAGCCGCTGATCGCGCGTCTGGTTGCGCCGAATCTGACCGCGGCAGCTCGCAAGTACAGCGACGCCGAACTCGCCGCGATCATCCGCAACGGCATCAGGCCGGACGGACACAGCGTGATCGTGATGCCGTCACGTGCGTTCACTGGACTGACGGATGAAGACCTTGGCCGCATCATTGCGTTTCTGAAGAGCCTGCCCGAGCGTCCGGGTCCCGCCCCGTCGATTTCGCTCGGGCCGCTCGGGCGCATCGGCGTCGCCACCGGCAAGTTCAAGACCGAGGCGCAGCTCATCGCCGAAACTGTTCCTCCTCCGGAGGTCGCCGGCGAAGAGGCCGTATTCGGTCGCTACCTGGCGCGAACGATATGCGCCCACTGCCACGGCACGGACCTGCGTGGCGATTCCAATCCGGATTTCACCAGTCCGACGTTGCGCGTCGTGGCCGCCTACCCGGCCGAAGCGTTTACCCAGCTCCTGAAAACAGGCGTTGCGCTGGGTGGGCGGCAGGTCAAGACCATGGGGCCGGTGGCGCGCAAGGAATTGTCGCTGCT
>DATIEJ010000107.1:0-3053 GCA_035455825.1 Rhodanobacteraceae bacterium | reverse complement strand
CCGATACCGGCAGCGTCGCGACTTCGCCGCAGCCGGCGAGCGCGATTGCCACGGCGAACGGCACGGCGAGCACGCGCGAACGCGCCGACAGCATGCGTGCGGAAGCTGACGGGCTGATCGCGAACGGCGTGGCGGCTCTTTGCAGGAATTCCATGCAGGTGTTTTAGACATCCGCCGATGAATGCAGGCTGTCGACGTCTTGCGAACGATTGAACCGGCGCGCAAATGTGGCGCAATGCCGGCTGGCCGTAGCGTCCGCGCCGGGCCCTGCTCACTCATAGCTCAGTGCCGCCGCAGTAGAGGTCCGCGTTGCACGCAATGCCGGCAACGCGCAGGCCAGCAGCGCGACGATGATCACGAGCATGAGCCACTGCAGGACGCCGGAGCCGTCCGGCATCATGCTTGTCGGCACTTCGAACATGATCTTTCCGAACGCGCGCTCGAGCACGATGCTCATCGGCACGGACAACGGAATCGACACGAGCCAGCCGAGCAGCGCGATGACGATGCCTTCGACCTGCAGCAGCGTCACGATGTCGCGATGGCGCGCGCCGATCGCGCGCAGCACGCCGATCTCGCGCGTGCGTTCGAGCACGGCCAGGCTCATCGTCGATCCGAGCCCCATGCCGCCGACCGCGATCATGACCCAGCCCATCACGCCGAGGAACTCGACGACCATCAGCAGATGATCTTCGATGACGCGGCGATTTTCGCCGAGACGCTGGCTGCTCGCGACCGGCATGCCGGCATCGGCGAGGACGCCGCGCAGGCGTGCGATCGTATCGAGCTGGCCCGCGGTGCTGCGCGACGCGAGCGCCACGACGAGCGTTTGCGCCGTCTCGCTGCCGCGCAGTGCCGCCAGCGCGGCGCGACTCGTGTAGGCGATCGGTTGCGCTCCTGCATCGACGCTGCCGACGATCGTCCATGCCGATACGTTGCCGTCGATCATCAGCGGTATCGTCGCGCCGACGACGAGTGAAGGCTCGTCTCGCAGCAGGACGCGGCTGACGACGATCTCGTTGTGCGCCGATTTGTCGAGCCAGCGGCCGGCTTCGGGCGACGGAGGCACGAACAACGTCGTAGCCGCCGGCGGCGCGACGAGGCCGAACGCGTTGCCGAGGATTCCGTCGTCCCTGGCGACTGTTGCGCGTGCGGTTGCCCAGGCCTCGACGCCCTGCACGCCATCGACCGGGCCGGCGACTTGCTCGAGCCGCCTGGCCGCCTGTGCCTCGCTCAGGCGCAACTGCACATCGAAATGCTGGCTCGCGAATAGTCCGTCGACGGATGCGTGCACCGCACTGCGCAGGTTCGCGGCGCCGAGAAATACCGCGCCGCCGGCCGCAAGCGCGAGCAAGGTCAGCACGAGCCGTTGGCGGCGGCGAAACGCATTGCCGATCGACAACAGCAGCGGCCGCCCGATGCGGCCGACGCCGATCGTCCGCTGCCGGCGCGCTCCGGCGCCGTTCGCGGCAATGCCGGTGTCGCGAAGCGCGGCGCTGACCGACAAGCGACAGCCGCGAAACACCGGTATCGCCGCGGCCGCAACCGGCAGCGCCATGCCGACGACAATCTGCAGGGCGATGGCCCACCACGGAATCGCGTAGCCGTCGATCGAAAAATTCAACAGGTCGGCCTTGAGCGCTGCGTAGGCGCGGCCGATCGCGATCGACGCCGGCAACGCGATCAGCGCGGCAACCAGGCCGAGCAGCAGCGCCATGCCGAGGTACATCGCGGCGAGCTGGCGGCTGCTGGCGCCGAGCGATTTCATGACGCCGATCTCGCGCACTTGCCCGGCGAGCATCGCCGCGATCAGGTTGACGATCAGGAAACCACAGACGAGTAATGTCAGAAGGCCGAACGCGCCCTGTGTCAGCATCAACGAATCCATCTGGGCTGCGTGCATGTGCTGCCCCGGTACCGGTACGTCGACGCTCGTCACCTTGAGGCCGGCCCGTTCGACCAGCGCCTTCACGTCGCCGGCGATGTGCCGCACGGCGTCGCGGTCGGCACTGGTATCGCGCACGCGTATCTGCAGTTCATTGAATGCCGATGGCGCTCCGAGCTTCTCGAGCGTCGCCTGTGTCACGAAGCCATAGACGACGTGATCCATCCAACCCGGGGCAAGGCTGACATCGCGGACGATGCCGGTCACTTCGATCGGCAACGGCGAGCCGCTGCCGAATGACAGCATGATTGGTTGCCCGACCGAAGCGCCGGCGTACACCAGTGACGATCGTTCGATGATCATGTTGCCGTCGGCCGGCGGCCACGAGCCAATTTCCGGTTGCAGCCGGTTGATGTCGGTCCTGGCGAAATCGTCGAGCGAATAGAGCAGGGCCGTCGCGCGCGCGCCGTTGACGTGCGCTGCCGCGACGACCGTGCGCCGCAACCGCGCTGCGGCGATGCCCGGCATCGCGCGCACGTCGGCGAGCAGCTTCGACACGACGCCTTCGACGACGAGCGTCGCTGAAACCGGTTCGCTCGTCCTGTAGCTCGACTCGGTGACGTGTTGCACGAGCGCCCAGGCGTTCAACAGCGCGCCTGCGGCGGTCATGCCGACCGCAATCGCCAGCATCACGAGCAGCGTGCGCGCCTTGTGCAGCCACGTATCGCGAAGCATCTTGAGCCAGCGTGGTGAGATATGCTTGGAGGGCTCTATAGAACGACCTCCAAGCATCTTCAGCCAGCGGGGTGCGAGCCCCACGCCAGGACTGGTCCGTCCGATTTCGGATACGCCCCGGTCAGACATGCGCGCGACTCGTGTCACCGACCACACGGCCGTCGACCAGCGTGACCGATCGCGCGGTCTGCTCGATCGCGCTGCGGTCGTGCGTGACGAGAATGACCGTTTCGCCTTCGGCGACGCGATCGCGCAGGACTTGCAGCAGCGCCTGCGCGCTGCGCGAGTCCAGATTTCCGGTTGGTTCGTCGGCGAGCAGGATCGGCGGCGCGTTGGCCAGCGCGCGTGCGACGGCAACGCGCTGCTGTTGTCCGCCCGACAGCGCGCCCGGGAATTTGTCGGCCTGGTCGGCGATGCCGACGCGGTCGAGCAG
>DATIEJ010000106.1:0-2233 GCA_035455825.1 Rhodanobacteraceae bacterium | reverse complement strand
CTCGTCGATGATGCGCAACTGGAAGTAAGTCTGCGCAAGTTGCGCGTGCAGGCTCAGCCGCGTCGACTCGAGCGTCGCCGCGCTCGCCTGCGCACTCGCGACATCGGCTTCGACCGTGCGGCGCACCTGGCCCCACAGGTCCGGCTCCCAGCTCGCGGTGAACGGCACCGAGTATGTGTTGGTCGGATGCGAGGAGCCGGACGTGTCGACCGTGCCGCTGCCGACGGTACCGCCGGAGGACGCGCTGCCGGTCGTGTAGCGGCCGGCACGCTGCCCGCTCGCGCTGACGCCAACGGTAGGAAAGAAGTTCGCGCGCGCGCTGCTGACGATGGCGGCGGCCTGGCGATACTGCGCTTCGGCCTGCTTCAGGCTCTGGTTCGATACGTCGACCTGGAGCTCGAGGTCGTTGAGCGTCGAGTCGCCGAAAATTTCCCACCACGCGCCGCGCTTGATCGCATCGCCTGGTTGGGCGCGCGTCCAGTCGGAAGGATGCCAGTCGGCGTTTTCCTTGTAGGCCGCGGGTACGGCCAGGTCGGGCTTGTGGTAGTCCGGACCGACGGTGCAGGCGCCGAGGAATGCGACAAGAAGTACAACTACAAGAAATCGGAGCGCGCGATAAAAGCCCTCCCCTTCAAGGGGAGGGTTGGGTGGGGATGGTGTTGCTTGGGCTGTCAATCGCCCCCAGCACCATCCCCACCCCGGCCCTCCCCTTGAAGGGGAGAGAGAAAAGCGCAGCCCTCGCGCTGAAAGGAACGCGAGTGGCGCCGCGCCCGGCGCGATGTCACATTGTATATTTGTCATCATTTTATTCACGGCTCATGCGCATGCTCATGCGGCTGCCTGCTGCGGCGCACCTTCCGGCGGCCGGTAGAAGCGCGTCCACTTGCGCTTGCACCACAGGCGGAAGCGCTCCAGGTACAGGTACACGACCGGCGTGGTGTACAAGGTCAGCAGCTGGCTGACGAGCAGGCCGCCGAGTATCGAGATGCCGAGCGGCCGGCGCATTTCGCTGCCTTCGCCGAAGCCGAACGCCAGCGGCAGCGAACCGAGCATTGCCGCGAACGTCGTCATCATGATCGGACGAAAGCGCAGGACGCAGGCCTGGTAGACGGCGTCGCGCGCCGACAGTCCCTGGCTGCGTTCGGCTTCGAGCGCGAAGTCGATCATCATGATCGCGTTCTTCTTGACGATGCCGATCAGCAGCATGACGCCAATGAACGCGATCAGGCTGAACTCGGTGCGGCAGACCAGCAAAGCGAGCAGCGCGCCGATGCCGGCCGACGGCAAGGTCGAAAGAATCGTGATTGGATGGATGTAACTTTCGTAGAGCACGCCGAGCACGATGTAGATCGTCAGCAACGCGGTCAGGATCAGCCACGGCAGGCTGCCGAGCGACTGCTGCGCCTGGCGCGCCGTGCCCTGGAAGCTGCCGTGGATCGTCGGTGGCGCGCCGACGCGCGACATCTCGCGCGTGATTGCGTCCTGTGCCTGGCCGAGGCTGGTGCCTTCGGCGAGGTTGAACGATATCGTGCTGGCGACGAACTGGCCCTGGTGATTGACCGACAGCGGCGTGGAGCCAAGTCCGTAGGTCGCAAACGCCATCAGCGGCACCATGCCGCCGCTCCTATTCTGCACGTAGATATCCTTCAGCGTCTCGGGGTTTTGCAGGAACTCCGGCGCGACTTCCATGATGACGTGATACTGGTTCAGCGCGTTGTAGATCACCGACGCCTGGCGCTGGCCGAACGCATCGTTGAGCACGCTGTCGATCGCCTGGGTCGTCACGCCGAGGCGCGACGCGGTCGCGCGGTCGAACGTCAGCGCGGTTTCCAGGCCGTGATCCTGCTGGTCGCTGTTGACGTCGGCCAGCTCGGGCACGTTCTTCAATGCGTCGGCAATTTTCGGTGCCCACTTGCGCAGGTCGTCGAGGCTGTCGCTCTGCAATGTGTACTGGTAGGTCGCGTTGCTCTGGCGGCCGCCGACGCGAATGTCCTGCGCGCCCTGCAGGAACAGGCTGGCGCCCGACACGGTCGCGAGCTTCGGCCGCAACCGCGCGATCACCGCGTCGGTCGACAGCTTGCGTTCGGCCAGCGGCTTGAGCGCTGCAAACATGAAACCGCCGTTGCGCTGGCCGCCGCCGGTGAATCCGGCGACGTTGGCGACGGCCGGATCGGATTTCACGATTTTCATCAGCTCGACCATCTTCTGCGACATCGACTGGAACGAAATGCTC
>DATIEJ010000105.1:0-4552 GCA_035455825.1 Rhodanobacteraceae bacterium | reverse complement strand
GATTTCCTCGACCGGAACGCCGTAGGTTTCCTTGATGTCGCCGCCGTACTCGCGAATGATCGCAAGCCATTCCTGCGGCACCGAACTTGAGCCGTGCATGACCAGGTGCGTGTTCGGAATCTTTGCGTGAATCGCCTGGATCCTGTCCATCGCAAGAATGTCGCCGGTCGGCTGGCGCGTGAACTTGTAGGCGCCGTGCGACGTGCCGATCGCAATCGCCAGCGCGTCGACCTGCGTCTGGTCGACGAAGTCCATCGCCTGGTACGGGTCGGTCAGCAGCATCGCATGATCGAGCTTGCCTTCCGCGCCGACGCCGTCCTCTTCGCCGGCCGTGCCGGTCTCGAGCGAACCGAGGCAACCGAGCTCGCCCTCGACCGACACGCCGATCGCATGCGCCATGCGCGTGACGAACTGGGTATTTTCCACATTGTATTCATAGCTCGCCGGCGTCTTCTGGTCCTCGAGCAGCGAGCCGTCCATCATGACCGACGTGAAGCCGGAGCGCAGCGACTGCTGGCAGACGGACGGCGACGCGCCGTGGTCCTGGTGCAGCACGAGCGGAATATCCGGATTCGCCTCGACCGCCGCGAGCACCATGTGGCGCAGATACGGTTCGCCGGCGTATTTGCGCGCGCCGGCCGATGCCTGGAGGATCACCGGGCTATCGGTTTCCTGTGCCGCCTGCATGATCGCGTGGATCTGTTCGAGATTGTTGACGTTGAATGCCGGCACGCCGTAGCCGTTCTCGGCGGCGTGGTCGAGCAGTTGTCGCAGACTGATGAAAGCCATGATCCTGCCTCCGGATGTGATGAGCGAAAATCAGGTAGCCGCAACGACCGGGGCCGGTGCGCGGCGCTCGTGCGCGACGATCCAGGCCGGCAGCGCGGTCAGCGCGGCGAGCACGTCGCAGCCGAGCTCCTGCACCGGCTGGCCCTGGTCGTAACCGTGCGGCAGGCAGACGACCTCGCAGCCGGCTGCGCGCGCGGCGGCGACGTCGTTGATCGAGTCGCCGACCATGAGGGCCTCGTGCGGCGCGACGCCGAGCGCGGTGCAGGCCTGCCACAACGGCTCGGGATGCGGCTTGTGCATCACGACGCGGTCGCCGCCAATCACGATCTGCATGAACGGTGCGATGGCGAAGCGCGCGAGCACGGTCTCGGCCAGATGCTGCAGGGCATTCGTGACGACGCCGAGCTTGTATCCGCCGGCGGCCAACTCGCGCAGGCCTTCGAGAGTTCCGGGGAAAACGCGGCCGAGCGTTCCGGCCTGCACGGCGTAGTTGCGCGCGTAGCCTTCGAGCAGCGGCTCGACCAGGCGTTCGCGCTGCTCGGCGGTCAGCGATTGCTGCGCATCGAGGGCGCGGCGCGACAGTATCCGCGGCCCGTTGCCGATCAGCGTCGCGATACGCGCAGGGTCGAGCGTGTGCAGCTTCAGTTCGACCAGCGCGGCGTTCACGGCGGCCGCGATATCCGGCAGCGTGTCGACGAGCGTGCCGTCCATGTCGAACAGCACGGTGCGGATGCGGGTTTGTCTCACGCGCCGCCCTTGCCCGCTTGCGCCAGGGCCTCGCGCACATTGCGCGCGACATTCGCCGCGGTGAACCCGAACAGCTCGAACAGCTTGCCGGCCGGCGCCGATTCGCCGAAGCGGTCGATGCCGATCACGCGCCCGTTCTCGCCGACGAGGCGATGCCACGGCGCGCTGACGCCGGCCTCGATCGCCACGCGCGGGACGCCGCGTGGCAGCACGAACTCGCGATAGTCTGCGGACTGGTCATCGAAGGTCTCCAGCGACGGCACGGATACGACGCGCAATTGTATGCCTTCGGCGGCCAAGGCCTTGCGCGCCTGCGTTGCCAGCGCGACCTCGGACCCGGTTGCGATCGCGACGGCGTCGGGCTTGCCGTCCGCGGCGTCGGCCAGTACATAGCCGCCGAGCGCGATCATCTGCACCTGATCCGGCGAGCGCGGCTGTGCCGGCAGGTTCTGCCGCGACAGGATCAGGCAGGTCGGCCCGTCGTGGCGCTCGACCGCTGCGATCCACGCCGCCAGCGTTTCGGTCGCGTCGCACGGACGCAGCACGCGCACGTTCGGAATCAGCCGCAGGCTGGCGACATGCTCGATCGGCTGATGCGTCGGACCGTCTTCGCCGAGCCCGATCGAATCGTGGGTCAAGACGAAGATTACGCGCAGGCGCATCAGTGCGGCCATGCGGATCGCGTTGCGACTGTAGTCGGAAAACGTCAGGAACGTGCCGCCATACGGAATGTGTCCGCCATGAAGGGCGATGCCGTTCATGATCGCGCTCATCGCGAATTCGCGCACGCCGTAGTTGATGTGGTTGCCCCAGGCGGTGCCGGAAGCATCGTGGCGAACCGGAATCGAGCCCTTGAAATTCGTCAGGTTCGAGCCGGTCAGGTCGGCCGAGCCGCCGAGCAGTTCCGGCAGTTTCGGCGCAAGCAGATCGAGCGCATTCTGCGAGGCCTTGCGCGTGGCGATCGTCGGCGACGCCTGCTGGACCGCCGCGAGTTGCTCGCGCGCGAACGCTTTCCAGTCGGCTGGCAGATCGCCGGCGGTGCGGCGCCTGAACTCGGCCGCAAGCGCCGGATGCGCCTGCGCGTACGCGGCAAACGCGCGTTGCCACTGCGCCTCGCTGCGCGCGCCCTGCGCGCGCGCATCCCACTGTGCGTACACGTCCGCTGGCACGACGAAAGCCGCATGCGGCCAGTTCAAGGCGTCGCGAGCGGCCGCGATCTCATCGGCGCCGAGCGGCGCGCCGTGGACGTCGTGGCTGCCGGCCTTGTTCGGACTGCCCCTGCCGATCACGGTCTTGCAGCAAAGCAGGCTTGGCCGGTCGGCCGTCCTCTTCGCTTCGTTCAACGCCTGCTCGATCGCCGCCGGATCGTGGCCGTCGATGTTGCGCACGACGTGCCAGCCGTAGGCCTCGAAGCGTTTCGGCGTGTCGTCGGCGAACCAGTGCTCGACATGGCCGTCGATCGAGATGCCGTTGTCGTCGTAGAAGCAGACCAGCTTGCCGAGGCGCAGCGTGCCGGCGAGCGACGCCGCTTCGTGGCTGATGCCCTCCATCAGGCAGCCGTCGCCGAGAAACACGTAGGTGTGATGATCGACGATCGCGTGACCGTCGCGGTTGAATTCGCGCGCGAGCAACGCTTCGGCCAGCGCCATGCCGACCGCGTTCGTCAGGCCCTGGCCGAGCGGTCCGGTCGTCGTCTCGATGCCCGGCGTCAGACCGTACTCGGGATGGCCGGGGGTCTTGCTGTGCAACTGGCGGAAGCGCTTGAGCTCGTCGAGCGGCAGGTCGTAGCCGGTCAGGTGTAAAAGTGCATAAAGCAGCATCGACCCATGGCCGTTCGACAACACGAAGCGGTCGCGGTCGGGCCAGGATGGATTTGCCGGGTTGTGTTTCAGATGACGCTGCCAGAGCACGAGCGCGATCTCGGCCATGCCCATCGGCGCGCCGGGGTGGCCGGAGTTCGCGGCTTGCACCGCGTCGGCGGCGAGGAAGCGGATTGCGTTGGTGAGGTCTTGGTCTGTCGTTTCAGTTGGGCGGATTTCGGCGTTCATTTCGGTTCACTCGCGTCAAGGCTGGTTTCTTCCCTTCTCCCCTCGGGAGAAGGTGGCGCGGAGCGCCGGATGAGGGTTGGGGCATTTATCGACGTCGGTACAAGACCCGACCCTCACCCCTACCCCTCTCCCGGTGGGAGGGGGTTAAAGCGCAGGGCGCCCGACATTCTTCACGCCGCCAGCGCCCGCTTCTTGCGATCGAGCAACTGCAGGATCATCGGCGTGAAAATCAGTTCCATCGCCAAGCCCATCTTGCCGCCCGGCGCGACGATCGTGTTCGGGCGGCTCATGAACGAGTCGTGCAGCATGCTCAGCAGGTAGGAAAAGTCGATACCCTTCGGATTCGCGAAGCGGATCACGATGAAGCTTTCGTCCGGCGTCGGGATGTAGCGCGCGATGAACGGATTCGACGTGTCCACGGTCGGCACGCGCTGGAAGTTGACGTGCGTGCGCGAGAACTGCGGGCAGATGTGGCTGACGTAATCCGGCATGCGGCGCAGGATCGTGTCGGTCACGGCCTCCTGGCTGTAGCCGCGCATGCGCTGGTCGCGATGCAGCTTCTGGATCCATTCCAGGTTGATGATCGGAACGACGCCGACGCGCAGGTCCGCGTATTTCGCGATATCGACGTCGCCGTCGACGACTGCCCCGTGCAGACCTTCATAGAACAGCAGGTCGGTGCCCTGCGGTACGTCGTCCCAGGCGGTGAATGTTCCGGGATCCTGCTTGTACGGCGCGGCCTCGCCCAGGTCATGAAGGTATTTGCGCGTGCGCCCGGTGCCGGTTTCGCCGTAATTGCGAAACAGGTCCTCGAGTTCCTTGAACAGGTTCGCGGCCGGGCCGAAGTGGCTGTAGTTCTTGTCGCCGCGCGCCTCGGCGTCCTTCATCTCCTGACGCATCTCGAGCCGGTTGAAGCGATGGAACGCGTCGCCCTCGACGAGGTGCGCCTTGAGTCCTTCGCGCCGGAA
>DATIEJ010000104.1:0-10037 GCA_035455825.1 Rhodanobacteraceae bacterium | reverse complement strand
TTTGGAAAAGGCGTTTTGTTCGGCGGTTGGTTTACGTTCGACGTAACCACGTCCGGCGGTCAGCGCTGGTACGCAATGCAAGGCACGGCGAGCAGCAACAGCTCTACGGTTGATCTCGACATCGCCACGGGCTACGGCGGCAACCTTAACGCACCGCCTGTGGTGAACGGCTCGGTTGTCGGACATGCGACCCTGCAGTTCATCGACTGCAACCACGGCACACTGGCGTACACGTTTGCCGACGGCAGCAATCGAACCGGGAGCATGCCTTTGCTTCGCCTGACCCCGAATGTCACTTGTTCGTCCGCTGGCGACAATGGAAATCCTCCCGGAAGATATCTATTGTCGGGAAGCTGGTACGACGCCGCAACCAGCGGCCAGGGATTGATTTTCGACATCAACCCAATCCAGCGCTACCTGTTCGCGGCCTGGTATACATTTGCGATAAATGGACAGCAGCCCGGAGGGCCGACCAGCCAGCGCTGGTACACCCTGCAGTCCGGAGAATTCGCCGAAGATGCCACCTCTCTCAATGGCATCGGCATCTATGCCGCCACAGGCGGCATATTCGACGACCCCGCAGCCACAAAGACCGAGAAGGTCGGCACGGCAGACATTGTCTTCGTCAGTTGCACCGCTCTGACATTGAGCTATGCGTTCACGAATCAGGATAATCTTGGCCGCACGGGAACGATCCACCTGACGCGCACAGGCCCTGCGCCAGCGGGATGCAGCCTCTAACGGGTTTGCACGAGAGGGCGACTCGTCAAAGCAGCCGGTTTTGGCGTGCCGTGAGCGCCTCCTCCGTGGCAGCAACTGTCAGGAGTGTGACGGCAACCGAGTCCAGATCGATTTCAAAATCCAGCTGTCGATCCTGCGCGCCTCGTGGCAAAACAAGATGCTCCTCATTCTTCCAAGATGCCTTCTCATGCCGCCTTTGTAGCGTCGCTCGCACGCGCCAATCTCACGCGCAGGCGGCGGCGCACATCCGCGTCGGTGTTGTCGGGTCCGAGTATCAGGGACATGCGCTCGCCATTGCCGGCACGCAACGTCAGCACGAGCCAGCCGCCGCGCACGACCGCGTGCCGCAATTCCGCGACGCGTTCCTCGCCATTGGCAAGGGCCATCCGCCAGTGCCCTGCCTCGTGCCATGCGACTCGCTGGGTCGATGCCAGAAGATGGCGCTGCAGCGCGTGGACGGCACAAACGATGACGGCACAACCCAACGTCAGTTTCATCCAGGCAGCTAGACCCGCGAACGCCACGGCAACCAGGGCCAGCAGCGCCACCACGACGATGGCTCCCGCCAGCCGGCGGGATGGCACGTAATCAAACGCGATCGCTGGCGCGGATTTCATCGACGATCCTTCGCCATGCTTCGAGTCCGGGCCGGGCGCGGCCCATCAGCCAGTCCCATAGTTCCGGGTCCTGCTGGTCGAGCAAAGTGGAAAATGCATCTTTTGTCGCAGCGTCCGACCCGGCGTAACACGTGTCGAGGTACCAGCCCAGGAGCTGATCGAGCTCACGCATGCCGCGCCGGCAGCGCCAGCGAAGACGCGACGCGTCGTTGTTCACTGGCACGGGCCCGATTGGTACGGATTCATCGCAGCAGGCTCATCGCAGCAAACCAAGGGCGAGCACGCCCCACAGCAGCCACAGGACCGTGCCGCCGCACACGTACACATAGAAGCGATGAATGACCTTGTTGTAGGTGCAGTGGATCGTGCTGTGGGCAATGCGCAAGACGACGAACAGCCATGCGAGGCCAAGCGTGATCGCGGTCACCTGACTGGTCTGCACGGCCATGACGACGGCGAGGTAGAACAGGACCGGCAACTCGAACAGATTGCGGAAATTGTCGGCGGCGGCGCTGTCGGTCAGGCGGGCGTTGACCTGTGCCGACGTTGCCACGGCTTGAGGGTGGATGCGCTCGCGCTTCATCTGCGCGATGCGGCGGAAGTACATGCGCAGCCAGACGACGAAGGTCAATGCGGCCATCGACACCGCGGGCCAGAACATCAGACGTGTGTCCATCTGTTTCCCCGTCGCAAACTGGCTTCTCCCTTCTCCCATCGGGACAAGGCGGCGCGAAGCGCCGGCCGAAGAATGCTCCTGCATTTTCGGCATTCCCGCCATCCATGGCGGTCAGATGAGGGTCGGCTCTCGTAAGTGCCCCTCCCTGACGTTGATCCGATCCCCGACCCTCACCCTGCCCCTCTCCCGGTGGGAGAGGGGTTCAAAAATGGTATGACCTCTCTTCTAGACCGACTTGCGCTCGACGATCAGTTTCTTGATCTCACCGATCGCCTTGGCCGGATTCAGGCCCTTCGGACAGGTGTTCGTGCACGCCATGATCGTGTGGCAACGGTACAGCTTGAACGGATCCTCGAGTTCGTCGAGGCGCGCACCGGTGTCCTCGTCGCGCGAATCCGCGATCCAGCGATAAGCCTGCAGCAGGACCGCGGGGCCGAGGTAGCGATCGGGATTCCACCAGTAGCTCGGGCACGCCGTCGAGCAGCAGGCGCACAGGATGCACTCGTACAGTCCGTCGAGCTTGGCGCGATCTTCCTTGGATTGCAGGCGTTCCGCGTCCGGCGGCGGCGCGCTCTGGGTGCGGATCCACGGCTTGATCGACGCGTACTGCGCGTAGAAATGCGTCATGTCCGGCACGAGGTCCTTGACGATGCGCATGTGCGGCAACGGGTAGATCTTGACGTCGCCCTTGCAGTCGTCGATCGCCTTGGTGCACGCCAGCGTGTTCCTGCCGTCGATGTTCATCGCGCAGGAGCCGCAGATGCCTTCGCGGCACGAACGGCGGAACGTCAGCGTCGCATCGATCTCGTTCTTGATCTTGATCAGCGCGTCGAGAACCATCGGCCCGCACGTGGCCAGGTCGACCTCGTACTCGTCGATGTGCGGATTTTCCTGGTCGTCCGGATTCCACCGGTACACGCGAAACGTGCGCACGTTCTTCGCGCCCGCCTTGGCCGGGTATTTCCTGCCCTTGCCCACCTTGGAATTCTTCGGCAACGTGAACTCAGCCATGATCTTGCATCCTCGATCTATTTCCGATTGTCCGGCTCGGCGAGATTTCTCGCCCACTGACCCATCAACACGAAACGCGGGAACGTGATGAACTGCTCGGCGAAAACGCGCGCGACAAAATCGCCCGGACCGGCAAACGGCTCCGGCGCGACGCGTTCGCGCTTGTGGCCGACGCCCTGGACAGCGAACGCCACGACGGCAACGACAGCGGAGACCGCGGCGCCGAACCATTGCGCCCGTGCTGCCTGTGTGACAAACGCGAGCACGCCGGCGATGAACACCGGCACGCCGATCATGTGGATCAGCAGATTCGCGCGATCGCCGTGGTTGCGCGAATAGTTGCGCCACTGCCAGTCGAGCAAACCGCCCGGGCGTTCGCTGCTTGCCATCTCAATACGTCCGCGCCTTCGGCGGTACTGCCTCGACGTCTTTCGTCATCGTCTGCAGATGCACGGGGCGGAATTCGAAACTCGTCTTGCCAGCGGCATCGACGCTGACCAGCGTGTGCTTCATCCAGTTGACGTCGTCGCGATCCTTGAAATCCTCGCGCGCATGCGCGCCGCGGCTCTCGTGGCGCTGCTCGGCCGAGTGCATGGTCGCGACGGCCTGGCCGAGCAGGTTCTGCAGCTCGAGCGTTTCGATCAGGTCCGAGTTCCAGACCAGCGACCGGTCGCTGACGCCGACGTTCGCAAACGCGTCGAATGCGGATGAGATCTTCGCGCAGCCCTCTTTCAGCGTTTCGCCGGTGCGGAACACCGCGGCGTCCTTCTGCATCACGCGCTGCATGTTCAGGCGCAGGTCGGCTGTCGAGGTATCGCCCTTGGCGTTGCGCGCGCGGTCGAAATTCGCCAGCGCCGCATCGCAGGCCGACGCCGGCAGGTCCTTGTGCGGCGAATTCGGCTTGATCACCTCGCCGGCGCGCTCGGAAACCGAACGGCCGAAGATGACGAGGTCAAGCAGCGAATTCGATCCGAGCCGGTTCGCTCCGTGCACGGAAACGCATGCGGCCTCGCCGATCGCGTACAACCCTGGGACGACCGCGTCGGGATTGTCGCCGACGCGGCGCACGACTTCGCCGTGGTAGTTCGTCGGAATACCACCCATGTTGTAGTGCACGGTCGGCAGCACCGGGATCGGCTGCTTTGCCACATCGACGCCAGCGAAGATGCGCGAGGACTCGGCGATGCCCGGCAGGCGTTCGTGGATGACTTCCGGCCCGAGGTGCATCAGGTTCAGGTGGATGTGGTCGGCGTGTTCGCCGACGCCGCGTCCTTCGCGGATCTCGATCGTCATGGCCCGGCTGACGACGTCGCGGGAAGCCAGGTCCTTTGCGTTCGGCGCATAGCGCTCCATGAAGCGCTCGCCCTTCGAATTGGTCAGGTAGCCGCCTTCGCCGCGAACGCCCTCGGTGATCAGGCAGCCCGCGCCGTAAATGCCGGTCGGATGGAACTGCACGAATTCCATGTCCTGCAGCGGCAGTCCGGCACGCAGCACCATGCCGCCGCCGTCGCCGGTGCAGGTGTGCGCCGACGTGCAGGAGAAATAGGCGCGGCCATAGCCGCCGGTCGCGAGCACGACGCCATGCGCGCGGAACAGGTGCAGCGTACCCTCGGCCATGTCGAGAGCAAGCACGCCGCAGCAGGCGCCATCGCTGTCGAAGACCAGATCGAGCGCGAAATACTCGATGAAGAAGCGCGCGTCATGCTTCAGCGATTGCTGATACAGCGTGTGCAACATCGCGTGGCCGGTGCGATCGGCGGCCGCGCAGGTGCGCTGGGCCGTGCCCTTGCCGTAGTGCGTGGTCATGCCGCCGAACGGGCGCTGGTAGATCTTGCCCTCCTCGGTGCGGCTGAACGGAACGCCGTAGTGCTCGAGTTCGATCACTGCCGCCGGCGCGTTCTTGCACATGTACTCGATCGCGTCCTGGTCGCCGAGCCAGTCGGAGCCCTTGATCGTGTCGTAAAAATGGAAGCGCCAGTCGTCTTCGCCCATGTTGCCGAGGGCCGCGGAGATGCCGCCCTGCGCCGCGACCGTGTGCGAGCGCGTCGGGAACACCTTGGTCAGGCACGCCGTCTGCAAGCCTTTCTCGGCCAGGCCGAATGTCGCGCGCAGGCCCGCGCCGCCGGCGCCGACCACCACGACATCGTATTTGTGCTGCTGGATCTTGTAGGCTGCCATCGTCAATGGGTTCCCAGGGCGATACGGACGATCGCGAGAATGCACGCCACCGCCGCGAGGAAGCAGAAGGCCTTCATCAGGAGCTGCATCGTCACCTCGCGCCAGCGCGGCGTGACGTAGTCCTCGAACACGACCTGCATGCCGAGCTGCGCATGCCAGAACGCCATCACGACGAGCGCGATCAGCATCACAGCCGTGAACGGCTGCGCAACCAGCGCGCGCGCCTGCTCGTAGCTGGCGTGGGCCAGCGACAATCCGAACCAGATCAGCCACAACCCGAGCGGAATCAGCGCGACCGAGGTGACGCGCTGGACGATGAAGTGGTGCGCGCCATCGTTCCCGGCGCCGAGCCCGCGCGCGCGCTTGAGCGGAGTCTTGAGATCCACCGCGCTCATGCCACACCTCCGCGCGCGATCACGCAGGCCCAGATCAGCACCGTCATCAGGCCGCTGACCGCGAGCACGATCCAGCCGGTCTGCTTCATGCGCGGGATTTCAAAGCCCCAGCCGATGTCCCAGCCCAGGTGCCTGATGCCGTTGCATAGGTGGTAGCACAGCGACCACGTCCAGCCGAACAGCATGAACAGTCCGATCCAGGATGCGCAGAACGCCTGGACCTTGGCATACGGGTCGGGCCCGGCGGCAAGGGCCAGCAGCAGCGCAATCAACAGCAGCGTGCCGACGACGAGCGCCACCCCGGTGATGCGGTGAAACCCCGAGAGCACGGTTGTGAAGGAGTGCCTGTAGATCAGGATGTGCGGCGACAAAGGACGTTCGTATTGCGGCATACGGAAAGTTCCTGGTTTTCGCGGTGTGCAGCGGTGAGTCGTATCGCTTGCGACGGGCTTCAAAAATCGATGCAGCGCCCGTTCTTCTCCCAGTCGCCGTAGCGGGTTGGCTCGGGTCCGTCGCGGCCGCCGAGCTCCTTCGGCGGCGCAGGCACCGGCGCGGACGGCTGGTCCGGAATTCCGGCATCGCCGGCTTCGGAAGGATTCGAATTCGTCATGGGCATCCTGTCATCGAGTGCTGCACAGGTTATTCGAAGTCGCCCGCATCGCGCCACTTGATAGCCGGCGACACGGCGCCTACATTGGGCATTCGGATTATACCTCCAACCGCGCATCTCCCATCGGGCCGCACCGTGCCGACCGCCCTGCCTTCACCGCAAGTGCTCGAAATAACCGGCGCGGATGCTGTCGCATTCGCCCACGCCCAATTCGCCAGCGACGTGCGCGCGCTCGGGAACGGCCACTGGCATTGGAGCGCTTGGCTTTCCGCGCAGGGACGCGTGCGAGCGTTCTTCCGCGTGCTGCGCATCGGCGACGAGCACCTGCTGCTGATCCTGCAGGGCGGCTCAGCGGAAACGCTGCGGGCGGCTCTGGCGCCGTTCGTGTTCCGGGCGAAGGTGCAGATGCGAGTTGCCGGAACCTGGCAGGCCATCGGCGTCGATCGTCACGACGACGTGCTCGAGTACCTGGGCGCGGCGCCTGGCCCGACCGAAACCGTCATTGCCAACGGCCATATCGGCGTGGCGCTTCCTGGTCCGCAGCCGCGCTGGTACGTGCTCGGCGGCACTCTGCCGGCGACGCTCGACACCTCGCCTGCCGCGTTGAACCGCTGGAACGCCGCCGACGTAGCCGCAGGCCTCGTCGAGATCGGCGATGCCCAGGCCGACCGTTTCCTGCCATCGTGGCTCGGCCTCGATGAACTCGGCGCGGTCAGCGTGCGCAAGGGCTGCTATCCGGGACAGGAAATCGTCGCCCGCGTGCACTTCAAGGGCGGCAACAAGCGCTGGCTGCAGCAGCTTGCCTTCCGCGCGGACGTCATGCCCGCGCCCGGGACGTCGCTCACGGTCGACCATGATGCGGGCACTAGCGGTGAGGTGCTGAGGGCCGCCTGGACCGAATCGGGCCAAGGCCTCGCCCTGGCGACATTGCCGAAGCTGCCGGCCGGAACGGCCCTCACGGCATCGGGCATGCCTGGCGCCTCGTTTCGTGTAGTTTCCTCGATTGACGGCCCTAGCGATTGATTGACCGGGATTTTTTCCGCAGTGCACCTCGCCTTATTGAGGCGTTCGTGCTATAGCGGAAGCGGAGTGAAGCGGAAAGGGGAACGCATGCACACTCGTACTCGTCAATCCGGGCGGCTGCTGGCGGCCGCGCTATTCATGACCGGCCTTTGCCAGCTGTTCACGCCGCTCGCGGCGCGGGCCGCCGACTTTACGTTTGCAGTCGAGCCTTCATACCGGCCCGAACGCGCGGCGGAGATCTACAAGCCCCTGCTCGACTACCTCGACAAGGCGACCGGGCAGCATTTCGTCCTCGTCACATCGCGCAACTATCATTTCTACTGGCGCGACATCCATACCGTCACGAAGACCGCCTTCGCGCTCGACGAAGCGCACTTCGCCGATTACCGCATCGTTCACGACAAGTACGTTCCGCTGGTTCGCGCCGCGGAGCCGACCAGCTACTCGCTCGTGACCTCGGATCCCGAACTCGGTGGCAAGGGTCCGCAACAGCTGGTCGGGCACAGCATCATCACGATGCCGTCGCCGAGCCTGGGATACGTGCTGCTGCTGGAGATGTATTCGAATCCGGTTTCGCAGCCCGACATCCGCTCGACCGCCGGCGCGTGGCGCGACGCAATCGACTCGGTCTTCGGCGGAGACGACGATGCGGCGATCATTCCGACCTGGCTGAAGAACCAGTACCCGAACCTGGTCACAGTCAAGACCACACGGCAATTCGCCGGCACCTGCGTCACCGCCAGCTCCGATGTTCCGGACGAGGTGCGGCAAAAGGTCAAGGACGCGCTGCTCAAGCTCGATGCCGACGAGCAGACCGCGAAGCTGCTGATCGAACTCGGCGTCAGCAAGTTCGTCCCGGCCACGCCGAAGGATTACGAAGGCAACGAAAAGTTGCTGAAGGCCTATCTCGGCTATTAGTACAAATGCGATTTGTATATAAACGTCAGTAGTGTACTACTGGCGTTTTGCGACATATTCCTCATTTTCAACATCGCACTTGTATGCAGCGGGCGTTTTTACTATAATTTAACCCTGCGACTGGGTTTTACAATCCGTTCAGGTTGCAAAAACTATAGTCGCGCCATGGTGCATTCCACGCCCATGACAGAATTTCCGGCGGCGGCCCACGAGACGTGCGCTACCGCCAGGATCGCAAGGCGATCCCGATATCCAACCGGCACAACGACTCAGCCGGGACAACCAGCAAGGTAACAACACTTCCCGGGGCCGGCGCGAGCATTACGCGACGCCCTGCAGGAAAGACGGATGCTGCGGCCCATGCGGGCCCGCGCTTCGCCGTCGCCAACGCATTGCATTCTGTAACGGGTAGTCTGAATGAAGCTTGCTTTACTCCTGTGGCTCGCGTCGGTATTGCCGCAGCCGGACGCCGATCGCATCTGCCTGGCGTCGACCATCTATCTCGAGGCGCGCAGCGAATCCGTGCTCGGCCAGGCGGCCGTGGCGGAAGTTGCCCTGCGCCGTCGCGAGAGCGGCCAGTGGGGCAACAGCCTCTGCGCGGTTCTCAAGGCGCGTGGACAATTTGCTTTATCCACAACGAACATAAATTACATTGTGGACGAAGCGCCGGCGTGGCGCAATGCGTGGCTGGTCGCCGGGTTCGCCATGCGCATCTGGTCGCTGCCGCCGCAGTGGCGCGTTGCGCTCGTGCCGCGCGCCGATCATTTTTTCGCTGCCAGCGCGACTACTCCGGCCTGGGCCAAGGGCAACCCCCTGGCGATCATCGGCGATCATCGCTTCTACAGCGCCAATTGATCCTCTGCCAACGCCGCGTCGATCGCCCGTTTCCGCCTTCACGAGACAACCGACCCGTCGATTGCGCATACTATTCGGCGAAGCGGTCGCCGACTTTTGCGGGCTGTTCGATGCCGCGCTGACAATGGTCGGGTCGGCTGCGATTTTTTCGCAGGAGGCATCCGCATGTATACGCTCTACTACAGCCCTGGCGCAGCCAGCCTCGCGGTGCACCTGGCCCTGCTCGAGTCGGGCGCCGACTACCGCCTCGAACGCGTCGATCTCGATGCCGGCGCGCAACGCGATCCGGCTTACCTGAAGTTGAATCCGAACGGCATGGTGCCGACGCTGCTGATCGACGGCGAGCCGTTCTACGAAGCCGCCGCCTGCCTCATGACGATCGCCGACCGTCATCCGGCGTCAGCCCTGGCGCCGCGCCCGGACTCGCTCGAGCGCGCGGCCTGGAACCAATGGATCATCCACATCGCCAATACCGTGCAGCCGGCGTTTCGCATGTGGTTCTACCCGAACGAACTTCCGGCGTCGGCCGAAATGATTGCGGCCCGAATCGAAAACGCCTGGACCCGCTTCGATACGCAGCTGGCAGCAAAGGGACCTTACCTGCTCGGGGAAGCGTGCACGGCGGCAGACCTGATGCTGCTGATGGTCATGCGCTGGTCGCGCAACATGCCCAAACCCGCTACCGAATGGCCCGCATTGCGCTCGTTCGCAGCGCGCATGAAAGCACGCCCGAGCTGGAAACGCCTGTACGAACTGGAGGGTTTGACGGAGTGGGCGTAGCATGGGCCTTTGGCCCACCGCTCTTACGCAAAGAGCTACTCGCGCAAAAGGACCGTTGGGCTTGGCCCACCGGTCCCGATCCTACCCGTTCGTCATACGCAGTAGAGCCGATGGGCCAAGGCCCACCCTACTCGCGCAAGGCTTCGATGTGATCGCCGAGGATGATTACGCGATTGCCCGGATGGAAGCCCGGATTGTCGTACTGCGTGACCATGGCCATGCGCCCGTCGTCG
>DATIEJ010000103.1:0-13435 GCA_035455825.1 Rhodanobacteraceae bacterium | reverse complement strand
TGCGCGCGCAGCGCCGGCAGCAGGCCAACCGCGAGCGCGAGCACGACTATGGCAGCGAAGCCCGCGGTCCAAACACGGTAGTCGACACTGATCGGGAACTGGCCTGAACTGCCCACGACGAACGCGAGCATCGTGGCCAGCCCCATGCCGATGACGCCGCCGATCAGGCAGATCGCGACCGCCTCGGCCAGCACGAAGCCGAGCACGCTCGCATCGGAAAAGCCCAGCGTCTTGAGGATCGCGAGTTCCGGCACGCGTTCGCGCACGCTCTGCGCCATCGTGTTGCCGACCACGAGCAGCAGGGTGAAGAACACCGCGAACAGGATCCAGCGCACGATCAGGCCAATGTCGCCGATCTGCTTGACGAAGCCGATGTTGAAGTCCTTCTCGGTCTGCGTCTTGGTTTCGTCCGGCGAGTTCTCGAACTTCGAGTCAACCGTTTCGGCAACTCTTTCGGCGTCGTCGGGATTGGCCAGCCGGATCACGAACATGCCGGCGCGCCCCTGGCCGAACTGGTTGGCCTCGTCGAAATAGGCGAAGTTGATGTAGGCCTGCTGCGTGCGCTTCCGCCACTCCTCGTCCTTGCCGTCGTATATGCCCACGAGATCGAACGCCCAGCTCTTGCTGCCGTCCTTCTGTGGAAAAATGTTCGACTTCAGCGGCACCTTCTGTCCGATCTTCCAGCCGAACTGATCGGCCAGCTTCTTGCCGACGATCATGCTCGTGCGCGTGCCGGCGAATGCTTTCCATTGATCGTCCGGCATGACCCATTCCGGATACAGGTCATGCAGGCGCTCCGGGTCGGTCGCGAACGCAACGATCGGCGTGTTCTCGCCGACGACGCCACCGAACCACTGGATCCAGCCCACGCGCGACACGCCAGGAACTGCCTCGATCTGTGGCAGCAGGCGCATCGGCAGCGGCGTCGTGAACGATACCCGCGCCTGCGTCATCAGCCTCGTCGCGCCGATGAAATCGGCGCCGGCGTTGAACAACACGTTGACGGCCTGCAACAGGCCGAACAGCAGGAAGGCCGTCATCACCGACAGCAAGGTCAGTGCGGCGCGCGTCTTCTTGCGGAACAGATTGGCGATGATGAAGCCGGTTTTGGTCATGGCGTTAGGGACAAGGGGCGAGGGACGAGGGACGAGGGGACGAGACGAAGGATGAGCGGCCAGCGGAACAAGGGTAGTAAGGGCGAAGACCTGATGCGTTCGAAAACTTCGCTCGTCCCTCGCCCCTCGCCCCTCGTCCCTGCTTTCACGCCGCCTGCTCCACCAGCGTGCCTTTCTCCAGATGCAGGATACGCCGCGCGAACTCGGCGGCCTTCGGATCGTGCGTAACCATGACGATCGTCTTGCCGTGTTCGCGATTGAGCACCTGCAACAGGCCGAGAATCTCGTCGGCCGTCTTGCGGTCGAGATCGCCTGTCGGCTCGTCGCATACCAGCAGCGCCGGATCGGACACGAGCGCGCGCGCAATCGCGACGCGCTGCTCCTGGCCACCGGACAGTTCCTTCGGCTTGTGCTTGGCGCGATCGGCCAGGCCGACCACCTGCAGCGCGACGGCGACGTTTTTCTTGCGCTGCGATGCCGACAGTTTCGTCAGCAGCAACGGCAGCTCGACGTTGCCCTCGGCGGTCAGCACCGGCATCAGGTTGTAGAACTGGAACACGAAGCCGACGTTGTTCGCGCGCCATTTCGCCAGCTGGCCGCTCGACAGCTTGTCGATGCGATTGCCGCCGACGCTGATCTCGCCGCCGCTCGGCTGATCGAGCCCGCCGATCAGGTTGAGCAGCGTCGTCTTGCCGGAGCCGGACGGCCCCATCAGCGCAACGAAGTCACCCTTGGGAATATCGAGCGTCAGGCCGTGCAGCACTTCGACCTTCTGCTTGCCGCGTTCGTACACCTTGGTGACGTTGCGGACCTGGACCATGGAGTCGGACATGGGGACCTCGAATCGAATCGATGAGAGTTGAGAATTTGAGAACTATCGTACGCAACGGCTGCGCCAAGCTGAAGACTGCGAAAGATCCAACTACGTCTGATCCAACAGCGTCGTCATTCCCGCGGAAGCGTGAATCCATTTGCTTCTGCACTTCTTGCCAAGATCAAAATGGATTCCCGCTTTCGCGGGAATGACGCCATTCTTTTTTTTCGTTGTGCAATCCCTGTTTAACCGTCAAGAATTTGCTTATGGCTTGGCGAGCGCTACTGCGGCGCCATCCTTGAGCCCTTCCGGCGCATCGACGATCACGGTTTCGCCGGCGGCGACGCCGCCGAGCACCTGACGCTGATCGCCTACGCTACCGCCCAGCGTCACGGCGCGGCGTTGCGCTTTTTGTTCCTTGAGCACGAACACGATGTCCTTGTCGGCATCCTTGCGCAGCGCGGCCGACGGAACGAGCACTCCGGCTGGCTGCTGCTGCGCCTGCGCCGCCGGCTTCTTTTCTTCGAGAAACGAGACGCGCACGCCCATGTCGGGCACGATGCGATCGTCCTTCAGGTCCAGGCCAATGCGCACCTTGACGGTCGCTTTCGAGCGGTCCGCGGTCGGAATGATCGCAATCACGTGCGATGGAATCTTCCAGTCCGGATAGGCGTTGAGCACGGACTCGACCGGATTTCCGGCGACGACGCGTCCGATGTACGCCTCGTTGACATCGACTTCGACCTCGAGCGAATCCATGTCGACGATCGTGCCGACGCCGGTGCGCGTGAAACCGCCGCCGGCGGACAGTGGCGAGACGATCTCGCCGACCTGCGCGGCCTTGGCGATGATGACTCCGGAGAACGGCGCGCGCACCGTGCAATAGCCGAGCTGCACCTGCGCGGCGGCGACGCTGGCTTCGGCCAGGTTGATCTGCCGCTTCTGTGTTTCGACCTGCGCCGACAGCGTCTCGACCAGGGTGTGCGCCTGCTCGGCCTGCTGCGCCGAAACCAGCTTGCGTCCGACCATGTCTTCCATGCGCTGCGAGTCGCGCCGGTTCTGCGCGAGCTGGGCTTGGTACTGCGCGAGCAGCGCCTGGGCGGAATGCAGCTGCGCCTGCGCCTGCGCGACTGCGGCCCGCTGCGCGGTGTCTTCGAGACGCGCGAGCACCTGGCCTTCCTTGACGTGGTCGCCCTCCTCGATCAGGACTTCGATCAGGGTGCCGGTGATCTGCGCCGACACGGTCGCCGAACGGCGCGCCGTGACATAACCCGTTGCATCGAGCACCGAGGCGCTGGCTCCGCCGCTGGACATCGGTTTGGCGATGGCCGTGTGCACGGCCGGCGCCGAGCTGCCGGACAACGCGAACCAGGCGATTGATCCGACGATCACCAGCGCCACGGCGCCGAGCGCGAGCCATAACGGCGTCCGCGAGGCCGGCTCGGTCTCGCGGCGATCGATACGCAATTCCCTCAGCAGATCCGAATTTTCCATGACGCCCATGATGGTTCGACCCGAACTCCAAGTTTGCCATAGACTGGCGTCCGGCGACGTGGCAATCCAGAGCCAATGATCACGAACGCGGGGTGACAGATGTCAGGCGGGCGATCGGCTTCGACACGCGCTGCCGCACGGCCGGCGCCGGGCTATTCGGGCAAGCCGCTGTGGCAGAAGCTCGGCCTGAAACCCGGGCAGCGCGTGTGGCTCAGGAACGCGCCGACGCAGTACTGGGACTGGTGCGGCTTCGATCGCGGCGGTTTTGACCAGGCCGACGTCGCGGTTGCCGGCGCGGCCGCGCGCAGGTTCGACTTCGGTCACGTGTTCGTCACGACGCGGGCGCAGCTGGCTGCGGAAATCGCACGCGCATCGCGCAAGCTCGACGTTGCCGGGATGCTGTGGATTTCCTGGCCGAAGAAGTCGTCCGGCGTGACGAGCGATCTCGACGAGGATACATTGCGCGAACTGGTCCTGCCGCTCGGTCTCGTCGACGTCAAGGTGTGCGCCGTCAGCGAAATCTGGTCGGGTCTCAAATTCTGCTGGCGCCGCGCCTCGAAGGATGCCGTCGCGCCGGCGCGGAAACCGGGAAAATCCACATGAACTATACATTTCCACCCGCCCTGACGCCGTCCGTCGCCGTCGCCGGAAGCGACGTTCGCTTCCCGGTGCATCGCATCTATTGCATCGGCCGCAACTATGCCGACCACGCCAGGGAAATGGGCATGGCGGTGGATCGCGAGACGCCGGTATTTTTCTGCAAGCCGGCCGACGCGGTCGTCGCCGACCGCACCCAGATCCTGTATCCGCTGGCCACCGCCGACCTGCACCACGAAGTCGAAATGGTCGTCGCACTGCAGTCCGGCGGCGTGGACATCGCGGCCGCCGCCGCGCTGCGCCACGTGTTCGGCTACGGCGTCGGCCTCGACCTGACGCGCCGCGACCTGCAGAGCGCAGCCAAGGCCAAGGGCCTGCCGTGGGACACGGCCAAGGCGTTCGACCGCTCCGCTCCGGTCTCGGCACTGCGGCGCGCGAGCGAGAGCGGTCATCCGCAGCATGCGCAGTTGTCCCTCGAAGTCAACGGCGTCGTGCGCCAGACCACCGACATCGCGCAAATGATCTTCAGCGTCGCCGACATCATTCACGAATTGTCCAAGCTGTTCGAACTGCACGCAGGCGACCTGATCTTCACCGGAACGCCGGCCGGGGTCGCGGCGTTGCAGCGCGGCGACCGTTTCCACGCGCGGCTGGAAGGCGTCGCGGAATTGCGCGGCGCGATTACCTGAAAGGTTCTGCCATGCGCGTCGATTTGCGCTAGATTCGCACCTGCCGCCAGGCGGGAAGCGGCAACCCGAACACGATCACCGGAGGACGACGATGAGTTTCATCAGTGAGTTCAAGGCTTTCGCAATGCGCGGCAACGTGATCGATCTGGCCGTCGGCGTTGTCATCGGCGCGGCGTTCGGCAAGATCGTGGCGTCGCTGGTCGACAACGTCATCATGCCGCCGCTCGGCGTCCTGATCGGCAACGTCGATTTTTCCGATCTCGTGATCAAGATCGGCACGCCGGTCACCGACGCCAAGGGCGTCGTCACCGGCGGCGCCATCATCAAGTACGGCGTGTTCCTGAACACGATCATCCAGTTCGTCATCGTGGCGATCGCGATCTTCCTCGTCGTCAAGCTGATGAACCGCCTGACGCGCAAGCAGGAAGCTGCGCCCCCGCCGCCGCCGCCGCCGGAAGTGGTCCTGCTTACCGAAATCCGCGATCTGCTGAAAGCGAAATAGCTTTGGCGGAGCCGGCGTCGGTTGATCCGACGCCGGCCGTCACGCCGGTCCGCGCTATTCGAACTTGTCGTTGAAGATTGTCTCGGCGTAGGCCGGACCGCCTTCGAACAGGATCGCGCCGGTGCCGGCCGGGCGATAGCTTCCGTATTGGCCCTTGGTCAGGGTCATCGTCCAGGTGGTCGCCGTCCGGTTCGTCACGAGCGACGACGCGTCGTGCCAGCCCATCGTCGAGTTGTCGCCCGGTATCGACGGTCCGTAGAAGCGCCAGCTCCAGCCGGAGCCGAATGCCGCCGCGTTGAAGATCACATCGACGCTTGCGGCGTCGCACTGCGGCAACTCGAAACGCAGCAGCCCGCGCGGATACGTGTAGGTTCCGTGGTGCGGCACGCTGTCCTTGCCGAGCGGACCCGGGTTGATCGGCGCGACGTCGACGGCCTGTGCGCAACCGCCGTTGACCTGCACGGTGAAGTAGCCGCCCTGGATGCCGGATTCGACTTGCTGCGTTTTCATCACCTGCAACTGCTGCTGGAGCAGCGCGATCCGTGCCGCCTGGCTGGCGTTCTGCGTGCCGGCCTGCCAGCCGGACGTGCCGAACAGGCCCGGCGCGGTCGTGCCCACGTTCGATTCGGTCGAATCCTGAAAGCCGCTCTTGTTGGCGTCTCCGCCGTTCGGCCCGGAGTTTTCGATCAGGTCGGGCACGCCATCGGCATCCGTATCGGGCAGTTGCACGATCGAATAGACGCCGCCCGCAGTGCCGGCGTAGAGGATGGTAGGGTCGATCGGATCGAGGGTCAGCGCGGTCGCCGAGGACGCCGGCAGGCCGACGCTCATCGACATCCACGTTGCGCCGCCATCGGTGCTCTTGTAGACGCCGCCCGGGTTGGCCGGCCCGAGGCCGCCGCTGGCCGCGTAGATCGTCCCTGGCGTGCTCGGATCGACGAGCAGCGCGCGCACGTCCGGACCGGTGATGCCGGCGTTCGAGACACTCCAGGTCGTGCCGCCGTTGGTCGTCTTGTACAGTTCGCCCGGCACGGTGAAATCGGCGCTGATCGTGCTGACCCAGAGCGTTTGCGGATTGGCGGGGTCGATCGCCAGCGAAAGGGTGTCGTACACGGCCGTCGAGCCTGCATACGTCGGCAGGCCGCCGCTGAAGAGCGTCCACGTCGCTCCCGAGTTCGTGCTCTTGTAGACGCCGCTGGCCGTGTGCGGGCTTACCGGATTGCAGGCGGCGTCGACGGCGCTGGCAAAAGTTCCAATGTATAAAATTGCCGAATTGGACGGATCCATGACGATCGGCGTCACGCCGTCGACGTTGTCCGAGGGGCAGCCGCTGGCGTCGACGAGGTCGTTCGGCAGCCCGGTCGAACTGTCGATCCAGTTGACGCCGCCGTCGATGCTTTTCATGACGCGATAGGGGTGCGGCCCGGCGACGCTTCCGCGCCCGGCGCCAGTCACGTACAACGTCTGCAACGGACCGGTATCGCATACGGCGGCGGTTGGTCCGCGCGCATCGCACGAGCGCGGATCGGCGACTATCGTGCGAAACGCGCCAGCGTAGTGGCCGGCGCCCTGGACCGGAATGCCGCCGTTCTGCGTCGCCCAGGTCAAGCCGCCATCGAGACTTTTGTAAATGCCGCTGTTGCGGCCGGTGCGGACGCCGCCAGTCCAGTCGAAACCGGATCCGACCGCATACATCACGGTGCTGCCGACGGTGCCCGCCGTCGTCGGGTCGATCAGCACGGTGCGCAGCTGATAGGCGCCGAGGCCGCTGTTCGAAGCAGTCCACGTTCCGATCGACGTCGAGCGGTAGAACGCCGGCGACGGGTCGGATAGCGCATCGCCGACGCCGGCGAACAAGCGCGTGTTGTCATTCGGATGCACGATCACGGTGCGGATGTTCGTCGCCGTGATGCCGTCGCTGCTCGAGGTCCAGGTCGCGCCGTCGTCATTGCTCAGAAAAGCGCCCGCGAACGGCGTTCCGATCCACAGGCGCGGCGTGGCCGGATAATTCGGACTGACCGCGATTGCCGAGGTGCCCGGCACGAACGTGCCGTTCGTCCTGCGGCCGGCCGTTGCCAACGGCGTGAACGTCGTGCCGCCATTGATCGATTTGGACGCGTCGAGCCAAAGCGTCGCCGCGGTCGTCGGCGACGCCGCGAGCGCCGAGCCGTACTGCCCCGTCCCCGGCACCGACCAGGTCGCGCCGTTGTCGGAACTGCTCAGCAGGTAAGTTCCGATCAGGTTCGGATCGCCATACAGCGCATAAACGGTGGTGCCCGGACCATAGGCAACGGCGGTCAACCGCTGCAGGGTGCCGGCAAACGGCTGCGCACCGGCGATGATGGCTGTGCTCCAGGAGGCGCCGCCATCGGCACTGACGTAAATCGGGCACACACCGGTGCCCGCATCGCAGGCCGCAACCGAGGCGACGCTGGCAATGATGTGCTGGGTTGCTGCCACCGCGTCGTGCGGATTCGTCGCGACCAGCGTGACGGTCTGTCCGGCGGGAAGTCCACCGCCGCTTACGGCAGAAAAGGTCGCGCCACTGTTCGTGCTTTTCTTCAAGCCGCCGTCATTGGCGGCGAGCCAGACGACGCTGCCGACACCGGGCGCGAGGGCGATCTGTTTCGTCGGAACCGGCGCGCCACCGAGCACGAAGCCGGTCGGCAGCCAGTTGCTGCCACCGTCGCCGCTGCCATACAGACGGCCGGCGTCATCGAACATCCACAGGATCCCCGAGCTCGTCGCCGACACGGCGAACACGCCGTTCGACGGGTGCGCATCGAGCAGTCCGGTTTCCTGAACCGCCCAGCTCGTGCCGGCGTCGTCGCTGCGAAAGAAACCATTCGAGGTCGCGGCGTAAACCCTCGTCGCCACGGTCGGGTCGGCCTGCAGCGCGAGAATGCTGCCGCCGAACGGGCCCTGGCCGCTCCAGTCACCGGGGCCCGCGTGGGCGATCGGCGTGACCAGAGCAAGCACGCAGAGGCGCGCAGCCAAGCGACAAAATCCCAAACAAGTCATTGTGCAGATCTCCCTCGAGAAGAATGGTCCTTCACTACCGACACGCAAAAAGCCGGCCTCCCCGGCCAAAAACCTGCGCCCGCACGGCGTCGATCGTCACCGCGCACTGGCCGCGTAGTGTATCCATCTTTCGTCGTGCAGGCGGAGTGATGGTCGACATCGATCAAGGTGACGTGGCGTCTGGCTCACCAGAGAGAAGCGGCGCCCGAGCCACCTGCCGCCGTACCTGGGCTGCTGCGAAATCGGGAGCTACTGAATCGGGTTGACCAGCCGGGGGCCGTCCATGCATTTTCCGGGTCCATGCCTGTTCGGTTTTTGCCGCTGCCGGCGTTAAGGGCTTATGCGCGGTATTGGCGCAAATGTCTTCTGGAGCAACGGTAGGCGGTTTTTTGCCGGTCTCGCGGGAGCATTCGACGAGCGGTGGCGACAATCTGGCGGGAGCGTGTCGCCCGGGCGGGGTTTTTACGTTTGCTTTCATGGGTTGGACTTGCTGGCCCGTCGCCGCGGCAAGGTGTTGGCGTGCAATGGCACGGCGACCGCGTCGCGGAACATTCGACGGGCGTTGGGTGATTCGACAAACTTGGGAGTGAGATTATGCGATTGCTGCGTGTTTTTGCGGGTGCTTTGATTTTTTCCACCGCGATGTCCGCTCACGCGGCTACGTTGACGGTGACGACCGACTCCGACGAAGCAAACTGCAACTGCAACGGCGTGGCCTGCAGTCCCAATGCCACCTGTGTGCATACGAGTGGAAGCTTCCCGGCGTCGACCGGCTGTTCCCTGCGCGAGGCGCTGCAGAACATCTCCGACAAGGCCGGAAATCCCGCGAAGACTCTCGCCCAGATGAGTTTTCCGGAATGCGGCCTGCCCGACGCCGGCACCGGGAACAGCAACACGATCGTCATGGCGGCCCACAGTATCAACATCTACGGCAGCGTGCCGGATCCGGGCGACAGCACCGGAGTGGCAACGAAGAGCAACCCGCAGCTTCCGTTCCTCCAGCCGGAAACCAGTGCTGGAAGCTACACGCTGACCGGCGGTTCGCTTTCGTGCAGCTATGATCCGAATGTGATTCCGATCGTCGGCGGCAATTCGATGTTCCATACGAATGATGGCGCCCAGGTTTCTTTCCAGGGCACGTCGTTCCACGACTGCAAGGCGCCCGCGGACGGCGTCGCGATCGTCAACGTCGGCAATTCAAGCGGCACGCTGACCCTCACCGACGTCGCGTTCACGAATATTCATGCGATCAACCAGGGCAATGGCGGCTGCATCGAGACCGGGGGTGGAAACCTGCTGATCACGGGTGGCAGCTTCACGGCCTGCATCGTCGATAACGACTCGCAGTTCCCGGGTGGTGGTGGTGGCAGCGGCGGCGCGCTCTACATCGGCAACGCCGGCGGCACGAGCCGCGTGGCAATTTCCGGCGTGACTTTCCAGGGCAACATCGCCGGCAATAACGGCGGTGCCATCTACCTCAGCAACACCGACGCGGTCGCGATCGACACGTCGACGTTCCAGGGCAACATCGCGGCCGGCAATACCTTCACGAGCAACGGCAACGCCGAACTCGGCGGCGGCGCGATCTTCGCGACAGGCACTGCCCTCGGCGGCAACGACGGCACCACGCAGGGTGTCAACGCCAGCGCGTTCCTGATCTTCCAGTCCAACTTCCTCGCCAACACCGCGCCAAACGGCACCGGCGGCGCGATCCTGCTGACCGGCGGCGGCAAGCTGACGCAGGGAACGCTGACCGTCAACCTTGGCGATTACATCATCGGCAAGGCCGGCATACCGGGCGGCATCGTGGCGAGCAACTTCAGTGCGAATGTCGCCGGCGGCAGCTGGGACGCCGCCAGCAATGGCCTGCTCGACCCGCGCGCAGGATCCGGCGGCGCAGTCTTCGCCAACGGCTACGTCAGCGTTTTCTCATCGAGCTTTGTCGCCGGCAACAGCAGCACGAATGCCAGCGGCGGCGCGATCGCGTTCTACGATTCCGGCGACAGCTACGATCCGCTGAAGATCTCGAACACCACGATCAACGGCAATTCGGCCGGCTTGAACGGCGGCGGCATCGCGGTGATTCCGAGCAAGTTCACGTCCAACGCCGGCAAACTGACCTTGATCAACGACACGATTGCCGGCAACTCGGCAACGGGTGCCGGCGGCGGCATCCATGATGTCAATACGACCGCGGCGGAGGCCCAGATCAGCAACACGATCTTCGAAGGCAATACCGGCACCTCGGGCAACGAGAACTGCGGCGGCCAGCCGGTGACGAATGTCGTCGGCAACCTGCAGTTCAATCCGGCGACGAGCTGCGGCGCGATGCCGGTCGGAGATCCCCAGCTGGCGTCGGCGTCGGTTTTCGGCGGGGTCAATGCATTGGTGTTCGTCATGAAGCTGAGCGACTCCAGCGCGGCAAATGGCATCGGCGATCCGGCAACGTGCACGGCCGCGCCGATCTACGATCTGGATGAAGCGTTGAACTCGCGCCCGCAGGGCAAGCCGAACTGCGACTCCGGCGCCTACGAGGCGGCGTCACTGACACCAGTCACGCTGCAGTCGTTCGACGTCGAATAGACGGCTGACGCTTCCAGGCGACAAGCGCCCGCTCCCGGGCGAACCGGCTCAGCCGGCGTCCGGGAGTTTTTTGGGCTCGCCTAGCGCTTCGTGAACTTGTGCCGCTCTGGTGCCGCGACTCGCTGGCGGTAGTATTCGCCGAACAGCACTGCCGCGCTCGCGGCGACATTCAGGCTCTCGACGGCGCCGCTGCCGGGGATCGTCAGATGCACATCGGCGCGGTCGATCAGCCCTTGCGGCAGCCCGCCGCCCTCGGCGCCGAGCACGAACACGAGCCGCTCGGGCAGGCGCGACGAATACAGCGATTCGCCGGCGCGCGGCACCGTTGCGGCGACGCTGATCTCGGCGTTTCGCAGCGCGCCGAAAACGTCCTCTCCCGGGACGGTCTGCGCGATCGGCACGGCCTCGGCGCCGCCCTCGGCCACGCGCATGGCCGCGCCGGAAAGGTTCAGCGCCGACTCGCGCGCCAGGATCAGTCCATGCACGCCGAAGTTCGCCGCGCTGCGCAGCACGGCGCCGAAATTGTGCGGATTGCCGACGCCGTCGAGCCATACCAGCAGAACCGGCTTGGGCGCCCGCGGCAAGTTTTGCAGCAAAGTGGAAAGCGATAAAAGTGGACGCCGGCGCACCTCGAAGCAGACGCCCTCGTGATGCTGGGTCTGGGCCAGCTTGTCGAGGTCGGCATTCTCGACGACGCGGTAGCCGAGGCGGCGCTGCACGCACCAGGCCAGCACCGGCTGCAGCGCGCCGAGCCGCGCCTGGGTCAGGTACACCTTGCGCACGTCGTCGGGGCGGGTGTTGAACACCGCCATGCAGGCGTTGAGGCCGTAGACGCGCAGCTCGTCCGGATTGCGGCGCGGCGCGGCGCGCGGCGCGTCGGCCGGGTCGTCGGGCGCGCCGGGCGGGCGCGCGGCGGGCGGCTGCTCGCGCATCAGTGATCGGCCACGATGGCTGGCGCGGCGGCCTGCCGGACCGGCCGCAGCAGCAGCAGCAGCGGAATCGCGGCGACGGTCATGATCATCATCATCCAGAAGTCATTGAGGAACGCGATCGCGGATGCCTGCCGCGTGATCTCGCCGTTCAGGGCGGCCATGGCCGCAGTCTGCGGCAAATGCATCGCCGTGGAAAGGTGCGCGGCGGCGGCGTCGAACGGCGTGATGCGGCCGGCGAGTTCGGCATGATTGATCTGCGTGCCGCGCGACAGCAGCGCCATGACGATCGAGATGCCGACGCTCGAGCCGATGTTGCGCATCAGGCTGAAGATGCCCGCGGCTTCGGTGCGCGCGGCCATCGGCAGCGTCGAGTAGGCCACCGTCGAAATCGGCACGAAGACCAGCCCGAGGCCCAGCCCCTGGATCACGCCGCACCAGACTATCGCGCTTTCCGGAACGCTCGTGCTCCAGTGCGCCATCTGCCACAACGAATACGCCGTCAGCGTCATGCCGATCGCCGCGAGCAGGCGTGCGTCGGCGCCGCGCGCGAGCAGCCGCCCGACCAGCATCATCGCGATCAGCGTGCCGACGCCGCGCGGCGCGAGCAGCATGCCGGTCGTGATCACCGGATAGTTCATGAGGTTCTGCAGGAACGGCGGCAGCAGCGCCATCGTCGCGAACAGCACGACGCCTAGCACGAAGATGAAGATGTTGCTGGCCAGGAAGTTGCGGTCGCGGAACAGGCCCAGATCGAGGAACGAGCGCTTGCTGGTATACCAATGCACGCCGTACAGATAGAAGCCGAGGAAGGCGAGCGCGGCTTCGACCTGGATTTCGGCCGCGCCGAACCAGTCCTTCAGTTCGCCGCGGTCGAGCATCAATTGCAGCGCGCCGATGCCGATAGCCAGGAACGCGAAGCCGCGCCAGTCGAAACGCGACGCGCGCGTTTCGTCGGTCGGCAGGCTTGCGGCAACGCCGAACAGCGCCAGCGCGCCGATCGGCACGTTGATCAGGAACACCCAATGCCAGCTGTAGGCGTCGGTCAGCCAGCCGCCGAGTGGCGGCCCGAGAATCGGGCCGACCATCACGCCCATGCCCCACAACGCCATCGCCGAGCCGTGTTTCTCGCGCGGGTATACGTCGAGCAGCGTCGACTGCGACAGCGGCACGAGCGCGGCGCCGAACAATCCCTGCAATAGCCGGAATGCGACCATCTGGCCGATGCTGCCGGCGATTCCGCAGAGCACCGATGCCGGCGTGAATCCGGCGATGGCAATCAGCAGCAGGCGCCTGCGCCCCATGACGGACGCGAGCCAGCCGGTCGCCGGCGTGGCAATCGCGGCGGCGACGATGTACGAGGTCAGGACCCAGGAAATCTGGTCCTGCGTGGCCGACAACGATCCCTGCATGTTCGGCAGCGCAACGTTCGCGATCGTCGTATCGAGCGCCTGCATCAGCGTGGCGAGCATGACCGAGACGACCAGCAGGCCGCGATTGGCGACTTCGCGATGGGTGGCGGTGGGTTGGCTCATGACCTTTACGCTTGCTCGTATTTGACGTCATTACTCGCTGCGTCCGCGGCTCGCCCTTCGGGCCATTCGCTGCGCGAATGTTCGCTCCGGCATCCTGCCTACGCAGTCCCGCGCAAGCGGGAATCCATTTTGCTCTGTGCAACATTGACGAAAGAT
>DATIEJ010000102.1:0-4971 GCA_035455825.1 Rhodanobacteraceae bacterium | reverse complement strand
CGCGGCGACGTTCGCTGGCGCGGCCGCCAAGCGCCAGAGCAAACCGCCGCCGATCGCCAGCAACAGCGCGAGAATCAGCAGTTCCGTGCCGGTGACGCGCTGCGCGCCGCGATCGCCGTGGTACCAGGCGAGAACGATCGTCACGCACAACCCGACCGCGAGCGCAACGATCAGCCCGCGTTCGATCGACTCCGGCCAGCCGAAGCGCTGGGCGACGATGTCCGCGCCCTGCAGCAGCGCGAACGCGGCGGCGGCGTACGCCAGTGCCCACTGCACGATCTTGCGTTGTTTGAGACGCTCGAGAAAGACGTCCACTTGGCAGCCCCTGGAGAACCCGCATGGAGTCTAGCCAAGCGCGACCGCGAGCGATAGCGGCCGGCGCCGGCGCAGTTCGCGCAGCGGCGACGATTCGAGTAGGCTCGCCCGACCGAGTCCAGAAGCGAGCAACAATGCGTACGACTGCTTTTCTGCTTGCGGCCTGCGTGTCCGGATGGGCTTGTGCGGCCACTTCCGTATCCGGGCTACCGCTACAGGATGCCGAAGTCGCCGCGCTTGCCAACGAAGTGAATGGCGAAACCGCCAAGCGCAATCTCGAGGGCATCGTCGAGTTTCATCGCCAGCGTGGGTCGCGTGGGTTTCATTCCGCGGCCGAGCTCGTGGCCGAGCGCGCCAAAGCCTACGGACTGTCCGACGTCGAGATCCTGCACTTTCCGGCTGACGGAAAAATTTTTTACGGTACGCAGCGCTCGCGCATGGGCTGGGACGCCGACAAGGGCGAGTTGAGCGAAGTTCGCGACGGCAAGGAAACGCTGGTCGCCAGCTTCGCGGCCATGTCCGTGGCCCTGGCCGAGGACAGCGAGTCGGCCGAACTGGTGGCGGACCTGGTGGACGTCGGCAACGGCGACCGCGCGGCCGACTACTCCGGCAAGATTGTAAAGGGCAAGATCGTGCTCGTCGCGCACCAACCCAGCAGCGCGCAAGAGTTGGCTATCGGACGATTCGGTGCGGTCGGCATGATCAGTTATGCCCCGAACCAGGCGACGGCCTGGTCCGGCGAAAATCAGGAGCAGGTGCGCTGGGGTCACCTCGACAGCTTTTCGCCGCACAAGACCTTCGCGTTCATGGTGTCGCAGGGCGCGGGCAAGGCGTACAAGTCACGACTGGCCGCCGGCGAGACGATCCGCCTGCATGCATCGGTAAAGGCTGGCCAGCACGCGGGCAATTACGACATCGTCACGGCCGTCATTCCAGGCGCCGATCACGCGCTCAAGGACGAAGAGATCGCCTTCAGCTGCCACCTCGATCACCAGAAGCCCGGCGCCAACGACAACGCCAGCGGCTGCGTGACGATTCTGGAAGTCGGACGCACGCTGCAGGCATTGATCGGCAGCGGCAAGCTCGCGCTACCGCCGCGGACGATCCGCTTCATCTGGCCGCCCGAGGTCGAGGGCACGACGACGCTGCTGAACGCGCGGCCGGAATTCGCGCGTCGCATCAAGGCCGTCGTCCACATGGACATGGTCGGCGGTGGCCCGCAAACACAGGCTGTCTTCCATGTGACGCGCGGCCCGGCAAGCCTGCCATCGCCCGTGCACGACATCGCCTGGTCCTTCGCCAAATGGGTTAACGCGCAGACGTATCGATACGCCGCCACCGGCAAGTCCGACTTCCCGATGATCGCGGCATCGGGCGGCAAGGAGCCGCTGCGCGCCGAGGACTCGCCGTTCGAGATGGGCAGCGATCACGAGGTCTATCAGGACGCCAGCTTCGGCATCCCGGCGATCTACTTCAACGACTATCCGGACCGCTACATCCACACGAACCTCGATCGCGCCGAGAACATCGATCCGACCAAGCTGCAGCGTGTCGCCTTCCTCGGCGCCGCCAGTGGATACGTGCTGGCCCGCGATGGCGTGCCGCACAGCGTGTTGCCGGAAGCAGCGGCCGGCTCCGCCGGCACCGGTGACGGCCTCCTCGTGTTTCGCAGAGTCTCCGGACTGCGTGGACCGTTGTCGGTATTCGGTTACGACTACTTCGACGACCACGCCAAGAAGGCCGGCCTGCCGCGCCCCAAGCTGCTCGATGTCGAAGGCTCGCGCGGCGGTGGCGGCTACTACGCCTACGAAGCCCGCAACTTCGCCGACGGCCATCGCACCGCCCAGCAGATCGCAAACGAACTATCCGCGGAATTTGGCGAAGTGCCCGTGGCGATCGTGGTGGAATACCTGAAGGCGCTGGAGGCGACCGGCGTGGTCGAGCGGGTGCGCTGATCGGCGTGTCCCTTCCTGCTGCGCGGCGCCGCACTTCACCCAGTCCAACGCGGCGTCGGCCGCTGCGTCCCTGCGATCCCGGCGCGTTCGAACTGATCGACCGGATCTTCAGGAGCGGCTTTCAGCAGCAAGGAACAGAAGGGCGAAAGGAGGTCTGACCAGTACCCTGGTTTGGTGGCCCCTCCGTGATTTGTTTTGCGTGGAATGAATTGGGACCCGACGTTCGAGTCGGCCTTCATACACCCACCGGAGATCCGCCATGCGCGTGCCAACCCTGCTTGCACTCTTCCTGCTGATGCCGACCGCCCACGCCGACACTGTCCGCGGCTTCTGCGAACGCGACGGCAAGCGTCTGACCTTCACGGACGGCATTGCGTTCGCCGATGCGCGCGACTCGACCGGCGCAGTCACCACGACGATCTACCTGACGGCCGAAAAACTCGAACGCGCGGCGCTGGCGCAATGCGCCGAGTGCGCCAGTGCGCTGCCGGAAAACACGGCGCAGAGTCCGCGCGGCGATCTGATCGAGGCACAGCGTACCGCGACCGCGAAAGGCTGGATGGAAATCCAGCACATCGGCGGCGAACTCGACATGAGCACGATCGCCAATCTCATGTACCTGGCGGACAACGGTACGCTCACGGGCCTCGACGGGGGCAACGGCCTTGTCTCATTCGAGTCGCGGACCGAAAAGCGCGTCACCGGCAAGGTCGCCACCGAGGCGCGCGAAGCACCGATGAACCAGACCGACATGCTCTGCGATATCGCGTTCGACCTGGCCGTCGGCTGGCCGAAGTGACAGGCAAGATCAGGGATATCCAACGCGTCCGTATTTGTGTTTTCCGTTTTCACGCTTGCCGGATCGCGCGTAATTCCTCAATCTCGAGAGATAAACCCGAGCATTTTCTTCCGGGTACGCGGTCGTAGCCACGCTGCACGATGTTGCCGCTCGACGCCTGCACGTCCGGCCGCCGAAACCGGCCATGCGGGAGAAATTTCCACGTGCTGCGACGGCCAACTGTCCGGACGCACGCTGTTGTCCTGCAGGAAATTGCCGAAAGACGCCTTGAACGGGGTTTACGCTGTTTTACGATCGGCGCTGTCGGCGCTCGCGCGCCAAAGCGGCTGTCAGCGTATGATTTAGTGGCCCGAGGGGGTGTTACGACTATCCCACTGGAGGTCTGGCAGGCATGGCTGACGTTTTCGTTTCATACGCCCGCAGCGACAAGGCGCGCGTGGCACCGCTGGTCGCAGCGATCGAGGCAAAAGGCTGGTCGGTCTGGTGGGATCCTGAGATCACGCCCGGACAGCAGTTCGACGACCAGATCGAGGCGGAGATCGATGCGGCCAAGGCCGTGCTCGTGATCTGGACGCCGACGTCGGTGGCGTCGCGCTGGGTACGCGGCGAGGCGCGCGAAGCAGCCGAACGCGGCATCCTCGTCCCGGTCCGATTCGAACAGGCGCGCTTGCCGATGGATGTGCGCGCGATCCATACGACCGATATCGACGGCTGGGGCGACGACGCGAACAGCCCGCAGGCGCAGGAATTCCTGCGTGCACTGGCCGCGATGATCGTGCGCACGCAGGCGGCGAAATCCGCAAAGGCGGGCGGCGGCGCCACGGCCGCGCCGGAAAAGCAACCCGCGCGCTTCACGATCTGCGTGCTTCCATTCGCCAACATGAGCGGCGACCAGGAGCAGGAATATTTCAGCGACGGCATCACCGAGGACATCATCACCGACCTGAGCAAGGTGTCGGCGCTGGCGGTGATCTCGCGCAACAGTGCCTTCATGTACAAGGGCGCGCATGTCGACGTGCCGAAGGTGGCGCGCGAGCTCAAGGTCAGCCACGTGCTCGAGGGCAGCGTGCGCAAGGCCGGCGGGCGCCTGCGCATCAGCGCGCAGCTGATCGACGGTGAGACGAACAACCACGTCTGGGCCGAGCGCTACGACCGCGACTCCACCGACATCTTCGCGATCCAGGACGAGATTTCCGAAGCGATCGTCAAGGCGCTCAAGCTCAGCCTGCTGCCGGAGGAGAAGAAGGCGATCGAGCGGCGCGGGACCGACAACGCCGAGGCCCACAACCTGTACCTGATGGCGCGGCAGACCTACGTCATCAAGCACGAGGGGGACGCGCGTTCGGCGGAGGCGATCATCCGGCTGTGCGCCCGCGCGACCGAGATCGATCCGGGCTACGCCCAGGCCTGGACGCTGTTGGGCATCGGCTACAAGAATCTCCGCTACATGCAGAGCGGCCAGTCCGACGCCGGCATGCAGGCAGTCGAGCGTGCCCTGAAGCTGAACCCCAACCTGGCCGAGGCGCACGCGACCAAGGCGCAGATCCTGCTGCAGAACGGCGATGCGACGTCCGCGGCCGCCGAAGTCGCCAGCGCGCTGGCGCTGGATCCGGAGTCGTACGAGGTGAACCGCGCCGCGGGGCGCCTGAACTACCAGCTGCAGCGCCACGCGGACGCGATCCGCTACTTCGAGAAGGCCGCGAAGATGATGGAGGCCGACATCAACTCCGCGTCCATGCTGTGCAGTTGCTATGCCGCGATCGGCGACGCCGCCGGTGCGCGCCGCGCCGCGCAACTGGCGGCCCAGCGTGCCGAGGAGGTCCTCGTCAAGGATCCCAACGACTCGACGGCGCTCAGCTACAGCGCCTACGCGCTGGCGCTGCTCGGCGAAAAAGAGCGTAC
>DATIEJ010000101.1:0-2800 GCA_035455825.1 Rhodanobacteraceae bacterium | reverse complement strand
GATATCGCGGGCAAGGAGCTGGCGAATCCGCTCGGCACGATCTTGAGCTCGGCGCTGCTGTTGCGGCACTCCTTGGGATTGGAGAAGGACGCCGCGGCGATCGAGGCCGCTGTCGATGCGGTTATCGAACGCGGCATCTTGACGCGTGATCTTGGCGGCAGCGCGAGTACGACCGAGGTTACCGCTGCGGTGCTCGATGCACTAGCCGGAGGTCAGCGGCGGGCGGCGGCGTAGGGTGGGCCTTGGCCCACCGCGGTATCCACGTTGATCCATTTTTGGTGGGCTGAAGCCCACCCTACGAGAACCAAGGCAAGCGTTTGGCATGACGAACAAGAATACAAATGGACATATGCGCAGCGACCTGATCAAGGGCGGGCCCGATCGCGCGCCGGCGCGGGCAATGCTGCGCGCGACCGGGCTCGACGACGCGGCGATCGCGCGGCCGCTGATCGGAATAGTGCACAGCTGGTCGAATGTTTCACCGTGCAACCTCAATCTTCGTGATCTTGCCGCTGCCGCGGCCGACGGCGTGCGCGCAGCGGGTGGTACGCCGTTCGAATTCAACACGATCGCGGTCACCGACGGCATCGCGATGGGTTCGCCCGGAATGCGCGCCTCTCTGGTCAGCCGCGAAATCATCGCCGATTCGATCGAGCTGGCCGTCGAAGGTCACTGTCTCGACGCCGTGCTCGTGCTCTGCGGCTGCGACAAGACGATCCCGGCCGCGGCGATGGCGCTGGCACGCATGAATCTGCCGGGCCTGGCGTTGTACGGCGGCACGATTGCCCACGGCACGCTCGACGGCAAGTCGATCACGATCCAGGACGTGTTCGAAGCGGTCGGCGCGCACGGCGCCGGCAAGCTGTCCGACGAGAAACTTGGCCAGGTCGAACGGCGCGCGTGTCCTGGCGCCGGCGCCTGCGGCGGCCAGTACACCGCGAACACGATGGCGATGATCCTGACCGCGCTCGGCCTGTCGCCGGTCGGCGCCAATGATGTGCCCGCGACGCATCCGGACAAACGCGCGGTCGCCTACCGCTGCGGCGAACTCGTCATGCAGTGCCTGAAGAACAACCTGCGTCCACGCGATGTGCTGACGCCGGCTGCCTTCAACAACGCCGCGCGCATGGCGGCCGCAACCGCTGGCTCGACCAATGCCGTGCTGCACCTGCTCGCGATCGCGCACGAAGCCGAGCAGCCTCTCGATCTCGAAGTGTTCGAGCATATGTCGCGCACGACGCCGGTCATTGCCGATCTCAAGCCGGCCGGCCGCTTTACGGCGGTCGAACTTTCGGCGGCCGGCGGCACGGCGACCGTCGCAAAGGAATTGTTCAAAGGTGGATTACTGGAAAATGGCCCAACCGTGACCGGGCGCAGCCTGTTCGATGAACTGGCCGCCGCGCCTCCGGTGCCGGCCAACCAGCAGGTCGTGCGGCCGCTGGCCGCACCGGTGAAGCCGCGCGGCGGGTACTCGATCCTGTACGGCAACCTCGCTCCGGAAGGCTGCGTGCTGAAGCTCGCTGGTCCGGGCGTTTTGCGTTTCGACGGTCCGGCTCGCGTGTACGACAGCGAGGAATCGTGCTTCGCGGCCGTGCAGGCCGGCAAGATCAGCAGCGGCGACATCGTGGTGATCCGCAACGAAGGTCCGGCAGGCGGACCCGGCATGCGCGAGATGCTCGCGGTGACTGCAGCTCTGGTCGGACGCGGACTCGGCGGCGCGGTCGCGCTGATCACCGATGGCCGCTTCAGTGGCGCAACGCACGGCTTCATGGTCGGGCACATCGCGCCCGAAGCGGCACGCGGCGGACCGATCGGGCTGCTGCGCGACGGCGACCGCATCACGATCGATGCCGAGACGCGCCGTCTGGAAACCGACGCCGACCTCGAGTCGCGCCGCGCCGGATGGGTTGCGCTTGCGCCGCGGGTAACGCGCGGCGTGTTGGCCAAGTACGCGAAGACGGTCGGCTCCGCCGCACGCGGTGCCGTGATTGAAATCTAGAGCTTTTTGGACGCGGATTACGCGGATGAACACGGATAGAGCAAGTGAATGATCTCTTCAAAGTTGATTTCATCCGCGTAAATCCGCGTTGATCCGCGCAATCCGCGTCCAAAGTTTTTTGCGTTTACTTAAGGAGACACGAAATGACAGCAGAAGCGAAAGTGACGGCAAAGGCGCTCGACGGCAAGCGCATCGCGGTGCTCGGTTACGGCAGCCAGGGCCGCGCGCATGCGCTGAACCTGCGCGATTCGGGGCTCGACGTCGTCGTCGGCTTGCGCAAGGGCGGACCGACCTGGATCACGGCCGAGGCCGACGGGCTGCGTGTGCTCGATGCGGCCGAGGCGGTCAAGGGCGCCGATCTCGTCGCCGTGCTGACGCCGGACATGGTCCAGCCGAAATTGTATACCGACGTCATTGCGCCGAATCTGAAGGCCAATGCGGCGCTGCTGTTCGCGCACGGTTTCAACGTGCACTTCAAGACGATCGCGCCGCGCGCCGACATCGACGTGATCCTGGTCGCGCCGAAGGGTCCCGGCGCGCTGGTGCGCAAGGAATACGAGATCGGCCGCGGCGTTCCGTGCCTGTATGCCGTGCATCAGGATGCCAGCGGCCATGCGCGCGACAAGGCGCTGGCTTACGCGGCCGGTATCGGCGGTGCCCGCGCGATGCTGATCGAAACCGATTTCAAGGAAGAGACAGAGACCGATCTGTTCGGCGAACAGGCGGTGCTGTGCGGTGGCGTCAGCGAACTCGTGCGCCACGGCTTCGAGACGCTGGTCGAAGCCGGCTACAAGCCCGAGA
>DATIEJ010000100.1:0-17506 GCA_035455825.1 Rhodanobacteraceae bacterium | reverse complement strand
GCGCTCGATCACCGCCGGATCGGAGACCGGCGGCGGATGGCGCACGGCCGCGTCGAGCGTCTGCGCGCCGCACAGTCCACAACCGGTGCGCCCGGTCAATTGCCTGACACGCTGGTCGAGTACCGCGGCGCGCGCCTCGGGCACGACTATCCGCAACTCGATGCCCGCAAGCGCCGGCGCGATCTCCACGCTTTCCAATTCAGCTGCGGAGCCGATGATCGCCTCGCTCAACGAGAAACCCAGCGCGAAGTCTTCGAGATCCGCCGGCGTCGCCAGCATCACGGCATGCGGGCGTTCGTTGTAGACGAAGGCGATCGGAATCTCCTCGGCGACCGCATCGGAGACACGCGCGCTGATGCCCGCGCGATGACGCAAAACCTCGCGGCGGACGGCGCCGGCCGGTAGTGAGGCTGTCGTCACGTTGTCGCTTTTCAAAGATGCCTCTCCAGTTGCCGCGCGCCTCATGCCTTCTCCCGCCAGGAGAAGGTGGCGCGAAGCGCCAGCCGAAATATGCTCCTGCCATTTCGGCATTTCCGCATCCCTGGCGGTCAGACGAGGGTACGACATTGTCGTGCGCTTGTACGAGCCCCGATCCTCACCCCAACCCCTCTCCCGGTGGGAGTGGCGCATCAGCGACTTTAAGTCCACCCCGGTGAGAGGGCATGAGCAAACCTCAACTCCCCCCAGCCAGCGGAGAGGGAGTTCGTTACTTCGCCGTCAAGGCGTGATCGAGCAAACCCTGCTGCTGCCGGCTGAATTCCTCGAAGCGCTTCTGCCATTCGGACGGCTGGCTGACGCGCGTGACTTCGACCGCCGTGACCTTGTATTCCGGACAGTTCGTCGCCCAGTCGGAATTCTCGGTCGTGATGACGTTGGCTCCGGAGCCGGGAAAATGAAATGTCGTGTAGACGACGCCGGGTTGCATGCGGTCGCTGATCTGCGCGCGCAGGACCGTGTCGCCGGCGCGGCTGGCGATGCCGACCCAGTCGCCGTCCTTCACGCCGCGTTGTTCGGCGTCGTGCGGGTGAATCTCGAGCCGATCCTCGCTGTGCCACATGACGTTCGGCGTGCGCCGCGTCTGCGCACCGACGTTGTACTGGCTGAGGATTCGGCCGGTCGTGAGTATCAGGGGATATTTCGCATTGACCTTTTCGTTGGTCGGAACGTACTCGGTCAGCAGGAACTTGCCTTTGCCGCGCACGAACTCGCCGACGTGCATCGTCGGCGTGCCTTCCGGGTGCACGTCGTTGCAGGGCCACTGGATGCTGCCGAGCCGGTCGATCTTGTCGAAGCTCACGCCGGTGAATGTCGGCGTCAGGCTGGCGATTTCGTCCATGATCTGCGACGGGTGCGCGTAGTTCATCGGGTACCCCATCGCATTCGACAGCAGTTGCGTGATTTCCCAGTCCGCATAACCGTTCTTCGGGCGCATGACGGTGCGCACGCGCGATATGCGGCGCTCGGCGTTGGTGAACGTGCCGTCCTTCTCGAGGAACGTCGAGCCCGGCAGGAACACATGCGCGAACTTTGCCGTCTCGTTGAGGAAAAGATCCTGCACGACGATGCATTCCATCGCCGTCAGCGCGGCAGTGACGTGCTGCGTGTTCGGGTCGCTCTGGCCGATGTCCTCGCCTTCGATGTACAGGCCCATGAACTCGCCGTCGAGCGCCGCCTCGAACATGTTCGGGATGCGCAAGCCGGGCTCGGCCAGGAGCTTCACGCCCCAGGCCTGCTCGAACGAGCCGCGGACCGCGTCGTCGGACACGTGCCGGTACCCCGGAAACTCATGCGGGAACGAGCCCATGTCGCACGAACCCTGCACGTTGTTCTGGCCACGCAGCGGATTGACGCCGACGCCCTCGCGGCCGACGTTGCCGGTCGCCATCGCCAGGTTGGCGATGCCCATGACCATCGTCGAGCCCTGCGAGTGTTCGGTCACGCCGAGTCCGTAGTAGATCGCGGCGTTGCCGCCGGTTGCGTACAGCCGCGCTGCCGCGCGGACCTCGGCTGCCGGCACGCCGGTATCGGCTTCCATCGCCTCCGGCGAGTTGCGCGGCTCGGAAATGAACCGGCGCCATTTTTCGAACGCTGCCGGTTCACAGCGCGCGCGCACGAAATCTTCCTTGACCAGGCCCTCGGTCACGACCACATGCGCCAGCGAATTGATCAGCGCGACATTGGTTCCCGGCTTGAGTTTGAGATGGTGCTCGGCCTGGATGTGCGGCGTGCGCACCAGATCGATGCGACGCGGGTCGGCGATGATCAGCTTCGCGCCCTGGCGCAGCCGGCGCTTCATTTGCGAGGCGAACACCGGATGGCCGTCGGTCGGATTCGCTCCGATGATCATGATTACGTCGGCCTGCATGACCGAATCGAAATTCTGCGTGCCGGCGGATTCGCCAAGCGTGTTCTTCAATCCGTAGCCGGTCGGCGAGTGGCACACGCGCGCGCACGTGTCGACGTTGTTGTTGCCGAACCCGGCACGCACGAGTTTCTGGACGAGGTAGGTTTCCTCGTTCGTGCAGCGCGACGAGGTGATGCCGCCGATCGAATCGCGTCCGTACCTGGCCTGGATGCGCTTGAACTCCGATGCGGCGTAGCCGATCGCCTCGTCCCACGAAACCTCGCGCCACGGGTCGGAGATCTTCGCGCGAATCATCGGCTTCAGTATCCGGTCCGGATGCGTGGCGTAACCGATCGCGAAACGGCCCTTGACGCAGGAATGACCATGGTTTGCGTGGCCGTTCTTGTTCGGCACCATGCGCACGAGTTCCTCGCCCTTCATTTCGGCGCGGAACGAGCAGCCAACGCCGCAGTAGGCGCAGGTCGTTATCTCGCTGTGCTCGGCCTGCCCCTTTTCGATCAATGACTTCTCGGTCAACGCCGATGTCGGACAGGCCTGCACGCAGGCACCGCAGGACACGCACTCGGATTGCAGGAACGATTCATCCTGGCTGGCGGCAACTGAAGACTCGAAGCCGCGGCCTTGGATCGTCAGCGCCAGGGTGCCTTGGACTTCGTCGCAGGCGCGCACGCAGCGCGAACAGACGATGCACGCCGCCGGATCGAACGTGAAGTACGGGTTCGACTCGTCCTTCGCCCTATACAGCGGATTAGCCTGCTGTTTGTGGGAAGTGCGGCCATGGATGGCCGCTTCTTGACTCTCGCGATCAGGGACGAGCGCATGAACATGGTTCGCGCCGTCGAAGCCGTAGCGGACTTCGCGCACGCCGACCATGCCGGCCATGCGCTCCATTTCGCTCAGCCCTCCGGTCGGCGACAGCAGCGAGTTCAACGGATGATCGGACAGGTACAGCTCCATGACGCCGCGCCGGATGTCGGCGAGCTTGGGATTTTGCGTCGTCACCTTCATGCCATCGGCGGCTGGCGTCGTGCACGAGGCCGGATATCCCTTCATGCCCTCGATCTGCACAAGGCAAAGCCGGCACGAACCGAACGCATTCAGCATCTCGGTCGCGCAAAGCTTGGGAATCTGGATTCCGGCTTCCGATGCCGCGCGCAAAACCGATGTCCCCGCAGGCACGCTCACTTCGCGGCCGTCGATGTTCAAGGTCACGCGCTTGGCGATCTTGATCGGATGGATCGGACTCGGCGTGCCGAGATCGGTTTCGTTGATCGATAACATTGCGGCTTACCTCATTTACCTTGTCGCGTACCGGAACATGCATCTTGGACGCGGATTGCCGCGGATGCCGCGGATAAACGCGGATAAAGAACTCGAGATGCAGTGCCGCGATGGCACCTTGCTTCGCTCAGGCTCATGCTCTATCCGCTCTTATCCGTGCTCATCCGCGCAATCCGCGTCCAAAAACAAGCATCTCGACTTCTGCAAACAACAACCTACCCCCCACCCACCGCACTCAGCGGCAGTGGAGCATCACGTGAAAAATCTTCCGGGAAATGTTCCATCGCGCTCAGGACCGGAAACGGCGTCAGCCCCCCGAGCGCGCACAGCGAGCCGTTGACCATCGTGTCGCACAGATCGCGTAGCAATGTCGTGTTCATGGCGCGTGCTTGGTTGCCTATGATCCGGTCGATTACCTCGACGCCGCGCGTCGATCCGATCCGGCACGGCGTGCACTTGCCGCACGATTCGATTGCGCAGAACTCCATCGCGAAGCGTGCCTGCTGCGCCATATCGACCGTGTCGTCGAACGCGACGATGCCGCCGTGGCCGAGCATGCCCTTGATCGCGGCGAACGCCTCGTAATCGATCGGCGTATCGAATTGCGACTCCGGCAGATACGCGCCGAGCGGACCTCCGACCTGCACGGCCCGGATCGGACGCCCGCTCGCCGAACCGCCGCCGTAGTCGTAGAGCAGCTCGCGCAAGGTCAGTCCGAACGCCTTCTCGACCAGGCCACCGTGCTTGATGTTGCCGGCCAGTTGCAGCGGCAAGGTGCCGCGCGAACGACCCATGCCGAAATCGCGATAATATTCGGCGCCGCGCTCCAGAATGATCGGCACGCTTGCCAGCGTGATCACGTTGTTGATGATCGTCGGCTGGCCGAACAGGCCGCTGATCGCCGGCAGCGGCGGCTTCGCGCGAACCTGCCCGCGCTTGCCCTCGAGACTGTCGAGCAGCGAGGTTTCCTCGCCGCAGATGTAGGCGCCGGCGCCGAGCCGCACCTCGAGATCGAAACGCTTGCCGCTGCCAAGCACATCGTCGCCAAGGACATTGTTCGCGTACGCGGTCGCCAGCGCCGCCAGCAAGGCCTTGTGCGCGTGCGGGTATTCGCAGCGCAGGTAGATGTATCCCTGCGTGGCGCCCACGGCGAGTCCGGCGATGATCATGCCCTCGATCAGCACGAACGGATCGCCCTCCATCAGCATGCGGTCGGAGAACGTGCCCGAGTCGCCTTCGTCGGCATTGCAGACAATGTACTTTTGTGGACTTTGTGCGCCAAGCGCGGTATTCCATTTGATCCCGGCCGGGAATGCGGCGCCGCCGCGGCCACGCAGGCCGGAATCGGTGACTATCTTGACGATATCGGCCGGCGCGAGTTCGAGCGCGCGCCTCAGGCCCGCAAGTCCGCCGTGGGCACGATAGTCGTCGAGGCTCAGCGGGTCGGTCAGGCCGACGCGCGCGAACGTCAGGCGCTCCTGCCTGTCGAAATAGGGAATGTCCTGGACTTTACCGAGTCTGCTGCCGTGCGCGCCACCATGCAGAAAGCCGGCGGCAAACAGGCCTTCGACGTCTTTTTCCAGAACCGGGCCGTAGGCGATCCGCCCGGCGGGCGTGGCCACTTCGACCAGGGGTTCGAGCCAGAACATGCCGCGCGATCCATTGCGCACGATCGACACATCGGCTCCATTGCGGCCTGCGTGCCCTGCGATCGAGCGCGCGACGCGGTCGGCGCCGACCGCCAGCGCCGACGCATCGCCGGAAACATAAACCATCGTGCTCATTTCGGAGCCTCCGCTGCTTCGACCAGCAAAGCCTCGAAGCGTTCCGCGTCGACGCGCCCGTACAGCGTCTTGTCGACCATCACCGACGGCGCGCAGGCGCAGTTGCCGAGGCAATAGACCGGCTCGAGCGTAAATGCACCATCCGGCGTCGTTTCGTGAAAATCGATGCCCAGCCGCTGCTTGGCCTTTGCTTCGAGCTCGCGCGCGCCCATCGACTGGCAGGCCTCGGCGCGACACAGATAAACGATGTGCCTGCCCGACGGCTCAGTGCGGAAGTAGTGATAGAAACTCAGCATGCCGTGCACTTCGGCACGCGACAGGTTCAGGTCGTGGGCAATGAGCGGGACCGCATCCGGCGGCACGTAGCCGAGCGCGTCCTGGACGGCATGCAGTATCGGCAACAGCGCCCCGGCCGCCCCCCGATTCGCGTCGAGCGCCGCCTGCACGGCACGCTTCTGGTCAGCCGGAAGCGCCGCACCCGGCATCTCGACCATCAGCGGGATTCGCTCTGCAGTCTTGCGCATTGCCTACGAACCTCCAGTGCCATTTAGCGGTGCCGGCCAGCGGAAGCTGCCGTGCCAGCGCCCGCCCCGCATATGCTCTCAAGAACCTAATGGCAGCCTTCCCGCTGGATGCCTAGAGCGAACAATAAGCCAAACTTGGAGAGCACAATATGCTCTGAAAAGCTTATTGGATCCTGTGTCATCGGCGAGACACTGGACGCCCGCGCGATTTAGAGGGTTCAACCTTACCGCGGCCCATACGGCCAAAAGGCGCAGAGGATCGCCAATTCCCGGCGCACCGGGCGACACGCGCGCGATAGCACCATCGGGGTTCGGACCAGCCTGCGGCCCGGCATCGAGCGATGCCGGGCCGAAAGCCTCAATGGAACAGGACGAATGCCTTCTGCAACGTTATCCATGCGCCCCACAGGATCGGGATGCCGACGAACAACCAGGCTCCGATCAGGATTGGCGATGCGGCCGCCGCCGGCGCCGCGCTCGACACTTGCGCAACCACGTCGCTCTCGTGCGCCTTCTTGAGCTCGGCAGCGAGTTCGGCTTCAGTCATGTAGTGCTTCTCGTCGACCGGCTTGACCAGCCAGTTGCAGATGAAACCCAGCACCAGCAGGCCGACGAGAATGTACATCGTGATGTCGTATGCCAGCGCCTTCGAGACGCCATGGGCGAGCTGGAACTCGCGTATGTAGTTGATCAGCACCGGCCCGATGATGCCGGCCGCGGACCATGCCGTCAGCAGCCGTCCGTGGATCGCACCGACCATCTGCGTGCCGAAGATGTCGGCCAGGTACGCCGGGACGGTGGAGAAGCCGCCGCCATACATCGACAGGATGATGCCGAATGCCGCGACGAACAGCGCAATCAGCCCGAGGTGGCCCAGGGTCGGCACCGATGCGTACAGCGCGATGCCGAGCGTGAAGAACGTGAAATAAGTCAGCTTGCGGCCGAGCTTGTCCGAAAGGGACGCCCAGAAGAATCGCCCCGCGATGTTGAACAGGCTCAGCAGTCCGGTGAAGCCCGCTGCGATCGTCGCGATTTTCGCCTTCTGGTCGATGCTCAGGTCGTTGAACGCAACGTCGATGCCAAGCAGCTTCCCGGCAAATACTTCCTGCAGCATCGGGGAAGCCATGCCGATCACACCGATGCCAGCGCTGACGTTCAGGCACAGGACGCCCCAGATCAGCCAGAACTGCGGCGTCTTCCAGGCCACGTCCAGATGCACCTGGCGCTGCGTGATCAAGGCGTTGCCTTTCGATTTGTCCGCGGTCCAGCCGGCCGGCTTCCATCCCCGCGGGGGAATGCGGTAGCCGAAAGCGCCGCACATCATGAACACGAGGTAGATCGCTGCGAGCGTAAGGAACGTCGGCCATACGCCTACGTCCGTCGGCGTCGCGAAGTGCTTCATGAGCATGTCGGCGAGCGGCGAACCGATCATCGCGCCTCCGCCGAAGCCCATGATCGCCATGCCGGTCGCCATGCCGCGGCGATCGGGAAACCATTTGATCAGCGTCGACACCGGCGAGATGTAGCCGAGTCCCAGGCCGATGCCGCCGATGATTCCCGAGCCGACCCAAAGCATCCAGATCTGATGCACGTAAACGCCGACCGCGGAGATGACCAGGCCGCCGCACCAGCACAACGCGGCGATGAAACCGGCCTTGCGTGGCCCGGCGCGTTCCAGCCATCCGCCCCACAGGGCCGCGGCGGAACCCAGGAAGACGAAGAACAGCGTATACATCCACCCGAGCGTCGACACCTTCCAGTCGCAGGTCGAGGCAAACAGGGATGCGACGAAACCCATGTCGGCCGGACAGTCGACGGCCTTGGTGATGCCCACTGCTTTCGACAGCGGCAACCAGAAGACGCTGAAACCGTAAGCCATGCCGATGCACAGATGTATACAAAGTGCGGCCGGCGGCACGAGCCAGCGGTTGAAATTGGGCCCTGCTACCGTGCGTTCCTTCGCGAGGATGTCCGTGCCGCCTCCGCCATGGGGTATTGCACCAGTAACACTCGACATTTGCCTTCCTCCCGTCTGCGATGGTTTGCCGCACGTGGCGGCCCCTTTTTTCTCTGCACGGCCTCCGGCCTGGTCTTCGAATCGCCGCAATATCCGCGACTTGTTTCTTTCCTGCCGCGCATCCGCGCGCGACTGCCGCCGGCCCGCCAGACACGACATATGCTGCGGGCGACATAAAGAAGGCCGACATGCCTTGCGGCGCGAGCAACACTAGAACAAACGTGTATCGCCGCTATATGCTATGGAGAGCTTATTTAGACTAAGGTCCAGTCGCAGGCGCCGTCTGATGTTCAAAGTCTCGATCCAGCCGCGCTGGCAGCTGCAGGCGCCGGACGGCGACACCGTGGTCCAGCGTCTCATCGATCTGCTGGTCGGCATCCATGAGAGCGGCAGCCTCGCGGCCGCCTGCGCGCGCATCGACGTGTCGTATCGCTATGCCTGGGGCATCCTGCAGCATGGCCAGAAGATTTTCGGCTCACCGCTGGTTGCTTCGGTACGCGGCAGCGGTGCCCAGCTGACCGCGCTCGGAGAAAAACTCGTGTGGGCGGACAAGCGCATTTCCGCGCGCTTGTCGCCGCTGCTCGACAGCCTGGCCTCCGAGATAGAAGTCGAGTTCGAGCGCGCGGTTGCGCACCTGGAAGCGATCCTGCGTATTCACGCAAGCCACGGCTTCGCCGTCGAGACCCTGCACCGCTTCCTGACGCGCCAGCAGATCGCCGCCGACCTGAAATATCGCAACAGCCGCGAGGTGATGGCCTCACTGGCGCGCGGCAACTGCGACCTGGCCGGCCTGCACGTGCCGATAGGCCCGTTTGAGGCGAAGTTCCTGCGCATGTACAAGCCGCTGCGAGCGAGTCACTACAAGCTCGTCGACCTTGCCACGCGCCGGCAAGGCATCATGGTTGCGCGCGGAAACCCGAAGAAGATCCGGCGCATCGCCGATCTCGCGCGCCGCGGCGTGCGTTTCGTCAATCGCCAGCCCGACTCCGGCACTCGCCTGCTGTTCGACCTCCTGCTGGCCAAGCACCGCGTCGACGGGCGCACGATCGAAGGCTACGACACCGGCGAATTCACCCATGCCGCGGTCGCGGCCTATGTCGCCAGCAACATGGCCGATGCCGGTTTCGGCATCGAAACGCCCGCGCAGCGCTTCGGCCTCGACTTCATTCCGCTGGTCAAGGAACGCTACTTCTTCCTGTTCCATGCCGAACGCGCCGACTCCCCGGCGATTCAGCAGGCGATGTCGATCCTGCGCAACAACGAATTCCGCAAGGCCGTCAACAAACTGCCCGGCTATGACGGAACGCACTGCGGTCGCGTGCTCGACCTGGTCGAAGCGTTTCCGGCATTGTCGGCAGTCTGACGCCGGGCCTGATCGGGGAAATTCAGAGCAGACCGAAACGCCGGATCATCCAGGCCTTTACCGTCTGCGTCAGCAGCAGGTACGCGCCGAGAATCAAGACCAGCAACAGCCAGTACTGCCCCGGCAACGGCACGAAGCCGAACCAGCCGCCGATCGGCAGGAACGGCAGCGCGATGCCGATCAGGCAGATGACCACGCCGGTGATCGTCAGCGGCAGGCTTGCAAAACTCTGGACGAACGGAATTCTCGCGGTGCGGATGATGTGGACGATCAGCGTCTGCGACAGCAGCGACTCGACGAACCAGCCGGTCTGGAACAGCCGCTGGTGTTCGGGCGCGTTGGCGCCGAGCACGAACCACATCACCGCGAACATCGCGTAGTCGAAGATCGAGCTGATCGGCCCGATGCAGAACATGAAGCGCGTGATCGCCTTGAGATCCCACTGGCGCGGCTTGGCCAGGTATTCCGCGTCGACTTCGTCGGATGCCACGGACGTCTGCGAAAAATCGTAGAGCAGGTTGTTCAGCAGTACCTGCACGGGCAGCATCGGCAGGAACGGCAGCAGCGCACTCGCGCCGATCATGCTGAACATGTTGCCGAAGTTCGAGCTGGCGGTCATCTTGATGTACTTGAGGATGTTGCCGAACACCTTGCGGCCCTCGATGACGCCCTCCTCGAGCACCATCAGGCTCTTTTCGAGCAGGATGATATCGGCCGATTCCTTGGCGATGTCGACCGCGGTGTCGACCGAAATACCGACGTCGGCCGCGCGCAGCGCCGGCCCGTCGTTGATGCCGTCGCCGAGAAAGCCGACCACGTGCCCATCCCGATGCAGGGCCTGGATCACGCGCACCTTCTGCTGCGGATTCAGGCGCGCGAATACCTGTGTCGTGCGCGCGGCGATCGTCAGTTCGTCGTCGCCCATCGCCTCGACCTGCGGGCCGACGAGATAGTTCTCGACCGTGATGCCGACCTGGCGGCAGACATTGAGCGTCACGATGGCGTTGTCGCCGGTCAGGATCTTGACCGCGACACCGTTCGCATTGAGCGCCTCGATGGCGTCAGCCGCGCTGTCCTTCGGCGGATCGAGGAACGCGATGAAGCCCATGAGCGTCAGGTCGCTTTCATCGTCGCGCGAATAGCTCGGCCTGGCTTCGATCTCGCGCACGCCGAGCGCGAGCACGCGGAAACCGTCGTCGTTCATGTCGCGCGCCACGTCGCGCACTTCCTTGTTGCGCTCCGGCGTGATGGCATCGACCGCGTCGCCGAGCGCCACGCGCGTGCACGCTCCGAGCGTTTCCGCCACGGCTCCCTTGGAAATCAGGAAGTGCCGACCGGCCTCGTCGTGCACGATCACCGACATGCGCCGGCGGCTGAAGTCGAACGGCACCTCGTCGACGAGCGTGTACGCGCCCTTGAGGCGTTCGGCCACCGCCGCGTCGGTACGCTCGAGCACGGCCAGGTCGAGCAGGTTCTTCAGCCCGGTCTGGTGGAAACTGTTGAGCCAGGCATATTCAAGGACCCTGTCGTCCTCGTCGCCGTTGATATCGGTGTGCCGCTCCAGGATCACATGGTCCTGGGTCAGCGTGCCGGTCTTGTCCGTGCACAGCACGTCGATCGCGCCAAAGTTCTGGATGGCGTTGAGTCGCTTGACGATGACGTCCTTGCTCGCCATCTTCAACGCGCCCTTGGCCAGGTTGATCGCGACGATCATCGGCAGCATCTCGGGCGTCAGCCCGACGGCCACGGCGACGGCGAACATGAACGCTTCGAACCACTGTCCTTTCGTCAGCCCGTTGACAAGGAACACCAGCGGCACCATGACCGCCATGAAGCGCAGCATCAGCCAGGCGAAGCGCGAGACACCGCGATCGAAGCTGGTCTGCACGCGCTGACCGACCAGCGAGCCGGCAAGTGCGCCGAAATACGTGCCCGCGCCGGTCGCGGCGATGACCGCGGTGGCGGTTCCGCTGACGACGTTCGAGCCCATGAAGCACAGGTTGCGCGCGTCGAGCGCCGTCTTCGCCTCGGCGTCCGCGCCGGTGAACTTTTCCACCGGCATCGATTCGCCGGTCAGGGTCGACTGGTTGACGAACAAGTCCTTCGCACTGAGCAGGCGCAGGTCGGCCGGCACCATGTCGCCCGCCGACAGATAGACGATGTCGCCCGGCACGAGCGCGTCGATCTCGATCTCGAGCTTCCTGACGATGCGCACGAGCGGAATGTCGTCGTCGTCCGTGTCGTCGGCGGCGTCGCGCGGTTCCTCGGCTTCACGGCGCACCGTCGCCGTGTTGCTGACCATGCGCCGCAGCTGTTCGACCGCGCGGCTCGAACGCGCTTCCTGGAAGTGCGCGACGAACACGGCCATGACGACCATCGCGAACATGATGACCGCTGCGATCTTGTCGCTGGCCTCGTTGCCGCTGACCCAGGTGATCACGGCGAGCACGGTCAGCAGGATGTTGATCGGGTTCGTGACGAAGCGCTCGAGCAGCTGCAGGACGACCGCCTTGGGTTTTTCCTGGGCAATGACGTTGGCGCCGAAGCGCTCGAGGCGTTCCTCGACCTGCTCCGGATTGAGGCCATCGGCGCTTGCATCGAGGCGCTCGAGCACTTCGCCCGCATCGGCATGTGCCAGCGCGACGAGTTCCGCCGCCGCGCGCGCCGCGGCTTCGTTGCGCGCACGGTCGCGCCCGGCGCCACCGCCGATCAGCATGGTCAGGTTGAACAAATCCAGCATCGCTTACTCCGATTCAATCGGGCAGCCTGCCAAGTCTGGATTACTCAAGATGCAACGCTGGTTCGCCGAAGGGCGAATGGCTGGCGCTACTTCCGTCTACACGGAAGCGGCCGCTGGAACGGACTTCCGTGGAATCAAGCCTGGAAAGCTGCAGTCTTGTTGTTTCTACTGCAAGGGTCCACGGAGGACGGCCTCGTTCTGAAAGGTGCGCGCACGGTAGTCGCGCATGGCGGAGTTGTCAACCAGTTTCGGACGCTCGTATGCAGGCCGTTCACCGTACGGTTGGACCCGCTTCTCCCCTTCGCTGAAAACGTATGCGTTGACGGCCTGCGCAGCGACGCCGACAATCGCCGGACATTCTCGCCGGGGAGATCGTCATGAAGGCTTCAGAGCTGTTCGTGAAAGCATTGGAAGCCGAGGGCGTGCAGTACGTGTTCGGCATTCCTGGCGAGGAAAACCTCGACCTGCTCGAATCGCTGCGCACTTCGTCGATCAAGCTGATCCTCACGCGCCACGAGCAGGCGGCCGGCTTCATGGCGGCAACCTATGGGCGGCTCACCGGCAAGGTCGGCGTCTGCCTGGCGACGCTTGGGCCCGGCGCGACGAACTTCGTCACGGCCGCCGCCTATGCCCAGCTCGGCGGCATGCCGATGCTGATGATCACGGGCCAGAAACCGGTCAAGGCGTCCAAGCAAGGCCATTTCCAGATCGTCGACATCGTCGACATGATGAAGCCGCTGACCAAGTACACGCGCCAGATCGTCTCGGCCGACAACATTCCGGCGCGCGTGCGCGAATCGTTCCGCCGCGCCGTCGAGGAGCGTCCCGGCGCCGTGCATCTCGAACTTCCCGAGGACATCGCGCGCGACGAAACCGACGTCATCCTGATTCCGGAAAGCTACCACCGCCGCCCGATCGCGGACGAAAAGGCGATCAAGCATGCGACCGACGCGATCCTGGCGGCCAAGCGCCCGATCCTGATGCTCGGCGCCGCCTCGAATCGCAAGACCAGCAGCCGCATGCTGCGCGAATTCATCGACAAGACCGGTATCCCGTTCTTCACGACGCAGATGGGCAAGGGCGTCGTCGACGAGTCGCATCCCCTGTGGCTCGGCAATGCCGCGTTGTCCGACGGCGATTTCGTGCACCGCGCGATCGAGCATGCCGACTGCATCATCAATGTCGGCCACGACGTCATCGAGAAGCCACCGTTCTTCATGCGCCGCGGCCTGCGCACGGTCATCCATGTGAACTATCTGTCGGCGGAAGTGGACACCGTGTATTTTCCGCAGGTCGAAGTCGTCGGCGACATCGGCAACACGATCTGGCGCCTGAAGGAAGCCGTCGGCAAGCAGGCGCACTGGGACTTCGGCTACTTCGACGGCGTGCGCAAGCACCATGACGCGCACCTGGCCGAGGGCAAGGACGACGCGCGCTGGCCGATCTATCCGCAGCGCCTGGTCGCCGACGTGCGCAAGGTCATGCCCGACGACGGCATCCTGTGCCTCGACAACGGCATGTACAAGATCTGGTTCGCGCGCTACTACCGCTGCCGCCAGCCGAACACGCTGCTGCTCGACAACGCGCTTGCGACGATGGGCGCGGGTTTGCCTTCAGCCATTGGCGCCCAGATCGTCCATCCGGGCCGCAAGGTCGTTGCCGTCGCCGGCGACGGCGGCTTCATGATGAACTCGCAGGAAATCGAAACGGCCGTGCGCCTGAAATTGAACCTGACCGTGCTGCTGCTGCGCGACAACGCCTACGGCATGATCAAGTGGAAGCAGGCGCACATGCACTTCGCCAACTTCGGCATGGACATGGGCAACCCGGACTTCGTCGCCTACGCGCAGAGCTATGGCGCGCACGGACATCGGCCTTCCTCGGCCGCCGAATTCGCGCCGACGCTGCAGAAGTGCCTCGACACTCCGGGAGTGCACCTGATCGATGTGCCGATCGATTATTCCGATAACGACCGGATATTGAATCGGGAAATTCGCGAGCTTTCGGCGAAACTCTGACGCTCACTTGATTGGTCGACAACCCTCGGCAAGGAGTCATCGTGCTGAAGCCAACTTACCCCTACTACCTCGCGAACCAAGCGCGGCAGCCGAACACCGATCTCGAAGTCACCGACAAGTACACCGGCGCCGTCGCGACGCGTGTCGCGATGGCCGACGCCAAGGCGATCGATGCCGGCATCGCGGCTGCGGTCGAGGCGCAGGAGGCCTGCCGCAAGATGGCGCCATACCAGCGTCAGGCGATTCTCGAGCACTGCGTCAAGCGCTTTCGCGAACGCTACGACGAACTGGCGATGGCGCTGTGCATCGAAGCCGGCAAACCGATCAAGGATTCACGCGGCGAAGTGACGCGCTTGATCGATACGTTCAAGGTCGCCGCCGAGGAATCGGTGCGCATCGACGGCGAAGTGTTGAACCTGGAAATCTCGGCGCGCGCCAAGGGCTATCGCGGTTTTTCCAAGCGCGTGCCGATCGGGCCGTGCTCGTTCATTTCGCCGTTCAATTTTCCGCTGAACCTCGCCGCGCACAAGGTAGCGCCGGCGCTCGCGGTCGGCTGTCCGTTCGTCTTGAAGCCGGCCAGCCGCACGCCGATCGGCGCGCTGATCATGGGCGAGGTCATGGCCGAGACGGATCTGCCGAAAGGCGCGTTCTCGATCCTGCCCGCGCACCGCGACGGCGCGGACCTGTTCACGACCGACGACCGTTTCAAGCTTCTGTCGTTCACCGGTTCGCCCTCGGTCGGCTGGGATCTCAAGGCGCGCGCTGGCCGCAAGAAGGTCGTGCTCGAACTCGGCGGCAACGCCGCCTGCATCGTCGATTCGGACCAGGGCGACCGCCTCGACTTCGTCGTCGAGCGCATGATCTTCGGCGCGTTCTACCAATCCGGCCAAAGTTGCATCGGCGTGCAGCGCATCCTCGTGCAGGAGGACTTCTACGACCGCTTCCGCGACGCATTCATCGCGGCGACGAAGAAACTGATCGCCGGCGATCCGAAGGACGAAAAGACCTTTGTCGGCCCGATGATCGACGAAAAAGAAGCCACGCGTCTCGACGACTGGATCCAGGAAGCCGTGACGTCCGGCGCACGACTGCTGTGCGGCGGCAAGCGCAACAAGGCCATGCTCGAAGCGACCGTGCTCGAGAATGTCGATCCGAAGCAGAAAGTCAGCTGCATGGAAGCGTTCGGTCCTGTCGCTCTTTTGCAGAAATACAGGACGTTCGACGAGGCTATTGCCTATGTCAACGACAGTGTGTTCGGACTGCAAGCCGGCCTGTTCACCTACGACGTGCGCAAGGCGATGAAAGCCTGGGACGAACTCGACGTCGGCGGAGTCGTCGTCGGCGACGTGCCGAGTTTCCGCGTCGACAACATGCCGTATGGCGGCGTCAAGGACTCGGGGCTGGGCCGCGAGGGCATCCGCTATGCGATCGAGGACATGACCGAATTGCGCTTGATGGTGATGCGCGATCCGTAACGAGAGCGTTGTCGCCGGCACCGTCGCGCATATTCCCGTGGCCCACGACTCGACACCATCCCCATCCAACACTCCCCTTGAAGGGGAGGGCTTTTTGTCCGAGGTATGCCTTGACGCTCGAACGCTTGCTGACCGCCCTCGCCCTTCTGATGCTCCTTGCCGTGCCGGTGGCAAGTGCAGCCACCTACCCGGCGCCAGTCGAAGGCGACTACACGATCAAGGATTTTCATTTCGCCAGCGGTACAGCGCTGCCTGAACTCAGATTGCACTACCGCACGCTCGGCACGATTCACAAGGACAGCAAGGGACACGTCGACAACGCCGTGCTGATCATGCACGGCACCGGCGGCGCCGGCACGCAGTTCCTGCAGGATCGTTTTGCCGGAGAGCTGTTCGGCGTCGGCCAGCCGCTCGATGCGACGAAGTACTTCATCGTGCTGATCGACGACATCGGACATGGCAAGTCGAGCAAGCCGAGCGACGGCCTGCGCATGAAGTTTCCGCACTACACGTACGACGACATGGTCGTCGCGGAATATCGCGTGCTGACCGAGAAGCTGAAAGTCGATCACCTGCGCCTGGTCATGGGCACGTCGATGGGCGGGATGCACACGTGGCTCTGGGGCGAAACCTATCCGGACTTCATGGACGCGCTGATGCCGCTGGCATCGCTTCCGGTGCAGATTGCCGGGCGCAACCGCATGATGCGGCGCATGTACATGGACTCGATCCGCAACGATCCGGAATGGAACAACGGTGACTACACGAAGCAGCCGCGCGGCCTCGCCGATGCGATCCACATCCTGATCATCATGGGCTCGAGCCCGCTGCAGATGCAGAAGGACGCTCCGGATCGCGACAGCGCGGACAAGTATCTCGAAGACCGCGTTGCGCGCTTGATGCAGGAAGACGATGCAAACGACTCCCTGTACCAGATCGATTCGTCGCGCGAGTACAACCCGCAGCCGAAACTCGGCACGATCAAGGCGCCGTTGCTGGCGGTGAATTCGGCCGACGACCAGATCAATCCGCCCGAACTGGGCATTCTCGAACGCGAGATCAGGAATGTCCCGCACGGGCGCGCCGTCGTGATTCCGGTCAGCGATGCGACGCACGGGCACGGGACGCACACGTGGGCGGCGCTGTGGAAGGACCATTTGGCAGAGCTAATGAAGGAATCGGAACGACCGCACTAATGTGCGCAACGAACCGTCTTGAGCCCCTCTCCCTCCGGGAGAGGGGTTGGGTGAGGGTCGGGGCTCGCGATGGCGTCTGACGTTGGGCTACTTGAGCCGGACTCGAATTGACGGCGATACTGTCCCGGCCCTCATCCGATGAGCAGGAGCCCAAGTGCCTCGAAGGCCATGGATGGCCGAGAGAGGCCGGCGCTCCGCGCCACCTTCTCCCGAAGGGAGAAGGAAAGCATCACTCATCCGCCGGCGCGCGCTCCGCGCCACCTGCTCCCGAAGGGAGAAGGAAAGCGTCACTCATCCGCCGGCGCTTCAATGCCCGGAAACAGCACGTCAGTAAAACCGAACTTCGAAAAATCCTTGATCCGTGAGGGATACAAGCGGCCGATCAGATGATCGTATTCGTGCTGCACGACACGGGCGTGAAACCCCTCGGCGTCGCGCTCGATCTTTGCGCCTGCTGGATCGAAGCCCTCGTAGCGGATCCGCGTGTAACGATCCACGGCGCCGCGCATCCCCGGTACGGAAAGGCAGCCTTCCCAGCCCTCTTCGATGTCGTCGGACAGAGGCGTGACCGCCGGATTCAGCAGTATCGTGCGCGGTACCGGCGGTGCATCGGGATAGCGCTCGTTCTGTTCGAAGCCGAAGATCACGAGCTGCAGGTCGACGCCAATCTGCGGCGCGGCCAGACCGACGCCGCCGGCGGCGTGCATCGTATCGAACATGTCGGCAATCAATGCGTGCAGTTC
>DATIEJ010000099.1:0-5433 GCA_035455825.1 Rhodanobacteraceae bacterium | reverse complement strand
CCGTCGGTATAGATGTGGACCAGCGCGCCGGCCTGGTTGAAGACCGTGGCGTTGAACGAGATGCCGAACTTGACCGGCGTCAACGCGATGCCGCGCTTGATGACGTCGCTGTGCGCGTTCCATTCGGCGATCGCGCTGCGGCGCGTGCGATAGGCGCTGCTCGCCTCGAGCTGGTCCGTGATCGTGTCGAGCAGGTTGTCTTCGACGACGTGCCCGTAGTGTGTGACGTTGCGTTCGGTGATGCCGTAGTAGTTGCGCCGGCGCACGTCGAGCGGATCGAGCCCGAGCGTCCGCGCAATGTCGTCGACAATGCGTTCGATCACGAGCATGCCCTGTGGCCCGCCGAAACCGCGGAACGCGGTGTTCGACACCGTGTTGGTCTTGCACAGGTGCGCGGTGATGTCGACGTGTTCGAGGAAATAGGCGTTGTCGACGTGGCATATCGCGCGGTCGACGACCGGCCCGGACAGGTCGGCCGAATAGCCGCAGCGCGCGGCCAGCGTCAGCTTCAGCGCGACGATGCGGCCGTCGGCGGCGAAGCCGACGTCGTAGTCGGCGATGAAGTCGTGGCGCTTGCCGGTGATCAGCATGTCCGCGTCGCGGTCGAGGCGCAGCTTGACCGGCCGGCCGGTCTTCTGCGCCAGGATGGCGGCCGCGGCGCCGAGCAGCGCGGGCTGGCTTTCCTTGCCGCCAAACGCGCCGCCCATGCGCCGGCACTGCACGGTGATAGCGTGCGCGGGTTTTGCGAGCGCGTGCGCGACGATGTTCTGCACTTCGGTCGGATGCTGGGTCGAGCACTGGATCAGCATCGCGCCATCTTCCTGCGGCAGCGCGATTGCGATCTGGCCCTCGAGGTAGAAATGATCCTGCCCGCCGATCGCGATGCTGCCGCTCAACCGAAGCGGCGCGCCTTCCAGTGCGGCCTGCGGCTCGCCACGCGACATGTGCTTGGTCGGCACGACGAAATTCCCGGCTGCGACCGCGGCTCGGATATCCAGAATGGCCGGCAACTCGGCATATTCGACCCGGGCGCGGGCCGCGGCGCGGCGCGCATCGTTGTAAGTCCTCGCTGCCACCGCGAAGATCGGCTGGCCGGCGTACTGGACCAGGCCGTCGGCAAAGATTGGATCGTCGTGGACGATGCCGCCATAGTTGTTTTCACCGGGGACGTCTGCGGCCACTGCGATGGCGCGGACGCCCGGCGCGGCCAGCACGGGCGCCAGGTCGAGCCCGTCGAAGCGGCCGTGCGCGACTCGGCTGATGCCGAATGCCGCATGCAGCGTATCGGGTGGCAGGGCGATGTCGTCGGTGTAGATTGCCCGGCCGCTGACATGCAGGTGCGCGCTCTCATGACGCACCGGTTCGCCGACGACGCGCTGCGCTTCGGATTCGTGCTGGCGATGCGAGTCGTTCATCGGGGCAGCAGATCGAGAGACTGGTGCTTCTCATGCCAGCCCTCGATGGCATGCGTGCGCAGCGGCGCGGATCGCGGGCGATGTTCGAGCAGGAAGCGCCGCAGCAGGTTGCCGGCGGCGCGCAGCCGGTAGTCCGCACTGGCGCGCATGTCGCTGATCGGGTCGAAATCCTGCGCCAGCGCGGCGATGGCAGCGTCGGTGCTGGCCTCGTCCCAGGTCTTGCCGACGAGGGCCGCCTCTGCGTGGTGCGCACGCGCGGGGATCGGCGCCATGCCGCCGCAGGCGATGCGCAACGCGCAGATGCGGTCGCCTTCGCAACGCAGCGCGAAAGCCACGCAGACCGCCGAGATGTCCTGGTCGGTGCGCTTGGACCACTTGTAACTGGCGATGCGCATCGCCGGATCGGGAACAGGCACGTGGACCGCAACGACGAACTCGCCGGCGTCGAGCGCCTTCTTCTGATAGGCGACGTAGAAGTCCTCGAGCCCCAGTTCGCGCGTTACGGCGCCGCGACGCAGTTCGATATGCGCGCCGAGCGCGATCAACGCCGGCATCGCATCGCCGATCGGCGAACCGTTGGCAATATTCCCGCACAGCGTGCCGGAATTGCGCACCGGCGGCGAACCGAAACGTTCGGCCACTTCGGCCAGCGCGGGAATGCGCGCGACGATTTCCCGCCAGGCGTCGGTCAGCGTCACGGCGGCGCCGATGCGCAGATGATTGTCACCAATCTCGATCACCTGCAATTCGGCCACCTCGCCGAGATAGACGATCGGCGCCAAGTCGCGCAGGTGCTTGGTCACCCACAAGCCGATGTCCGTGCCTCCGGCGAGCAGCAGACTATCGGGCGCGGCCTCGAGCATATCGGCCAGTTCGTCGATCGTGCGCGGCGCGACAAAGCCGCGCAAGGCCAGCATGCGGTCGCGTTGTATACTTTGCAGCAGTTCGGCGTGCGCTGGCGCCTGCGCTGCTTCGCGGCTCCAGCGCGCCGGTTCCGGGTAGGCGCGCATCGCACAGCCGGCATCGATGATCGGACGGTAGCCGGTGCAGCGGCACAAGTTGCCGGCCAGCGCTTCGAGCACGTCGGCGCGCTCGGGCGGCCGTTCGTGCAGGTACAGCGCGAACAGCGACATGACGAAGCCTGGCGTGCAGAAACCGCATTGCGACGCGTGCAGGTCGACCATGGCCTGCTGCACCGGATGCAGCGCCTGGTCGTCGGCAGCGAGGCTTTCGACCGTGACGAGTTCCTTGCCGTCGATCGTCGGCAGGAAGCGGATGCACGAGTTGATCGCGCGATAACGCATGCGCTCACCGCCGATGCATTCGCCGAGAACGACGGTGCAGGCGCCGCAGTCTCCTTCGGCACAGCCTTCCTTCGTGCCGGTGCGGCCGAGGTGTTCGCGCAGGTACTCGAGCACGGTCGTCGTCGGCGGCAAACCGGCAACGCAAACGATCTCGCCATCGAGCACGAAACGCACTTCGTCGTCGGCGCGTTGCTCGGGGCAGGCAGGGTCGCTGGTCGCGTCGCTCATGGCGATTCAGCTGCCACGGTAAGTGGAGTAACTCCACGGTGAGACCAGCAGCGGCACGTGATAGTGCTGCGCGGCGTCTGCAATGCCGAAGCGGATCGCGACGACGTCGAGGAACGGCGGATCCGGCAGCAATGTCCCGCGCGCGCGATAGTATTCGGCGACGTGGAAGCGCAACTCGTAACGTCCGGCGTGCAACGCGCTTCCCTCGAGCAGCGGCGCGGGACCGCGTCCATCGGCGTTCGTGCAGAATCCGGCCAGCGGGACCGATCGCGGCACGTCGAGATCGTGCAGTTCCACGCGCATGCCCTGCGCCGGAATTCCCGAGGCGGTATCGAGTACGTGCGTCGTCAATCTGCCCATGATGCGATCAAAGATGTGCGTCCGGCACTCCGGAGCTTCGTGATTTCGTACGCCCGTCGCCATGTGTACTCAACATTGCCGCCGAGTGCAAGCTTGCACTACATTGAATCAGGCAAATCCACCACGGGAAGCAACCGATGCAGGCTGACGCGATCGACGACTTCATCCGCGGCATTCCGAAGGCCGAGCTGCATCTGCACATCGAAGGCACGCTCGAGCCCGAGCTGATGTTCGCGCTGGCCGGCAAACACGGCGTGCAGCTGCCGTATGCCTCGGTCGCGGAGCTGCGCGCCGCCTACCAGTTCGATGACCTGCAGTCGTTCCTCGACCTCTATTACGCCGGCGCGGCGGTTTTGCGCGACGAGGACGATTTTCACGCCTTGACGATTGCCTACCTGAGGCGGGCTCATGCGGATGGCGTCGTCCATGTGGAGATCTTCTTCGATCCGCAGACGCATACCGAGCGTGGCATCGCATTCGCCACGGTGTTCAACGGCATCCGCCGCGCGCTGGCCGATGGCGAGCGCGACTTCGGCATCACGCATCGCCTGATCCTGTGCTTCCTGCGCCACCTGAGCGCCGAGGCAGCGATGCACACGCTCGAACAGGCGCTGCCGTACAAGGACTCGATCGCCGCGGTCGGCCTCGATTCGTCGGAGCGCGGCCATCCACCGGCCAAGTTCGAAGCAGTTTTTGCGCGCGCGCGGCGCGAGGGATTCCTGACGGTCGCGCATGCCGGCGAAGAGGGTCCACCGGCGTATATCGTCGAAGCGCTGGACATTCTGAAGGTCGCGCGCATCGACCATGGCGTGCGCTGTGAGGAAGATCCGGCGCTGGTCGAAAGGCTTGCGCGCACGCGCGTGCCTCTGACGGTTTGTCCGTTGTCGAACGTCAAGCTGTGCGTCTACCAGCGCATCGACGACCACAATCTCAAGCGCCTGCTCGATCGCGGCCTGTGCGTCACGGTCAATTCCGACGACCCGGCGTATTTCGGCGGCTACGTGGTGGCCAACTACGTCGCGGTGCAGCGCGGCCTCGGCTTGACGCGAGGCGACATCCGCGCGCTGGCCGCGAATTCGATCGAGGCGTCGTTTCTGCCGCCCGAACAGAAGAGAATGTGGATGGAAAGGATCGAGGCGTTCCCAGTTGCCGGGAAATCGTAGGGTGGGCCTCGGCCCACCGGCTTTCCCTGGAAGCGAACAGCGGTGGGCCAGGCCACCCGCACGCACTTGTTCAGCGCGGAGGAACAGCGGCAGGCAAAGGGCCGCCCGCGCACTGTTAGAATTAACAAGCGCTCTCCGACAATCAACCGTTCGCGCTGAGCGTAGCTTGCGCAGCAAGGGGAGTCGAAGCGTTCACAGTGCCTTTCGACTTCGGCGCTGCGCGCCTACGCTCAGGCGAACGGAATACCCCGCGCCGCTCCCGGCAGCCAATGCATTTCGCAGGAAATCCCGATGAACCAGATTCTGTTCCACATCCACCACATCGGCGTGACGCCGTGGAAGCTCATCGGTTATGTCGGTGTGTTCCTGTTTACCGCACGCTGGTTCGTACAGCTGTACGCGACGAAAAAACTGCGCCGCGTCGTCATGCCGGTGGCATTCTGGTGGCTGTCGATCAGCGGCAGCGCGCTGTTGCTCGCGTACTTCACGTTCGGCAAGAATGATTCGGTCGGCGTGATGTCGAACCTGTTTCCGGCCTTTGTGTCGGTCTACAACCTGGTCGTGCACCTGCGTGCGCACAAGCCGGAAGTCATCGAGCCCGGCAGCGCCGAGGAAACCTGATTTCAGCAGCGGCGTTCAGCGGACCGAACGTGCGGTCACGAACGTCGCTCCCGCGCTTGGCTCACGCCGCTATTTGCGATCCGTCGCGCGGCGCCGCGGCGCGCCCGGAGGCGCCCTGTGGCGATCGAGTTCGTTCAACAGGTGATTGAAGGCCAGCGCGAGGCGTCCGGCCAGGCCCGAGCTTGAAGTCCTTATCGCCAGCGCGTAGTCGCCGTGCTTGGCCTTCGAGGACAGATCGACCATCGTTGCCATCGGACCGATGAGCCGCTGCCAGAGGAAGAACAATACGGCTGCCAGCGCAATCAGGCCGGCGAACACACCGGCCAGCAGCGGAGCGACGAG
>DATIEJ010000098.1:0-3420 GCA_035455825.1 Rhodanobacteraceae bacterium | reverse complement strand
ACCTCGGCCGCATCGGTTATCTGCTCGAGCACGGCGCCGACATCAATGCGCGCTTCGGCGATGGCTACACGCCGTTGATCAGCGCGGTGCGCTTCGGATTCGGCAAGGTCGCGGCGTTCCTGGTCGAGCACAAGGCCGACGTCAATCTTGCCGATGCCAGCCGCTGGACGCCGGTGATGTACGCGGCCTGGAATGACGATGCGGACATGTTGCGCCTGCTGGCCGCGCACGGTGCAAAACTCGACACGAGCGATGCGGACGGCATGAACGCGCTGTCGATCGCGACGCAGAATTCCAAGTCCAAGGCCGCCGCGGCGCTGGTCGAGGCCGGGGCCGACGTGAATCATGCGGCCGGCGCCGGAGGCTACACGCCGTTGATGCTCGCGGCGACGACGGGTTCGCTCGAAGCGGTCGAACTTCTGATCAAGCGGGGCGCCAAGGTCAACGCCAGAAATTCCGGCGGCATCACGGCGCTGATGATCGTGGCGGCCAATAACCAGCCGAAGATCGCCGCGGCGCTGCTGGCTGCAGGGGCGGATGCCGCGGCGAAGAGCGACGACGGGCGCACCGCGCTGTCGATCGCGCAGTCGAACAACAGCGATGCACTTGTCAAACTGCTGCAACCCAAGTCAGGCTGATCGCCGGAACGCAGCCTGAAGGCGGCGCCTGATTCATGTCATCCTGATTCGATCGTTATAGTGTGTTTCACCAAGACCGGGAGATTTCTGTGTTGAGAAGAGTACTGGGTGCATGTGCCATCGCGACATTTGCCGCCGCGACGATGTACACGCTGGAGACGGCGATCGCGGCCGAGCAGGCCAAGCCCGTCGACTACACGACGACGAAGGCGACCGACCTGGTCGCCAGCACGCCCAAGGGGAAATTGCAGAATCCCTACAAGGACACGCAGGCGGACGTCGTCGCGGCCGGCGAGCATCTGTATCTGAGCTACGGCTGCAACGGCTGCCATGGCGGCGGCGGCGGCGGCGGCATGTGCCCGCCGTTGACGAACGACACCTGGGTGTACGGCGGCGACGACGACACATTGTTCCGTCTGGTCACGCTCGGCAGCGACGAATTGCAGAAGGCCGGCTTTGTACGCAAGGGCCGCGAATCCGTCGTCGGCCCGATGCCGCCGTTCGGCGCGATCGTCAAGAGCTCGGATGACCTGTTCAAGATCCTGGCCTTCGTGCGCTCCAAGTACAGCGAAAGCGCGGATCCGAAATACAAGTTCGGCGCGCCGCCCGAGGAACAATAGGCGCCAGTTAGCCGCGGCAGCACCAGGCGCCGCGATGACGAGACACTCGTACATGGTACGGGTGAGTGTCACATTTTTGGCACACTTTCCGAATTTTGCTGCAGCGCAGTTTGCACGCCAGTTGCAAAAGGGGGAGGCTGCGTGCTCACGCGGCGGCAACGGGGGCATCCCGGCGCTGATGCGAGCGGTTCGCCTCGTGAAAAATCCGCAGACTTGAGGCGAATTCCCTTGGGTATTCTCTTTCCAACTTCGAATCACGCCTCACGGATTTTTAACGTAGTCCAGAGCGGACTCAAGCCGGCAGGCATCGAACCGCACGTCACGCGCTCGTGGCTGCGCTGCGTGAAGGAATACGGGATCGAGCCGTCGAGCCCACGGCAGAATTCGGTGCTCGATCCGCAAACCGTTCGCGAAGCGCAGCAGCGCATGGGCGAACTGCTGCGCGTTGCGCGCGCGGAAATGGAAAGCCTGTACGAGCAGATCGCCGGTTCAGGTTTTGCCGTGATCCTTTCCGATACGCAAGGCGCGGTGATGAGCACGATCACCGATCCGACCTTGCAGCGCGAGTTCCGCCAGGCCGGCCTATGGCATGGCGCGCTCTGGGACGAACGCCACGAAGGCACCAACGGCATCGGCACCTGCCTGGCCGAAGGCTGCTCGGTCACGGTGCACCGCGAAGAACATTTCCGCGGCTACAACATCGGCCTGTCGTGCTCCGGCGCGCCGATCTTCGATCCGCACGGCCAGATGCTCGCCGTGCTCGACGCCTCGTCGGTCAATTCCAACGACAGCCGGCTGGTCCAGCGCCACACGATGGCGCTGGTCAACATGTCGGCGAACCTGATCTCGCGCTGGAACTTCCTGCACGATTTCGGTCATGCCTGGATCCTTCGCTTCCACAGCCGCCCCGAGTTCGTCGGTCTGCTGCACGAAGCGCTGCTCGCGGTCGATGGCGCCGGCAATGTCCTTGCGCTGAATGAGAGCGCGCTGCTTCAGCTCGGCAACTCGAACCGCAACGCGTTCGTCGGACAGCCGGTCAGCAAGTTCTTCAAGTTCGATTTCGAAACGCTCGAGCGGCGCGCGAGCAGCGAGCCGAGCACGATCTGGCCGGTGCGCGACCTCAGCCACGGCCGGCGCTTCTTCGCGCTCGTCCGCGCGCCGCTGCGCAAGACCTTGAACGCGGCGCCGTCGCCGGCGATCGAACAGCGCATCGTTCCCGCGGCCGAAACGTCGCGCACCGAAGCGGCGCTGCGCCATGTCGGCGAAGACCCGCAGATGCGCAAGAATCTCGCCTGCGCACGCCAGCTGTTCGCCAAGCAGGTGCCGATCCTGCTGCAGGGCGCGACCGGAACCGGCAAGGAAGCTTTTGCAAAAACACTGCACCGCAGCAGCCTGTGGTACGACAAGCCGTTCGTAACCGTCAACTGCGCGGCAATCCCTGAAAGCCTGATCGAAAGCGAGCTGTTCGGCTACACGCGTGGCGCGTTTACCGGCGCAGCCCGCGAAGGCCGCCCCGGCAAGATCCTGCAGGCAAATGGCGGCACGTTGTTCCTCGACGAAATCGGCGACATGCCGCTGATGCTGCAGACGCGCCTGTTGCGCGTCATCGAGGAGTGCGAGGTCGTTCCTCTCGGCAGCGATCAGTCGATTCCGGTCGACCTGCACGTGATCAGCGCAACCCACCGCGACATCCGCCAGATGATCGCCTCGCGCGAGTTCCGCGAAGACCTGTTCTATCGCCTCAACGGCATCACGCTGTACCTGCCGCTGCTGCGCGATCGCAGCGACAAGGCCGAACTGATCCATACGCTGCTCGAGGAAGAAAACACCGACGATCCGCTGCAGATCGCCGACGACGCGTTCCGCAAGCTGCTCGACTATTCCTGGCCGGGCAACATCCGCCAGTTGCGCAACGCGCTGCGCACGGCTTCGGCGCTTTGCCGCGACGGCGTCATCCGCATGTCGAACCTGCCACAGGAGATTCTCGATACGGAAACGCGGACTCCAGCGTTCGTGCAACCGGTTGCCGAAGGCGCCCCGACCGAGGCGTGCGCGCCGTCGGCCGCGCTGCGCCAGGCCGAATGCGACGTGCTGCTGCGCGAACTCGAACGCTTCACCTGGAACATCAGCCGCACCGCGCATGCGCTCGGCATGAGCCGCAA
>DATIEJ010000097.1:0-5479 GCA_035455825.1 Rhodanobacteraceae bacterium | reverse complement strand
CAAGTTCGGTATCGTGGCATTTTCGGAGTCGTTGCGACGCGAGGTCTACAAGGACAACATCCGCGTCTCGGTGATCGAGCCCGGTGTCGTGGCAACCGAGTTGCGCGACCACATTCCGGATGCCGGCACGAAGCAGGCGCTCAATACCTGGGCGTCTTCAATGCGGCAATTGCAGCCGGAAGATGTCGCCAACGCCGTGCTGTACTGCGTGACGCAGCCAGCGCACGTCAACGTCAACGAGATATTGATGCGGCCGACGGATCAGGAACGCTAGGGATAGGACAATTTTTCCCTTCCCACCGGGAGAAGGTGGCCCGAAGGGCCGGCCGAAAATTGCTCCTGCATTTTCGGCATTTCCGCCATCCATGGCGGTCAGATGAGGGTCGGGTCTAGAATCAACGTTGATAAATTCCCCGACCCTCACCCCCACCCCTCTCCCGCAGGGAGAGGGGCTTTCAAGCTGCTTCTTTGGACGCTTACGCCTTGCGCGCGTTGCGATCGCCGCGCCATTCGCGGTGCTGCTTCTTTGCGGCGGCGTGGGAGTTGCTCGGCGCATGGGCATGCGGGCGGCGGGCGTGCGTCTTCGGCTTGCCGAAGGTCGGACGTCCATTGCTGCCGGGGCCTTCCAGGCGCAGCGGCTGCGACGGCTCGAACCCGGAAACCGGATTGATCGCGATTTCCTGCTTGAGCATGCGGCGGATGTCGCGGAGCAGGCCGGTTTCGTCCTGCGAGACCAGCGAAATCGCCAGACCCTCGGCGCCCGCGCGGCCGGTGCGGCCGATGCGGTGGATGTAGTCCTCGGCGACCATCGGCAGGTCGAAGTTGACGACGACAGGCAGCTGATCGATGTCGAGTCCGCGCGCGGCGATGTCGGTCGCAACGAGGATCGTGACCTTGCCGGTCTTGAAGTCCTTCAGTGCTTTCGTGCGCGCGCCCTGGCTCTTGTTGCCGTGGATCGCGGCCGTGCGCAGTCCGAATTTTTCCAGATGCACGCACAGCTTGTCGGCGCCGTGCTTGGTGCGGCTGAACACGAGGCTCTGGCGGCGGCTGTCGGCCGACAGCAGGTGCAGCAGCAGGTCGCGCTTGCGCGCCGCATCGACCGGATGCACGACGTGGGTCACGCCGGCCGCGACGGTGTTGCGCGCGGCGATCTGGATTTCGGCCGGATCGCGCATGAACTGCGCGGCGAGCTGCTTGATCTCGTCGGCAAACGTCGCCGAGAACAGAAGCGTCTGGCGCTGCTTCGGCAGGCTGCCGAGAATTTTCTTGATCGCCGGCAGGAAGCCCATGTCGAGCATGCGGTCAGCCTCGTCGAGCACGAGGATCTCGATGCCGGACAGGTCGGCCGTACGGCGTTCCATGTGGTCCATCAGGCGACCCGGCGTGGCGACGAGGATTTCGACGCCGCGGCGCAGCGCCTGCATCTGCGGGCCCATGCCGACGCCGCCGAAGATCGCGGCGCTGTTGACGCGCAGGTGCTTGCCGTAGTCGCGCACGGCGTCGTGCACCTGGGCGGCGAGTTCGCGGGTCGGGGTGAGGATCAGGGCACGCGGCTTGCGGACCTGCGCCGAAGCGCGCTGGCCGTTCGGAAACAGGCGTTCGAGCAGGGGCAGGGCAAACGCGGCGGTCTTGCCGGTGCCGGTTTGGGCGCCGGCGAGGAGGTCGCGGCCGGCCAGGGCGACCGGAATCGCGGCCGACTGGATCGCGGTCGGGGCGGTGTAGCCCTGATCGGCAAGCGCGCGCAGCAACGCGGGCGAAAGCCCGAGAGTTTCAAAAGACATTGTGTAAAGCTCCAAAGTTATACAGCCGGCGCAAATGCACGGCCGCAGGGTAAAACCCGGAGCGTTCCCAGAAACCGCGCCGCAGGCGAACAGAAACGGATGACGCTACGTCGTATGGACGAGCGGTCCGAAGGGGCGTCGTTGCCGAGTGGTACAGGGCGAGTCGTGAACAGCGCGCAGACTCATCTGCGAACTCCCGATCAGTGGATCAGGATCACGGTCGGCCGGAAGGGAAAAACGGAGGGCGACGCAGTACAACGGACGTAGTGTACGCGAAACGGTCCGATTGCGCCACAGTTTGCCTCGAATCGCGGCAAGGCGCTGCGCCGCGAGGGCGCGGCGCCAGCGGATGGCGGGTGTTTAGAATTTTTGCTCTACGAACTTGTACGGGTAGGCCGGGTCCTTGTAGTTGCCCGGCTTCTGCCGGTCCGGCAGCTTGATCTTCTCGCGCGGCGGATCCTTGTACTTGATGCTGCCGAGCAGGTGGCTGATGATATTGAGCCGTGCACGCTTCTTGTCGTCGGACAGCGCGACGTACCACGGCGCCCATGAGCTGTCGGTCGCTGCGAACATCTCGTCGCGCGCGCGCGAATAGTCGAACCAGCGGCTGTAGGATTTCAGGTCCATCCCCGTGAGCTTCCAGAGCTTGCGGCCGTCGTCGATGCGATCCTTGAGCCGGCGCGTCTGCTCCTCCGGGCTTACCTCCAGCCAGTACTTGAGCAGGATGATTCCGGATTTGATCATCAGTCTTTCCAACGCCGGCACGACCTGCAGGAATTGCTGCGCCTCCTCGTCGGTGCAGAAGCCCATCACGCGCTCGACTCCGGCGCGGTTGTACCAGCTGCGGTCGAAAATCACGACTTCGCCGGCCGCAGGCAGGTGCGACAGATAACGTTGCGCATACATCTGCGACTTCTCGCGCTCGCTCGGTGCCGGCAGCGCGACGACGCGAAACACGCGCGGGCTCACGCGCTCGGTGATCGCCTTGATCGTGCCACCCTTGCCGGCTCCGTCGCGGCCCTCGAACACGATGCAGACCTTCAGGCCCTTGTGCTTGACCCATTGCTGCAGCTTGACCAGTTCCTCATGCAGCTTTCGCATCTCGCGCGCGTATTCCTTGCCGGACAGCTCGGCTCTCGGGCTGGCCGTGGCGGCGACTTCGGCGACGGCTTTCCTGCTCTTGCTCTTGCCGTTGCCCTTGTCTCTGGACGCTTCCTTCCTTGACCCGCTCTTCTCGACCTTCGCCTTGTGCTTCTTTGCCATGACTGTCTCCTTGCCTGATTTTGAATGGTCCACCGAAATTCGCGGCGCCGGCCGAGGGCTCTGCCAGTCCGTCAGCGGGCCGGCGCGCTCGCCCCGGCGACACCCGCGCCGGACGGCCCCGTGCCCCGCATTGCCTGGTAGCGTTCGATCACCGCTCGCGCGTTGAACAGCATCCGCTCGGGTCCGAGCCGTTCGGCGAACCCGGAACTGCGCACGACTTCGAGCACGCCGGGATTCAGCGCCGCCACCCAGACGGTCGTGCCTGCAGCGGTCGCGCGTCTCTCGCCTTCCATCAACGTGGCCAGCGCGGAGTACTCGATGTCGATCACGCGGCTCATGTCCAATGCGACGACGCGTGGCTTGTATTGATCGACGAGCGCCTGGATACGCTCGCCGACGTACTGGGCATTGACGAAGAACAGGCGGCCCTCGGGACGCAGTATCAGCAGGCCCTCGAACGTCTCGTCATCGGGATGCTCGGGCGACAGGGGACGCAGCACGTCTGCGCCGCGCTTGCGTCCGATGATCGACAGCCGGGGGTGCGCGGTCTGGCTCGACAAGCCAATCAGCGAGAGGACGATCGCCACGACGATGCCGTCGAGCGTGCCGAACACCAGCACCCCGAGCGCAGCTGCGACGGCCCAGCGGAATTCCATCGTTCTTACCTTGCGTATGGCAAGAAACTCGACCGGCTGGATCAGCACGATCGAGTAGACGATGACCACTGCCGCGAGCGTCGCATGCGGCAGCAGGCCGAGCAATGGCGCCAGGAAGAGCATCGTCGCCAGCGCGACGCCTGCCGTGACCAGCGACGCCTTCTGGGTTCTTCCGCCGGTGTTGCGCACCAGCGCGGTCTGCGAAGCGCCGCCACCGGCCGGCATCACGCCGAACAGCGCGCCGACCAGGTTGCCGGCGCCGGTGGCAACGAGTTCCTTGTCCGGATCGACGGGTGGTTCGCCGGCCGCCGTGAACGTGCGGCCGACCGCGATCGTTTCCGTGAAGCTCATCAGCGCAATGCCGAGCGCGCCCGGAACCAGTTCTGCAATCAAGGTCGGATCGGGCAGCGTCAGCGAAGGAAATCCTTGCGGAATCAAGCCGACGAGCGAAACGCCTTTTTCCTGCAGTCCGAAGTACCACGCTGCGGCTATTGCGCCGCCGATCGCAACCAGCGGTGCAGGAACGCGCGGCAGGAATTGCTTGAATCCAATGAGCACGGCGAACGTGGCGAGACCCACCGCGAATGTAAGGATGGAGGTTTCGGGAATGTGCTGCGCCACGCTGAGGATGTCGCGAAAGAAGCCTTGCTTCGTGATGTGGATTCCGAGCAGCTTCGGCAGCTGGTCCAGCACGATCACGCAGCCGATTCCCGCCTTGAAACCGGTCAGGACCGGCGTGGAGATGAAGTTGGCGACGAATCCCAGTCGCAGCAGGCGCGCGAGCAGCAACACCGCGCCGACCAGCGCCGTGAGCGTTGCGGTTGCGATGACGAGCTTCATCGGATCGCCGTCGGGGACGACGATGGCGAGTTCGGCGCCGGTAAGGATGCCGAGCGTCGTCGTGGAACTGACGCTCAGTACGCGCGACGAACCCAGGAACGCGTAGATGACCATCGGGATGAGGCAGGTATACAAACCGACGGCGACCGACAGGCCTGCCACGGTGGCATAGGCCATTGCCTTGGGCAGTACGACTGCCGACGCGGTGAGGCCGGAGACGATGTCGAAACGCAGCGTCGATCCGCCTGATGCGTTCGATGCGGCGCTTGCTGGAGTCTGGTTCATGCGGGCTGTCCCCGGATCCGCGCTCAATATACCCGCGTTCCGAAGTCACGGCGCGCTGCAGTCGCCGCATCCGACAGTTTGGCTGCCTGACCCGGTTGCGCGGGCAGCCCCTCCGCTTGCATTGCAGCCGCCTTTTGCTTGAAGGTCGGGGAGGCGCCCTGCGCGCGGGCCAGTGCCTAGTCTTCGAAAACCCGCCGGGCCGCTAATTGCGCTCGGCCTTGGCCCAATCGAAATAGATATATGAATTAGCGCCGTGGCGTAATTCCTTGATTTGCAGCCTGAAGTCGTAGCGGGACTTGCCGGTGTCGGCGCCAACCGGCGATTGGACCGCGAGGCCGGTCGCAGGAGTGGACGGTGCGATGGCTTTCGATATTACCGAGTAAGCGTCGGCGGCAACGTGTTGACCCTGCAGCGCTTCGAGCAGCGGGCGTCCATCGGCGTTCGGCAGGTCGATGCCGAGAATCTTCGCGACTGTCGGCGCAACGTCGACGTTGCCGCTCGGCAGCGTGTCGGTGAAGCGTTCGCGGAAATCCGGACCGGACGCGAGCAACGTGTTGTGTACGTCGACCGGACTGAAGCTGCCGTGCATGCCGCGGCTGATATGGCGGTAGACGCCCTGGAATTCGATGCCCGGCATGCCCTGGATCACCGCGT
>DATIEJ010000096.1:0-4054 GCA_035455825.1 Rhodanobacteraceae bacterium | reverse complement strand
TTCGCCGTACGACAACGTGTCGGCGCAGGCCTATCCGGCGCTGCTCGTCACGACCGGGTTATGGGACTCGCAGGTGCAGTATTACGAGCCCGCCAAATGGGTGGCCAAGCTGCGCACGCTCAAGACCGACAAGAACGTCCTGCTGCTCAAGGTCAACATGGATGCCGGCCATGGCGGAAAGTCCGGGCGCTTTCGGCGCTACCGCGAGGTCGCCGAGGAATTCGCGTTCTTGATTGATCAGGTAGGTGGGAAGTGAGAACTTGGGAGTCTCGAATCAAGGAGGCGCCTGGGGGTAAGGAGTTTTGGGGATATCTGCAAAATCGAAAAAAGTAGCCGTCATTTTCCCGCTTCGCGGGAATGACGACTTTCTTGCGGACTTCCTTGGGGAACCAGGAGCCAGCCTCACCTCTCACGCTATTGACTACCAGCCTGCCGCCTTGAGCTTGTCCGCCGTTGGCTTGTCCGCCGGCCGCGCGATCAGGCCGCCGCTCGCGCTCAGGCTGATCTTGTAGCTCGCGCCGTCGATCATCGGCAGGTAGGCGGCGCTGCCAAACTCGGCGTCGACCCATGGCAACCATTGCGGGAACTGGCGCTTGAGTTGCCACAGGTCAAGTATCGACTCACCGCCGAGATCGACGACGCTCGGCGTCGTCGCCGCGGCCTGGGCCGCGTCGCGAAAGCGTCCGGACAGCCGGTCGACGCGATACAACGGTTCGGCGCCGAGTTCGATCGCGCGCGGCGTCCACTTGATCACGCGCGCATCGAGTTGCCACTCGTCGCCGGCCAGCGTCGCGCTGCGATGGCCGCCATCCGGAAAATCCACGCGCAGCGAAAATTGCTGCGGGCCAATCTGCCGGGCGGTCAGCGACACGACCGGTTCTTCGGCGGTCAGGAGGCGATAGCCGTGCAGCGATATGCCCAGTCCGCAGGTCAGCGCCGCGGCCAGCAGGAACACGAGCATCCAGGCGCCGCGATGCAGGGCGGAGAAGTGTCGTCGCGCACGCCAGTGACGGCGGCTGGCGAACAGGTGACTCAAGGCCGTCAGCAACAGGATCGCACTGAGAATGAACAGTGCAGGCAGCAGGGCGTAAAAATTCAGCATTGGTCGGCCGTCGGCAATTTCAGCGCAATGCTTAACACAAAGCGCCTGTACCGTCACTTTTGGCGCCGCACCGTCGCCGGCACCGTTATACTTGGGTCCGTCATCCATTGCCCTGTCCGGAATCGCCATGCTGCGTCCGATCCACTGCATTCTGGCCTTCTCGCTGGCCGCGCTGTTGCTTGCGGGTTGCGGCAACAAGGGCGATCTGGTCCTGCCGGACCAGCAGCCGAAGAAGCACAAGAAGTCACAGCCAGCGACGCCGGCAAATACGCCCGACGCGAAGCCGGCCGAGCCGTCGTCCGGCGGTTCGGAGCCGGTGCACTGAGCGGTGTTGCTTCGCTGCAGCCTGCTTCCGTCCCGCGCGCAGCGGGCGGCAGGATCGTCGCGTCCCAGCGCAAGTGCGCCGGGCAAGAGCTCGAGTGCAGAGAAGGCCATGCTTGGCCGAGAGCGGAAATGAAACTGCGCTTCTCGAAAATGCATGGCGCCGGCAACGACTTCGTCATTATCGATTGCCGGCGCGCGCCGCTGGCGCTCGACGCGGCGCAGATTGCGCGCCTCGGCGACCGGCATTTCGGCGTCGGCTTCGACCAGTTGCTGACGATCGAGCCGCCGCGCGATCCTTCGTGCGCGTTTGCTTATGCCATCTACAACGCCGACGGTTCGCTGGCGCGCCAGTGCGGCAACGGCCTGCGTTGCGTCGCGGCCTGGCTGTACCGCGCCGGCGCGATCGGCGCGGGCGAACTGCAGCTGGAAAGCCCGTCCGGTCCGGTCAGCATCACGGTCGGCGCCGACGGCAGCGTCCGTGCCGGCATGGGCCAGCCGCGCTTCGCGCCGGACGACATCCCGCTGCGCCTGGCGCCAGCCGATCCGTATCGCCTCAACGCGAACGGATCCGAAGTCGAATTCGGCGCCGTGTCGATGGGCAATCCGCACGCGGTGATCGAGGTTGCCGATGTCGCGACCGCGCCGCTGGCGACGCTCGGCGCCGCGCTGTCGATCGACGAACATTTTCCACAAGGCTGCAATGTCGGCTTTGTACAAATTGTCGACCGTACCCGCGTGCGCTTGCGCGTGTGGGAACGCGGCGCCGGCGCGACGCTGGCCTGCGGCACCGGCGCGTGCGCGGCCGTCGCGGTCCTGCGCCGGCGCGGCAAGCTCGATGCCGACGTCGCCGTCGAACTGCCGGGCGGCACGCTGCAGATTCACTGGACCGGCGCGGACGCCCCCGTGACGATGTCCGGTCCGACCCAGTTTGTCTTCGAAGGGGAATACTAGTGGCCTGCAACGCTCAAAGGGAAAGCGGCTCGCTCGATCTCAGCGGCCAATACTGCGTTGCTCGTCGTCGCCATAGCCCCACTATGTCTCCTCCTCGCGCCTTGTCTTGGCCGCTGATCTCTTCGCGATCCTACTTCCCCTTTGAACATTGCAGGCCACAATCATGACCGAAATGACCCTGAAGGATGGCCTCAACGCGATGGAAGTCGCCAGCTACCTGCGCCGCCACCCGGAATTCCTCAAGGACTTCCCGGACATCGCGCTGGCCCTGCAGGTGCCGCGCGACCAGGGCGCATCGACCTCGCTGGCGAGCTATCAGCTCGAAGTGTTGCGCGACAAGAATCGCGACATGGACCGGCGCCTGCGCGAACTCATCGAGATCGCCGCGGAGAACGAGCAACTCATGGTGCGCGTGCATTCCCTGACCGTCGGCCTGATGCGCGAGCGCACCCTGGCCGACAGCGTGCGCCGCGTCGCCGCTGGCCTGACCGAGGATTTCCATACCGACCTGGTGCGGCTCGTGCTGTTCCGCGCCGACCCGGACCTGCCTACCGCCGACTGGCTCGTTGTCCGGCGTGACGGCGCCGGATCGATGCCGGCATTCGCCGAGTTCCTGCAACGCAACGAGCCGCTGTGCGGCCGGCTGCAGCCGGAAAAACTCGACGCGCTGTTCGGGGACAAGGCCGGCGAAGTGCGTTCGGCCGTGCTCGTGCCGATCGATGGCGTCGGCATGCTCGCGATCGGCAGCCACGACGCGGCCCGCTTCCATCCGGGCATGGGAACGGTGTTCCTCAAGCTGATCGCCGAAGCGACCGCCGCGGCCATCGCGCGCTTTCCACCCGCTGACTGACCATGGCAGAAGACGCCCTCGCCGCGCCGATAGAGGGCTATCTCGATCACCTGCGCGTCGAGCGCCGCTATGCGCCCGGCACGATCGTCAACTATGCGCGCGCGCTGGCCGATCTGCTCGCCTACGCGCGCAACCTGCAGATACGTCAATGGCGCGAGATCAAGCCCGACCAGATGCGCGCGTGGCTCGCGCGCCTGCATCGCGGCGGCCTGACGCCGGGAACGCTGCACCACATGCTGTCGGCCTGCCGCAGCTTCTTCAATTATCTCGCGCGCGATGGCGCGATTGCGGCGAATCCCGCGGCCGGCGTGCACTCGCCGAAACTGCGGCGCAAGCTGCCCGAGGTGCTCGATGTCGACGAGGTCGGCGCGTTGCTCGAGTTTCCGCCGGGCGATCCGGAGGCCGTGCGCGACCGCGCGCTGTTTGAACTTTTGTATTCGAGCGGCCTGCGCGTTTCGGAACTGACCGGCGTGCATTGGCGCGACCTGGACTTCAGCGAAGGCCTGGTGCGCGTCACCGGCAAGGGCAGCAAGACGCGCATCGTGCCGGTCGGTGGCAAGGCGCTTGCGGCGCTGAAGACTCTGCGCGATCAGGATCGCCCCGGCGCCGACGACGTTCTCGTGCATGGCCGACTCGGCCGTCCGCTGACGCCGAACGGCGTGCGCGCGCGGCTCAAGCGCCGGGCGCGCGACCAAGGCGTGTGGAAGCGCGTCTATCCGCACCTGCTGCGCCACTCGTTCGCCAGCCACATGCTCGAATCATCCGGCGACCTGCGCGCCGTTCAGGAAATGCTCGGCCACGCCGACATTTCGACGACGCAGATCTAC
>DATIEJ010000095.1:0-2638 GCA_035455825.1 Rhodanobacteraceae bacterium | reverse complement strand
GTGGGGCACATAACCGAGCTGTGCGATCGCGGCCAGCAGGGAGCTCAGCGGTGCAAGCCGCTGCTGCCAGACGATGCGGACGCGCTTGCCGGGGACGCTTACGCCGACCTCGCGCACGCCGGTCATGGGCGACAGCACGCGCTCGATCAGCCAGCTGCACGCCGAACAACGCAGGCCCTCGAGCAGGAAACAGGCTTCGGCATCGCCATCGCTGCGCTGGTGCACGTACATGCGCTGCAGCTGCGCCCGGTCCCAGGCGGAGTAGTCGCCGATCGCGCTGGCGCGCGGTGGCAGTGCATCGCGCAGGCGATAGTAGTCCTGCAGGCCGAGCGACGCGATCCATTCGGCCGCGGCACGGCAGCCGATGCAGCACACCGGATGATCCAGCGCGCCGACGCGCGCCACCAGCGGCGCATCGCCGGCAACCGGCTCGCCGCAATGGAAGCAATTCAGGGCAGGCATGGCCGCTCGCCTGTTCGATTCAGGGCGTCGTCTGATCGGACGGTCGCGCGGCGGATGTCGGCGGCAGCGGCGAGGCGATGCGTGGACCGACGTGCGGCAGCTCGTCGCGATTGCCGAACGCGGTCGCGACCAGTGCGAGCGAACCGATTATCGTCGCTCCCAGCATGACGATCATGAGCCAGACCTCCGGCACCCGGTACCAGCGATTTCTTGCTGCGTCGTTCATTTCTCCTCCGGTGCGAAGAACTCGCTCTTGTGCTCTACGTGAATCGAATCGTCGTCGTTGCGCACCAGCAGTTCTACGCGGCGCCTGCCCTTGATGCCGTCGCGATCGGCGCGCAACGTCAGCGGAACGTTGGCCACCTGGCCTGGTTCAACCGTCACGCGTGTCTTGCCGACGATGCGCAGCGCTGGCTCGTCGTCTTCCAATGCGATGCTCAGGTTCTGCACCAGATCGGTCTTGTTCACGAGCTTGAGCGTGTAGCCGTTTTCGATCCCGCCGTCGGACATTTCCCGATACAGGGCATTGCGATCGTGCAGCACATCGACGATCAGCGCCGCGCGGTGCGTGACGCCCCAGGCAAACGCAACGATCAATGCGGTCAGGATCGTGGCGTAGATCGCTGTGCGCGGGCGCACGATGCGCCGGACGCGGCCTGACAGCAGGCTCTCGGTCGTATAGCGGATCAGCCCGCGCGGATAAGCCATCTTGTCCATCACGGAATCGCAGGCATCGATGCATGCCGCACAGGCAATGCACTCGATCTGCAGGCCGTCGCGAATGTCGATTCCGGTCGGGCATACCTGCACGCAGGCATCGCAAGCGATGCAATCGCCGAGTGCGTTCGCGCTCGGCGGCGACCGGATCGCGCCGCTCGCCGACGGACTTCCAGAATCCCCATCGGGCGCCGACAGGGGGGCTGCAAGAGCCGATAGGGCGAGCACGCTGGGGACACCGCGCTTGCGATGCCCGCGCGGTTCTCCGCGTGCTTCGTCGTAGGAAATGATCAGCGTGTCGTGATCGAACATCGCGCTCTGGAAGCGCGCATACGGACACATGTACTTGCACACCTGCTCGCGCATGTAGCCGGCGTTGCCGTAGGTCGCGAAGCCGTAGAACACGATCCAGAATCCTTCCCAGCCGCTGAAGGAAAGCGAAGCCGCGGCGTGGCCGAGATCGAGAATCGGCGTGAAGAACCCGACGAACGTGAAGCCGGTCCAGAGCGACAGCGTGATCCACAGAAACTGCTTGGCCGACTTGCGCAGGATCTTTTCGCGCGTCCACTTCCCGCCGTCGAGCTTGATGCGCTGGTTGCGCCGGCCTTCGCACAATCGCTCGATCCACAGGAACACTTCGGTCCAGACCGTCTGCGGACACGCGTAGCCGCACCACAGGCGACCGGCCAGCGCCGTGAAGAAGAACAGCGTGATCGCGGCGATGATGAGCAGGCAGGCGAGCCAGAAGAAATCCTGCGGCCAGAAGGTCAGGCCGAACACGTAGAACTTGCGCGCGGGCAGATCGAACAGGACGGCCTGGTGTCCATCCCAACGCACCCATGGCAGGAGATAGAACAGACCGAGCAGGACGAATACGGCAACGATGCGCAGGCGCGCGAAACGCCCGTCGATCTCGCGTGGGTAGATCTTCGGTTGCGCCGCGTACAGCGATTCGCCCGAATCCTGCACGACGGTCAGCGGGATCGGCCGGCTCATTGCCCGCTCTCGAGCGTTTGCCTGCGCTCGCGGGCAGCGCGCTTGACGCGCGCGGACAGCAGCAACGCCGTGAACGCGCTCGAACCGAGCGTGCAGGCCCAGAACATGAAGAAGCCGATGCTGTAGCCGAATTCGCGCGAAACCGTCAGGTGCGGCCAGGTGATCTCGGCCAGTTCGGACGGGTCGACGATCGCGAAGAACACGACCGACGCCACGCAAGCCGCGAAGAACGACGGCCACGCAACCGCGCCGACGCGGCGCAGGCGCAGGGCGCGCAGTCCCGCTGCGTCTTCGCCGTCAGCGCGCTTGGCGTCGTCAGTCATTGCTGGCCCGCTGTCGTCTCGGCAGAACTGCCCTGCGCGAGCACCCAGGCCTCGACGAGACGCGCGCGATCCTTGCCGATGATCGGACCCCATGCCGGCATCTTGCCGCTGCGCCCGTCGCGAATGCTCGCCTTGATGTC
>DATIEJ010000094.1:0-5189 GCA_035455825.1 Rhodanobacteraceae bacterium | reverse complement strand
CCGGCCGGATCACCGACGGCCGCGGCGAGTCCGGACAAACCCGGCAAGGGCAACGTGCCCGAGACCGACGGCGCGCCGCCGCGCGAAACCAAGGCGTCGGCGAAGGAAACCGTGAAGCCGGCCGCGGAAAAATCCGCGCCGCTGAAGAACGGCAAAGCCAGCCGCATCCCGCGCGTGCAGTTGCTCGGTTCCGGCACGATCCTGCGCGAGGCGATTGCCGCGGCCGAATTGCTCGAAAACGAATTCGGCGTCGTCTGCGACATCTGGAGCTGCCCGAGTTTTTCCGAGCTGCGCAAGGACGGCTTCGATGCCGAGCGCTGGAACCGCCTGCATCCGGAAGACAAACCGCGTGTCGCGCACGTGACCGCCTGCCTGGCCGAGCGCCAGGGGCCGGTGATCGCCGCGACCGACTACGTGCGCGAGTACGCGGACCAGATCCGCGCGTTCATGCCCGAGGGTAAAAAGTATACCGTGCTCGGCACCGACGGCTTCGGCCGCAGCGACAGCCGGGAGAACTTGCGCCGGTTTTTCGAAGTCGATCGCTGGTATATCGCCCAGGCCGCCGTCGCCGCGCTGGCGGCGGAAGGCAAGATGAGCGCAAAAGACGTCGCGCGCGCGATCAAGACCTGGAAGATCGATGCCGAGAAGGCGAATCCGCTGGGAGTTTGAACCTTGAGACGGTGGGCCAAGGCCCACCGTACCTTCACACTGCCGGCGATTTTCTTCAGGCTGCGCAACCGGCGCGCCGGAACGCTAATGCTCCTGCTTTCCCGTATCCGGCTGATCTGTCGACGGCGCATCGGCCGGCGGCTTTTCCTTGAGCGTAGTCGGATCGCCGACCGTTGCCCTGCCGATCGCTCCAGCCTTGAATTTCGGATCGTAGGGGTTGTCGCTCTCGCGAAATTGGCGATACGCGATCGACGAATCGATTCCCTCGCCGCCGGTCGCCTCCGCCGGGGACGTTGCGGTTGATTGAGCCATCGTCATTCCAAGGCTCTGGAGCGCCTTCTTCATGGCTTCGTTCGCGGGCTTCGGAAAACTCGCGTCGCCGCCATTGGCGTTCGGTATGCCGACCGTCATGTTGCCGACCGACCCGACCCGCGATCCGGTCATGCTCGACTTGACCTGCGCCCAGCGCGCTTTCGCGCGACGCAAGGCGACTTCATCGCCATAGGTTTTCTTCAGCTCGCGCCAGATCACGTTGGCCTGCTGGAACTGTTCCGGCGTCATTTCCGCGTAGACGGCTTCGCGCGCGTCGACATAGCGCTTCTCGTTGCGCTCGGCCGCCAGCGCCATCCAGGCCATGCCGCGCGGAAGGTCGACCGGCACGCCCTGGCCGCGCGCGTACATGATCGCCAGGTTGTATTCGGCCGGCTTGTAGGCCCAGGCGGCGGCAACCTCATACATCTGGATCGCGAACGCAAAGTCGTTCTTGCGGAACGCGTGCACGGCGAGCAGGAAGTAATACTCGCCGGGCCGCGCGTCGGCCTCCGGCGTGTTCATGCCGTTGCCCATGTCGCGTTGCGCGGCGGCGTACTCCGAATCGTAGGGGGCGGTCTCGGTCGTGGCCGTGCTCTGCCCGGACGAAATGAACACCGCGTCGGTCGAGCCGGCGTGGGCGCGCTGTGAAGTAACCGCCGTGGCGCAGCAGGCCAGCAACGCGCAAGTGGCAGTCAGGAACGTTCGCAAGGCCATGACGACCCTCTCTTCGAATACCGGTTCCGCATCGTTATACGAAACTCTTCGCACTTCTGCAAGCGCTTCGGCGGCCGAAAAGTTGCGGGTTCTTGCCAGGTTGACGCGGCCGAACGCCGTCGCGCCGGCAGCCGAACGACCTGCCGGACGGAAACCTGCGTTCCTTGCGCCATCGCGATCCGGGCTATTGCTGCTGCTGGGTCTGCGGCTGATCGCTGGCCGGTGCACCCGCGGCCGGCTTGTCCTTGAGCGTCGTCGGGTCGCCGACCGTGGCTCTGCCGATGGCGGCGTTCCTGAATTTCGGATCGTAGGGATTGTCGCTGTCGCGCAGCTGGCGATAGGCGATCGAGCCATCGACGCCCTGGCCGCCGGTCACTTCGGCCGACGACCCGACCGTCGACCGGGCCGTGCTGGTCCCCATCGCCTTGGCGTGATCGCCACCTTCGCCAGGCGGGCTGTTCAAGTTCTTCTGCACCTGTTCGTTCGTGACCTTCTGATAGCTCGGGTCTCCGCTGCTCGCGTTCGGCACGGCGACCGTGAGATTGCCGACCGACCCGACCCGCGACCCGGTCATGTTCGCCTTGACTTGCGCCCAGCGCGCTTTCGCGCGACGCAGCGCGACTTCGTCGCCGTAGGTCTTCTTCAGCCCGCGCCAGATCACGTTCGCCTGCTCGAACTGTTCGGGGGTCATTTCCGCGTAGATCGCCTCGCGCGCGTCGACATAGCGTTTATCGTTGCGCTCGGCAGCCAGCGCCATCCAGGCCAGGCCGCGCGGCAGGTCGGCGGCTACGCCCTGGCCGCGCGCGTACATGATCGCCAGGTTGTACTCGGCCGGCTTGTACGCCCACGCCGCCGCGACTTCGTACATCTGCACGGCGAAAGCGAAATCCTTCTTGCTGTACGCGTGCACCGCGAGCAGGAAGTAGTACTCACCGGGCCGCGCGTCGGCTTCCGGCGTGTTGAAGCCGTTGCCCATGTCGCGTTCCGCCGCGGCGTATTCGGAATCGTACGGCGCCGTCTCCTTCTGCGCGGTGCTCGCGCCCGATGAAATGAACACGGCATCGGTCGTCCCTGCCAGGACGTGTTGCGGGAGCGTTCCGGCAGCGCAGGCCAGCAACGCCGAACCGATGGTCAGGAATCCTCGCAGGTGCATGACGACCTCCTCTGAAGCGGTGAATTGCTCGCTGGCAGCGTTCGCTGCTACTCGTGCTTGGTAGCGTCGGGCGGATCCGGCTTGGTCTCGTCGTGCGCGCCGTTCTTGACCTGCGTCGGCTCGCCGACCGTGGCCGTGCCGATCGCCCCGGGCTTGAATTTCGGATCGTACGGATTGTCGCTTTCGCGCAGCTGGCGATAGGCGATGGAACCATCGACGCCGTTGCCGCCGGTGATCTCCGCCGCGGTGCTCGACGACGTGTGGACGTTGTTGCCCGCCTTCTGGCCCTTCTGGTTGCTCGGATCGCCCATGTTCGCGTTCGGCATGCCGACGCTGAGATTGCCAACCGAGCCGACGCGCGATCCGGTCATGCTGGCGCGAACCTGGGCCCAGCGCGCCTTCGCGCGGCGCAACGCGACTTCGTCGCCATAGGTCTTCTTCAATTCGCGCCAGATGCCGTTGGCCTGTTCGAACTGTTCCTTGGTCAGTTCCGCATAGATCACTTCGCGTGCGTCGACGTAACGCTTCTCGTTGCGCTCGGCGGCCAGCGCCATCCAGGCCATGCCGCGCGGCAGGTCGGCCGGAATGCCCTGGCCACGCGCGTACATGATCGCCAGGTTGTACTCGGCCGGCTTGAACGCCCACGCGGCCGCGACCTCGTACATCTGGATCGCGAACGCGAAGTCGTTCTTGCGGAACGCATGGACGGCGAGCAGGAAGTAGTACTCACCCGGCCGCGCATCGGCCTCCGGCGTGTTCTGGCCGCTGCCCATTTCGCGCGCGGCGGCGGCGTACTCCGAATCGTACGGCGCGGTTTCGGTCGCGGACGTGCTTCCGCCCGACGAGATGAAAATCGCATCGGTCGAACCGGCGTGAGTGCGCTGCGCGACGAGCGTCGCCGCGCAGACCAGCAGCGCGACAGCGGAACTGAGGAACCCTCGCAAGGCCATGGCCGGCTTTCCTGAAAATTGCGGATGACGTCTTATACGAAAGTCTTCGCACTTCTGCAAGCACTTTCGGGCCAAAAACCTACCACGCAGCCGCGCGCAGGTCGAACGGATTCGCACGCTGCACACGCGTGCTACGCCATGCAGTCCTGCAGCGCGGGAAATAGTCCCGCGGCGCGGATCAACGCTCGTGCTTGTCGGCGTCCGGCTGGTCGGATTGCTCCTTTTGCGCGTCTTTCGCCGCGTCTTTCGGCGCAGTGGCCTTGAGCGTTGTCGGCTCTCCGACCGTGGCCCGGCCGAGCGCGGAGGTCTGGAATTTCGGATCGTACGGGTTGTCGCTGTCGCGCAGCTGATGGTAGGCGACCGAACCGTCGACGCCGGTACCCATGGTCACCTCGGCCGCGCTCGAAGCCGTCGAACGAACATAGGTCACGCCCGGAGGGACGATGGTCCGCTTCGCAGAGCTCGGATCTCCGCCATTCGGGTTCGGCATGCCGACGCTGAGGTTGCCGACCGATCCGACCCGCGATCCGGTCATGCTCGATTTGACTTGTGCCCAGCGCGCTTTCGCGCGGCGCAACGCGACTTCGTCGCCGTAGGTCTTCTTCAACTCGCGCCAGATTTCGTTGGCCTGCTCGAACTGTTCCGGCGTCATTTCCGCGTAGACGGCTTCGCGCGCGTCGACATAGCGCTTCTCGTTGCGCTCGGCCGCCAGCGCCATCCAGGCCATGCCACGCGGCAGGTCGACCGGAACACCCTGGCCGCGCGAATACATGATCGCCAGGTTGTATTCGGCCGGCTTGAACGCCCAGGCGGCGGCGACCTCATACATCTGGATCGCGAACGTGAAATCATTCTTGCGGAACGCGTGCACGGCGAGCAGGAAGTAATACTCGCCGGGCCGCGCATCGGCCTCCGGCGTGTTCATGCCGTTGCCCATGTCGCGCTGCGCGGCGGCGTATTCCGAATCGTAGGGCGCCACTTCGTGGGCCGTTTCCCGCGACCCCGACGAGATGAACACGGCATCGGACGTCGTCTGCGCGATCGCAGGCATAGCGGCTGCAACGCAACAGGCCAGCAGCGCGAGTTGGCGCGTGTGTAGCAAGGCTCGCAAGGTCATGGCAAACCCTCAAATGAGGTATCGGTGCCGTTATACGAAACTCTTCGCACTTTCGCAAGCGGTTTCGGCCGCAGACGGAACCGATCAGGCGACGTTACTTACAGGAAACGTGCATAAGGCGTGCCCGGAATCGTCACTGGCACTGCCACACCAGCGGCCAGTCCTTGTCGGCGTCGAAGCCTCCGACGTGGATCACGTCGTCGACGAGCGGACCGGATTCGAAACTCGCCGCATAAGCGATCACGCCGGTAATCGCCGGCGAAGTCGCCTCGCA
>DATIEJ010000093.1:0-12052 GCA_035455825.1 Rhodanobacteraceae bacterium | reverse complement strand
GGGCGAACAAAATCTAAACCTTTACGCCACGATGCAGACCAAGGCGCCGCGGCGCCTTTTTTATTGCTTGGAATTCCCACCATGATCAATATCACTCTTCCCGACGGCAGCCAACGCCAATTCGAAAATCCCGTGACGGTGGGCGAAGTCGCCGCTTCCATCGGCGCGGGCCTGGCCAAGGCCGCGCTGGCCGGCAAGGTCGACGACAAACTCGTCGACACGAGTTACCGCATCGACCACGACGCGAGCCTCGCCATCATCACGGAAAAAAGTCCCGAAGCGCTCGACATCCTGCGCCACTCCACCGCGCACCTGCTCGCGCAGGCCACGCAGCGCCTGTGTCCCGACACGCAGGTCACGATCGGACCGGTGATCGAAAACGGGTTCTATTACGACTTCGCGCGCAAGACGCCATTCACGCCGGAAGATCTCGACAAGATCGAGGCCGAGATGAAGAAGATCGTCGCCGAGTCGCTGCCGGTCGAGCGCCGCGTGATGCCGAAGGACGATGCAATCCGCTTCTTCAAGGACAAGGGTGAGGTCTACAAGGCGCAGATCATCGACGAGATCATTCCGCCGGGCGAGGAAATCTCGCTGTACGGGCAGGGTGACTGGGTGGACCTGTGCCGCGGCCCGCACGTGCCGAACACGAACAAGCTGCGCGCGTTCAAGCTGATGAAAGTGGCCGGCGCCTACTGGCGCGGCGATTCGAACAACGAGATGCTGCAGCGGGTCTACGGCACTGCATGGCTCAACGACAAGGATCTGAAGGCCTACCTGACGCAGCTGGAAGAGTCGGAGAAGCGCGACCACCGCAAGCTCGCCAAGCAGCTCGACCTGTTCCATCTGCAGGAAGAAGCGCCGGGCCTGATCTTCTGGCATCCGAAGGGCTGGTCGATCTGGCAGGTCGTCGAGCAGCACATGCGCCGCGTCTATCAGGAGACCGGTTACGGCGAAGTGCGCGGCCCGCAGGTACTCGACGTTGCGCTGTGGAAGCGCTCGGGCCACTGGGACAATTACAAGGACAACATGTTCTTCACCGAATCGGAGAAGCGCACGTATGCGCTCAAGCCGATGAACTGTCCCGGCCACATCCAGATCTTCAACCACGGCCTGCACAGCTATCGCGACCTGCCGATCCGCTACGGCGAGTTCGGCGCATGCCATCGCAACGAACCGTCAGGCGCGCTGCACGGCATCCTGCGCGTGCGCGGATTCACGCAGGACGACGGCCACATCTTCTGCACGGAAAACCAGATCGAGTCCGAAGTCACGGCGTTCCACGCGCAGGCGATGAAGGTCTATTCGGACTTCGGTTTCACCGACGTGCAGCTGAAGATCGCGTTGCGGCCCGAACCACGCCTTGGCGACGATGCGACCTGGGACAAGGCCGAGAACGCACTGCGTTCGGCACTGCGCGCCGCCGGTGTCGAATGGCAGGAATTGCCGGGCGAGGGCGCGTTCTACGGACCGAAGATCGAGTACCACCTGCGCGATGCGATCGGCCGCACGTGGCAGCTCGGCACGATGCAGGTCGACTTCATGATGCCGGGCCGGCTCGGCGCCGAGTACGTCGACGAGCACAGCCAGAAGCGCCATCCGGTCATGCTGCATCGGGCCATCGTCGGTTCGATGGAACGCTTCATCGGCATCCTGATCGAGCACCACGCTGGCGCATTCCCGGCATGGCTCGCACCGATCCAGGCGGTCGTCATGAACATCACCGACGCGCAGGGTGAATACGCGAACGAGGTTGCGCGGTCGCTGCTGAAGCAGGGATTCCGCGTCGAGAGCGACCTTCGCAACGAGAAGATCGGCTACAAGATTCGCGAGCACGCGATGCAGAAGGTTCCGTACCAGATCGTGATCGGCGATCGCGAAAAGGAAAACGGGATGGTTGCGGTGCGGACCCGGACCGGAGAGGACCTCGGCAGCATGCCGCTCAGCGCGTTCGTCGATCGCCTGCGCGGCGAGGGCCTGAAACAGGAGTAACCTGAGGCGTCAGCTAGGCGGCTCCGGGCTTCGGAGCCGCGGACTGGGGGGCAGCTTGGCGGATTTTCGCAATGTGTCCGGCAGGATCTGGTGGTCGATCGCCTTGCTCGCGGCCGCCCTCCCGGAACCTTGTCACGCGGAAAATTACGCCAACTATTTTCATTTCGGCCCAGGCGACCTTCTTGTCATCGGCGCGGTCGTCGCGTTGCCTTCCGCAATCTTGTGCGTGCTGGCCGAGGCGATTTTCCCGCGCCGGCACCTGCCGCCGTGGCTGACCGGAGTCTCGGCCGTGGCGGCTGTCGCATCGATCGCGCTGTTGGTCGTCGCAATGAAGGCAGCAGCGCAACAACAAGCCGATTCGCGAGTGCTCCTGTTGTTCGTCGCGCCTCCGCTGGTCGTCCTGGCGTTGCGCGGAACGATCGGTGCGTGTGGACCGCGACTCGCCGCGGGATGGGTCATCGCACTTGCTTCCCTGGGACTGGCGGCAGGTCGTCTTCGCGGCGGCGAAGCGGCCTGGGGGCTTGCCGGAGGCGCGTCTGTCTGCCTGCTCCTGTGGACGGTGACGGTGTTGATTCTGCGAGCACGCCGGCTGTTCCCGGTTGACTTGGCCAACGACGCCGGTCGTGTGTCGCCGTCGGCGGCGTTGTCCGCGACTTTCGATCGGCTGGCGGCGACCGGCGCGGCCTTGTCGAAGGCATTGCCGCCGGGAATGGGGCCTTGGTTCGAGCGGCAGCTGGCGCGCCTGAAGCCGGCGCAAGCAGGCCTGGTCTGGTGGTTTGCCAGCGCCTGCGTCCTCTACTTCAGCATTGGCGCGGCGATCTCGTCGGGCAAGCTCGACGTCAGCTGGCTTTTCGTCGAATGGGCGTATTTGCCTGATTTATTTGGATTTAGCTACCCGAAAAACTTCCAGCCGGCACATGTGTGGTGGACCTACGGGCTGCCGTGGTCGCTGCTGGCGGGCTCGGCGTTCTGGGGCTTGGCCGGCTTGTTCGGGGGCTTCGACCCTGGGCGGGCGAGGATTCTGCGGTTCGCCGCGGTCGTCTTCGGCGGCGTGTTGCTCTTCTGGACGGTCTCGATCATCACCCGCATGGCCGAAGTCAGCGCGGCCGAGGAACGGGCCAGTGGTATTCATCGCTGAGCCGGTGGGAACGAGCTTTGTGGGAGAGGCAAATCCTTGTAATACAAGGATTCCGGGCCCGGAAGGATTTGCTTACGGCGGGAATTGGCTATAAAATTCGCCGATACGCGCTGAAAAAGTCCGAAACCTTTGGCGGTCGGCGATCGCGAAAGGGTGGGGCGGGCTTTCCGCCGTGCGCGTCAATCAGGGACAATAAGACCACGCGGCATCGCCTAGCGCCGCGCGGATGGACCGACAGGTTTTACTGGAGATTGCGTTATCGCCACTGAGAAGACTAACCGGAAGAATTCGGAAATCCGCGTACCGAATGTGCGTGTGATTGGCGCTGATGGAGAGCAGGTTGGAGTCCTGACGCGCGACGCGGCCCTGAAGATGGCCGAAGACGCGGGACTGGATCTGGTCGAAATCGTGCCGAATGCCGATCCGCCGGTTTGCCGCGTAATGGATTTCGGCAAGTTCAAGTTCGAGCAGCAGAAAAAAGCGCACGCGGCGAAGCGCAAGACCAAGCAGCAGGAAATCAAGGAATTGAAGTTCCGACCCTCGACCGAGGACGGCGACTACAATGTAAAAATGCGCAATTTGCGCCGTTTTCTCGAAGAGGGCGACAAGGTCAAGGTGACCGTCCGCTTCAAGGGCCGCGAGATGGCGCACACGGAGCTCGGCGAGGCGATGGTCAAGCGCATCCAGGGCGATATCGTCGAAGATGCAGTGGTGGAAAGTTTTCCGAGGTTCGAAGGGCGGCAGATGGTGATGATGGTCGCTCCAAAGAAAAAGTGATTGAAACGAAGTTGGACGAAGCGAAGATTAGCTGAGGCGTTTTCGAAACCCGAACCGCACGGCACCGATAGGTCCTCTCTCCCCCAAGCTTGCTTGGGGGAGAGAGCTAAGAGAGAGGGGGCAGCGGTAGGCGATAACCAAGCGTCAGATTATCGCCAACCGCCTCCCCCTCACCCAACCCTCTCCCCCATCGCTGTGCGATGGGGGAGAGGGCTAAAGAAGTGGAACCCGCCCCACCTACAAAGCCCACGGGAAGTGAGGCAACTACCGCAGAATCACGCGGGCTTTGCAGGTGGGGCTTAAACAAGCTGAGTTCGAGCAGGATGGAAAGCGTGGCGCAAGCTGCCGCTCGGGCGAGTAAATAATCAAACCTAAGGAGTTGGGCCATGCCCAAGATCAGAACCAATCGGGCCGCTGCCAAGCGGTTCCGCAAGACGGCGTCCGGCAAATTCAAGGCCGGCCACGCATTCAAGAGCCATATCCTTACCAAGAAGAGCACCAAGCGTAAGCGCGGTCTTCGCGGTACCAACATTGTGCGGAAAGAAGACTCCGGTCGGATTGCCCGCATGCTGCCCTACGCGTAAGGAGAACAGCCATGGCACGAGTCAAACGTGGCGTAACCGCACGCCGCAGGCACAAGAAGATCCTGTCGCGCGCGAAGGGTTACTACAACGCACGCCGCAAGGTCTTCCGCGTCGCCAAGCAGGCCGTCATCAAGGCCCTGCAGTATTCCTATATCGGCCGCAAGCAGAAGAAGCGCCAGTTCCGCGCACTGTGGATCGTGCGCATCAACGCCGGCGCGCGCCAGTACGGCCTGTCGTACAGCCGCATGATGAATGGCCTGAAGAAGGCCGGCGTGACGGTCGACCGCAAGGTGCTGGCCGACATCGCCGTGCACGACATCAAGGCTTTTGGCGCCCTCGCCGAAAAAGCGAAAGCCAGCCTCGCGGCGTAATCAGCATCACGACAAACCGCATCGCGCTCCGGCGCGATGCTTGATTACCTGGGGAGCTAGGCTTTGGCCTGGCTCCCTTTTTGTTTTTGTGGTGCACGATTTCCCCCTTCTCCCGCTGGCGGGAGAAGGTGCCGGAGGCGGATGAGGGTGGTACGTCCGACGGCGAGCACTTCGTAGAGGCGCCACCCTCACCCGGCGCGCGTCGCGCGCCGACCTCTCCCGCCAGCGGGAGAGGTAATCGGGGAAATCTTTGTGGAAATGTGGACAATATGTCTGACGGGTTGACTAGCCAGGTAGAACAGGCGCTTGCGCAGATCGGGTCCGCAACCGCGCTCGACGCGCTCGACGCGCTGCGTGTGTCGTTGCTCGGCAAATCCGGGTTGATCACCGAGCAATTGAAGGCGCTCGGCAAGCTGCCCGCGGAAGATCGCAAGGCGCACGGCGAACGCGTCAACCGCGCCAAGGATCGCCTGCTCGAAGCGATTTCTGCCCGTCGCGCCACGCTGGAACAGGTGGTGCTCGACCAGCGACTCGCCAGCGAGCGCGTCGACGTGACACTGCCTGGAAGGGATGCGCAGGTCGGCACGCTGCACCCGCTGACGCGCGCGCTCGACCGCATTACCGGCATCTTCGCGCGGCTCGGGTACGAGGTCGCCGACGGTCCGGAGATCGAGGACGACTGGCACAATTTCGGCGCGTTGAATTTTCCGCCGGATCATCCGGCGCGCACGATGCACGACACGTTCTGGTTCGGCGACGGCCGCCTGCTGCGCACGCATACCTCGCCGGTGCAGATTCGCGCGATGAAAGGGCAGAAGCCGCCGCTGCGCCTGATCGCGCCCGGCAAGGTCTATCGCAGCGATTCCGACCAGACCCATTCGCCGATGTTCCATCAAGTCGAGGGCCTGCTCGTCGACGAGACTTCGACGATGGCCGACCTCAAGGGAACGCTGCGCGCATTCCTGCACGCGTTCTTCGATCGTGACTTCGAGATGATGTTCAAGCCGACGTTCTTCCCGTTCGTCGAACCCGGTGCTGACGTCGTGATCAAGTGGGACCTGCCGGATGGCGGTTCGCGCTGGCTCGAAGTGCTCGGCTGCGGCATGGTGCATCCGGCCGTGCTCGCCAACTGCGGCATCGATCCGGAGCGCTACACGGGTTTTGCCTTCGGCATGGGCGTGGAGCGCCTGGCGATGCTGCGTTATGGCGTTACCGATTTGCGCGCGTTCTTCGAGAACGATGTGCGGTTTCTGAAACAGTTTGCTTAACTGCTTTGCTCGTCATTCCGGCGAAGGCCGGAATCCAGTTCCTGGTTTTCCGAGCATGAAGAGCTGGATCCCGGCCTTCGCCGGGATGACGGCAATAAAAATTTCCGTTATCGGGCTACGAATGAAAATTTCTGAAAACTGGCTGCGCGAACGTGTTGCGATCGATGCCGATCAGGCAGCGCTGGTCGAGCGCCTCAACATGATCGGCCACGAAGTCGAGAGCATCGAGCGCGTCGGCGACGGACTGACGGGCGTCGTCGTTGGCGAGATCGTCGAGTGCGCCAAGCATCCCGAGGCCGATCGGCTGCAGGTGTGCCGCGTCGATGCCGGCGGCGGCGAAATGTTGCAGATCGTCTGCGGCGCGCCGAACGCGCGGCCTGGATTGAAGGCGCCGCTCGCGAAGATCGGTGCGCAGGTCGGGAACCTGACGATAAAGGCCGCGAAACTGCGTGGCGTCGAATCGTCCGGCATGCTGTGTTCGGCCAAGGAACTGGCGCTCGACGCCGACGCTTCGGGCTTGCTCGAATTGCCGCACGATGCGCCGGTCGGCGCGGCGCTGGCCGATTATCTCGGCCTGCCCGACAGCGTGATCGATCTCGGCCTAACGCCGAATCGCGCCGATTGCCTGTCGATCGTCGGAGTCGCCAACGACGTCGGCGCGGCCTTCGGCACGACGCCGGCGCCGCTCGTTTTCACGCCGGTCGCAGCGGCAACCTCTCGCCGCATCGATGTGAGCCTGTCAGCCCCGGCCGATTGCCCGCGCTACTGTGGCCGCTTCATCGACGGGATCGACATGACGGCAAAGGCGCCGTTGTGGATGGCCGAACGCCTGCGCCGTTGCGGATTGCGTTCGATCAGCCTGCTCGTCGACGTCACGAACTACGTGATGCTCGAACTCGGTCAACCGCTGCATGCGTTCGACGCCGAGACCTTGCGTGGGCCGATCGGCGTGCGCCGCGCGCGCGCTGGCGAAACGCTCAAGCTGCTCGACGAACGTGAGATCGCGCTCGACCCGGAGTTCCTCCTGATCACCGATGCCGACGCGCCGGTCGCGCTCGGCGGCGTCATGGGCGGCTACTCCACGCGGGTTACCGCGACGACCAGGAACGTGTTTCTCGAGGCCGCGCATTTCGCGCCGTCGGCGATTGCCGGCCGCGCGCGCAAGCTCGGCATGCAGACCGATGCGGCCCACCGGTTCGAGCGTGGCGTCGATGCCGAATTGCCGCGGCGCGCGCTCGAGCGCGCGGCGCAGTTGATCGCCGATGCCGCTGGCGGCCAGGTCGGTCCGATCGTCGAAGCGGTATCGCCCGAACATCTCCCGCGTCGAAGCGCGATACACCTGCGCCGTGCGCGCATCAGCCGCCTGCTCGGCATCGACGTGGCCGATCGCGACGTCGAACGCATCCTCGGCGCGCTCGGACTCGCCGTCGAAAAGACTGCCGACGGCTGGAGCGCCACGCCGCCGTCGCCACGCTTCGACCTGGCGATCGAAGCGGACCTGATCGAGGAAATCGCGCGCATCCACGGCTACGACAAAATTCCGACGCTGGCGCCACGCGGCGAACTGGCCGTGCCGCGCCTGCATGAAGACCGCGTCGACCTTGCCGCCTTGCGCAGCCAACTGGCGGCGCGCGGCTACAACGAAGCGATCACGTATGCATTCGTCGGCGCCGACCTGCTGAAAACCTGGGGCTTCGACGCGCGGTCAATCCCGCTGGCAAACCCGCTGTCCGCGGACATGGCCGTCATGCGCACGAGCCTGCTGCCGGGCCTGCTGCACGCGCTGCTGTTGAACCGCAATCGCCAACAGGAGCGCGTGCGTCTGTTCGAAACCGGCAAGGTATTTTTCAGCCCGGCAGGTGCCGGCGAGCCTCCTGTTGAAGTCGTGCGGATTGCCGGGGTCGTCGTCGGCTCCGCCGCCGCCGAGCAGTGGGGAGCAAAGAAGCGTCGCGCCGATTTCTTCGACGTGAAAGGCGACGTCGAGTCGCTGCTGGAGCTGACCCAGGTTCGTGCGGAATTCGATTTTCAGGTGGCGGCCGAATCCTGGCTGCATCCCGGGCAAAGCGCACGACTGCATCGGGGCGAGCGCCTCGTTGGTCACGTGGGTGCGCTGCATCCGGAACGTGCGCGGGCGCTGGGCGTTGAAGAAGACGTCTATGTCTTCGAACTCGATGTAGCGGTCATCCAGGCCCGCCCGGTACCGCGCGCGCGGCCGGTTTCCCGGTTCCCGTCGGTACGCCGCGACATCGCCGTGGTTGTACCCGAGGCGGTTTCTTTCGCTCAAATCGAGGCTTGCGTGCGCTCTGCGGTGGGGGAAGGGTTGGCGGAACTGCTTGTTTTCGATCAATACTCCGGTGAAAATCTCGGTTTCGGGGTAAAAAGTCTCGCTATAGGCTTGATTTTGCAGAACAGTTACCGCACTCTTACGGACGCGGACGCGGATAAAAGCGTGGCCGCAGCGGTTGCCGCACTGACCGCCGAGTGCCAAGCCAAATTACGGGGGTAGCATGGCATTGACCAAGGCTGAGATGGCCGAACGCCTGTTTACAGACGTCGGTCTTAACAAACGTGAAGCCAAAGAGTTTGTCGACGCGTTCTTCGACGTCGTCCGCACTGCGCTCGAGCGTGGTGAACAAGTGAAGCTTTCCGGCTTCGGCAATTTTGACTTGCGCCAGAAAAATCAGCGCCCTGGGCGTAATCCCAAGACCGGCGAGGAGATACCGATCTCCGCGCGCCGCGTGGTGACGTTCCGTCCAGGCCAAAAACTGAAAGTCAGAGTTGAATCCTATGCTGGATCAAGGCAGTAACAGCGAACTGCCGGTAATCCCGGCAAAACGCTACTTCACGATCGGTGAAGTCAGCGACCTGTGTGGCGTGAAGCCGCACGTCCTGCGTTATTGGGAGCAGGAGTTCACGAATCTCAAGCCGGTCAAGCGTCGCGGCAACCGCCGTTATTACCAGCGCCACGACGTGCTGATGATCCGGCAGATCCGCTCGCTGCTGTACGACCAGGGCTTCACGATCACCGGTGCCCGCCAGCGCCTCGAAGGCGTGCAGGCGCGCATGGAAACCAGCATCTCGACCCAGATCGTGCGCCAGGTGCGCATGGAGCTCGAGGAAGTGCTGCAGATCCTTCGCCACTGAGTGCTCGGCGCGTCGCCGCGCCGAGACGTCTGCTACAATTCCCAACTCATACCGTCGCCCGGTCGGGGCGTAGCGCAGCCTGGTAGCGCATCTGCCTGGGGGGCAGGGGGTCGTGGGTTCGAATCCCGCCGCCCCGACCATTATCTTCAGCGATCGTCCTGATCGCGACTTGCCATGGGTCGTGCGTTCAATTCACGTCAGTACAAAACCCGCGCGCGCAACGTGCCGGGGATCGCCGCGAGCGCATCCTTGAGTTCGCCGGCGTGTTCGGCCGTCGTCGACACGTCGATGACGACGTAGCCCACGCGTGAATCGGTCTGCAGGAACTGCGCGTCGATGTTGATGCTTTCGCGCGAGAACACTTCGTTGATGCGCGACAGGATGCCCGGCACGTTCTGGTGGATGTGCAGCAGGCGCTGGCTGTTGACGTGGCCGGGCAGCGAGACTTCGGGGAAGTTCACCGCCGACAACGTGCTGCCGTTGTCGCTGTAGCGCAGCAGCTTCGCGGCGACTTCGCGGCCGATGTTGTCCTGCGCTTCGAGCGTGCTGCCGCCGACGTGCGGCGTGAGGATCACGTTGTCCATGCCGCGCAGCGGCGAGACAAATTCATCGTCGTTGCCTTTCGGTTCGACCGGAAACACGTCGATCGCGGCGCCGGACAGCTGCCCGGAACGCAGGCTCGCGGCCAATGCTTCGATGTCCACGACGGTGCCGCGTGCTGCGTTGATCAGCATCGATCCCTTGCGCATCGCTGCCAGCTGTTTCGGGCCGATCATCCATTTCGTCTGCGGCGTTTCCGGCACGTGCAGGCTGACGATGTCCGATCGCGCGAGCAGGTCGGCCAAGCTTGCAGCCGGATGGGCGTTGCCGAGCGCGAGCTTGTTCTCGATGTCGAAATACAGCACCTGCATGCCGAGCGACTCGGCCAGCACGCCGACCTGCGTTCCGATGTGGCCGTAGCCGATGATGCCCAGGGTCTTGCCGCGCACTTCGATGCTGCCGGCAGCGGACTTCGACCAGCCGCCGCGGTGGCACTGCGCGTTCTTCTGCGGAATGCCGCGCGCCAGCATGACGGCCTCGGCGATGACGAGTTCGGCGACGCTGCGCGTGTTCGAGTACGGCGCGTTGAAAACCGGCACGCCGAGCGCTTCGGCGGCGTCGACGTCGACCTGGTTCGTGCCGATGCAGAAGCAGCCGATTCCGATCAGGCGTCGCGCCTGCGCGAGGATCTCCGCCGTCAGCTGCGTGCGCGAACGGATCCCGACCAGGTGTGCGTCGGCGATGCTGCGCGCGAGTTCAGCCTCCGGCAACGCCTTCTCGTGGTATTCGATATTCGAGTACCCGGCCGTCTCGAAGTCGGCGACCGCCGTACGGCTGACGCCTTCGAGCAGCAATACCTTGATGTCTTGCTTCGGAAAAGAGGTCTTCATCGCAGGGCAATCAGGTCATCGGAAAGGCACTATGCCAGAACCCGAGGCAAAATGCGGCAATGCAGCACTGGACGATTGCAGCCGACGCTGGCACCCTGCGTCGATGGCTCCCACGGACCGCGAATGACCGATTTCCTGGCCGACCTTGCGCAGCGCGCCCCCGACCTGCGCCTGACGACCGCGCCCGGCGACCTTGAGTTCTATGGGCGCGACTGGACCCGGCGTTGGCTGCCCGCGCCGCTGGCGATTGCCTTTCCGGCAACGATCGAGGAAGTGCAGGCGATCGCGCGCTGGGCCAGCGCGCACCGCCTGGCACTGGTGCCTTCGGGCGGCCGCACCGGTTTGTCCGGCGGCGCCGTCGCCGCGCAGGGCGAACTCGTCGTCAGTTTCGAACGCATGAATCGCGTGCTCGATTTCGACCCGATCGACCGCACGCTGACGGTCCAGCCGGGCATCGCACTCGAAGCCGTGCAGAAAACCGCGCGCGAGCATGGCCTGATCTATCCGGTCGATTTTGCCTCGCGCGGTTCGTGTTCGATCGGCGGCAGCATCGCGACGAATGCCGGCGGCATTCGCGTCATCCGTTACGGCAATACGCGCGAGTGGATTGCCGGACTCAAGCTCGTTACCGCGAACGGCGAGCTGCTCGAGCTCAATCGCGGCTTGATCAAGAATTCGTCGGGCTATGACTTGCGTCATCTCGTGATCGGCGCCGAAGGCACGCTCGGCTTCGTCGTCGAGGCGACGCTGCGCCTGACCGACCCGCCGCCGGCCTCGCAGGTAATGCTGTTCGCCGTGCCGGAAATGGCCGCGCTGATGCAGGTGTACGCCGCCTGCCGCGCGCGCCTCACGCTGAGCGCATTCGAATTCTTCACCGACCGCGCCCTGCATCATGTCGTCGCGCACGGCGCGCAGCGTCCTTTCACGGACGATTCGCCGTATTACGTGATCACCGAGTTCGACGCCGGCAACGAGGCCCAGCAACAAGCTGCGCTCGAGGTTTTCGAGCAGTGCATGGGTGCCGGCTCGGTCAGCGACGGAGTCATGAGCCAGAGCGATGCGCAAGCCGCCGCATTGTGGAAATTGCGCGAAGGCATAACCGAGAGCCTCGCGCCGCATCGGCCGTACAAGAACGATATCGCGGTGCGCATCTCGGCAGTGCCGGCTTTCATCGCCGAAATGCACGCGCTGCTGGCGCGCGAGTATCCCGATTTCGACGTCGTCTGGTTCGGTCACATCGGCGATGGCAACCTGCACATCAATGTGCTGAAACCGGCATCGCTCGACGATGCCGATTTTGTCGCCCAGTGCGAACGCGTGACGAAATTGCTCGGCGAAACCCTGGCGC
>DATIEJ010000092.1:0-17328 GCA_035455825.1 Rhodanobacteraceae bacterium | reverse complement strand
CAACAAAGACGGCCTCATGCTGCATCGCAGCTTCCAGGTCTTATCGCCGCGGCTGCGACAATGCTGCCGAAATGCTTTCGAAAGAAGGCGCCGCCGGCTGCCGCTCCGAACCAAAGTAGGCGCGTGCGCGCCGGGTTCGTGTCCGGCTTATTCATGGCGCAGCGCGTCGATCGGGTCGAGCCGAGCCGCGCGCCGCGCCGGGAAGAAACCGAAGATCACGCCGATCGCCGCCGAAAACAGGAACGCGATTACGTTGATCCGCGAGTTGAACAGGAACGGCACCTGCATCACGTTGGCGGCGGCCACCGAACCGACCGTGGCGAGGGCCACGCCGACAAGGCCGCCGAGCGACGACAGGACGACGGCCTCGATCAGGAACTGCAGCAGCACTTCCCGTTCGAGCGCGCCCACGGCCAGGCGGATACCGATTTCTCGCGTGCGCTCGGTGACCGACACGAGCATGATGTTCATGATGCCGATGCCGCCGACGAGCAGGCTCACGGCTGCGACGGCGCTGAGCAGGACGGTCATCACGCGCGTCGTGCTCGACAGCGCTTCGGCGATCTGACGCGTGTCGAGGACGTTGAAGTTGTCGTCCTCGTTTTCGCCGATGCGCCGGCGCTCGCGCATCAGGCCTTCGATCTGCGCCTTGACGCGGTCGATCGACGCGCCGTCGGCAACGGAGATCAGCAGCGTGCTTACATCCTGGTTGCCGATCAGCCGGCGCTGCACGGTGCGCAGCGGCATCAGGATCAGGTCGTCCTGATCCTGGCCCATGGCCGCCTGGCCCTTCGCCGCCAGCAGGCCGATGACCTCGCACGAGAACTGCTTGATGCGAATCGAACTGCCGATCGGATTTTCGCGACCAAACAATTCGCGCCGCACCGTTTCGCCGATGATGCACACGGCCTTGCCGGCGCGCTCCTCGGCTTCGGTGAACACACGCCCGACGGCCGGCTGCCAGTTGCGCGCGACGAAGTACTCGTCGGTGCTGCCGCCGATCATCGTCGACCAGTTGTTGGCAAGGTGCACGACCGTGACACTGCGCGCGACGGCGGGCGCCACGGCTTGGAGCGAACCGATCTGATCGGCGATCGCGCGCACGTCCGCCATCTTGAACTGCGGCGCGCCCGCACTGTCGCGCCCGGCGCCGAGACGCTGTCCGGGACGCACGATCAGCATGTTGCTGCCGAGGCTGGCAATCTGGTCGGACACGGCCTGCGTCGCGCCGTTGCCGAGCGTGACCATCGTGATGACCGCCGCGACTCCGATTACGATGCCGAGTACGGTCAGGAACGACCGCATCAGGTTGCGCAGGATTTCGCGCAACGACAGCAGGAATGCGTTCCAGCCCATCATGCGCGTTCTCCGCTGCGCACGTCGCTGTCGACACGGCCGTCGACGAAGCGCACGATGCGTTTGGCATAGGCCGCCATGTCCGGCTCGTGCGTCACCATGAGCACCGTGATGCCGCGATCGCGGTTCAACGCGACGATCAGGTCCATGATCTCGCGACTGCGTTGCGTGTCGAGATTGCCGGTCGGCTCGTCGGCCAGCAGGACGGCGGGGTGGGTGACGATCGCCCGTGCGATCGCGGCGCGCTGCTGCTGTCCGCCCGAGAGTTCGCCCGGCGTGTGCGATTCCCAATCGGCAAGCCCGACCGAAGCGAGAGCCTCACGCGCAGCCGCATGCCGCTGTGTGGCCGGTTCGCCGCGATAGAGCAGGGGCAGTTCGACGTTCTCGATCGCCGAGGTGCGCGCGAGCAGGTTGTAGCCCTGGAACACGAAGCCCAGATAGTGCCGGCGCAGCAGCGCGCGTTGATTGCGCGACAACTGCTCGACGTGGACGCCGCGAAACAGATAAAAACCGGTCGTCGGAACATCGAGGCAGCCGAGGATGTTCATGACGGTGGATTTGCCGGAACCACTCGGACCCATGATTGCGACGAACTCGCCCTGGCGCACGACCAGGTCGACGCCGCGCAGCGCCTGCAGCGCTGCGCTTCCGGCGCCGTAGGTCTTGGTCACACCCGAAAGTTCGATGAGGGGCGTGTCCGGCGCTCCGGAATCCGCCGGGCTCATTGCGAGGCGCTCGCCAATTCGGTGATGACGGCCACGCCGGGCTGCAGTTCGCCGCCGATAATCTGCGTGGAGCGGCCATCGCTCACGCCGGCCATGACGGGAACCGCCACCGGCCGGTTGTCGCGCAGTATCCAGACGCGCTGTGCGCCATCCGTCGGAGTCGCTCTGGGCGACGGAGTCGAGGCAAAGCGCGGTAACAGACGGCTTACGATTCCGCCACTGGGTTTCGCCGGGGCCTGCGGTGTCGTTTCCGGCGTGAACCGCAGCGCGGCACTCGGCACGAGCACGACGTCATGCACTCGCGCGGTCGTGATCTCCGCCGTAACAGTCATTCCCGGACGCAGTGAGAGATCGTCGTTGTTCACCGACAGGATGGTCAGATACGAAACCACGCCATCCTTGACCTGCGAGCCGAAATCCACGCGGCTGATCCGAGCCGGATATTTGCGGTTCGGGTAGGCATCGACGGTGAATGTCGCGTCCTGGCCGTCGTGCACCTGGCCGACGTCGGCCTCGTCGACATCGACGTGCAATTCCATCTGCGACAGGTTCTCGGCCAGCGTGAACAGCACTGGCGCCTGCAACGACGCCGCCACCGTCTGTCCAGGCTCGATCTTGCGTGCCAGAACGACGCCGTCGATCGGCGAGCGGATGGAGGCTTTGGCGAGGTTGGTTTCGTCCGAGCGCAGCGTTGCGCTCGCCTGGACCACGGCAGCGTGCGCGCTGGCTTCATCGGCAACGGCGCGCTGCAGCGCTGCATCTGCCGCATCGATATCGGATTTGGAGACGGCACCTTGGCTGCGGGAAGCCACGCCCTGCAGCCGCTCGAGGTTGAGGCGTTTTTCCTTGACGGTGGCCTGCGTCTGGCTGACGAGGGCGTGCGCGGCCACTAGCGCTCCATGAGACTTCGCGATCTGGTCGCGCAACTTCAGGATGTCGAGTTGGGCGAGAATCTGGCCGCGCTTGACCCTGTCGTTTTCCTCGACGAGCACCGTCTCGACGATGCCCGACAACTCGCTGCCGACATCGACTTCGTTGGTCGGCTGCACATTGCCTGTTGCCGATACCGTCACCGTCAGATTGCCACGCTGCGCGAGTTCCGTCTTGTACAAAGGCGCCTGCTGTTCATGCCCGGGGCGAAACACGACATAGGCTGCCACGACCAGAACGCAGAGCGCGCCGGCGGCCGTCCATCTCCACAACCGGTCGGCACGGCGGCGACCCGGTGTCGCCAGAATCGTGTGCAGGACTTCGTCGCCGGTGGTGACGGGGAGAACCAAGAGAGCGCCCATATTCGATGCGTCGCCGGCACGCTACCAGCCGCGCCGTGACCGGCTCTTGATCCTCGTCAGCCAGGGGCCAACAGGCGTGTTCTTTTCACGTCGCGGCCGCCAACAAGGCCGCCGCAGAGCGCGCCACGAAACGGTTGCGCCCTGAGCTGCCGCGCAGGCCGAAGCAAGCGGCTCGAGTGCATGCTTGACGCAAGTCAAGTCGCGGCGCCATTCGAGCGTTCATGATTTGCCGAGACTGCAGGCAGTTGTGCAGAACCTTCGCTTGGGCTGATGCGCCGCTAGCTCGCCTGTCTTCGTGGAGATCGACCATGGCATCCCGAATCGCACTGGTTACCGGCGGAACGCGTGGAATAGGGCACGCTATCTGTATTGCGCTGCGCGACGCGGGCTATCGCGTCGCAGCCGTCTACCACGGCAATGACGCTGCCGCGCAGGCATTCAAACACGAAACTTCGATTCCGGTATTCAAGTGGGACGTTGGCGACTTCGCTGCATGCGAGAGCGGCGTGGCAGCGGCCGAGCGAGAACTCGGTCCGATCGACGTGCTGGTCAACAATGCCGGTATCGTGCGCGATGCGCCGCTGCACAAGATGTCACTCGAACAATGGTCGAGCGTGCTGACGACGAACCTTGGCTCGATGTTCAACATGTGCCGGCAGGTCATCGGTGGAATGCGCGAGCGCCGTTTCGGCCGCATCGTCAACATCGGCTCGATCAACGGCCAGAAAGGGCAGTTCGGTCAGGCCAACTATTCCGCGACGAAGGCCGGCGTCATCGGTTTCACGAAGGCACTTGCGCTCGAAGGCGCGCGCAATGGCATCACGGTCAATTGCGTTGCACCGGGCTATGTCGATACGGACATGGTTGCCGGTGTGCGCGAGGACGTGTTGAAGGCGATCGTCGCTTCGATTCCGGTTGGCAGGCTTGGCACGCCAGGTGACGTCGCGAGGATGGTCGCTTTTTTGGCTCGGGACGACGCCGACTTCATCACTGGCGCGACATTTTCGCTGAACGGTGGCCAATACCTCGCCTGATTGGCCCACGCTGCTTGACCCGGATGCGCGCCAGGATGTTCACGTCGGCGCCACAGCGGGGAGTTCCGGCAGGACGCTGTTGCGCCCGATGCGTTTGGCGGCGTAGAGGTTTGCATCCGCGGCACGCAACAGCGCCGTGGCGTCCAGGTCGGCGCTCGACGAGCTCACGCCGGCGCTGACGGTCAACTTGAGACCCGGCGCAATACGACCCCAGTCGAATCTCTCGAACGCCCTGCGAATGCGTTCGCACACGGCAATGGCCGCGCACAGATCGCAGCCGGGCAGGGCGAGCGCGAACTCTTCGCCCCCGTAGCGTGCGATCACGTCGATCGCGCGGCATTCCTGACGCACGAGGTTGGCCGCCTCGCGCAGTACGGCATCGCCAATGGCATGTCCATACCGGTCGTTTACCTGTTTGAAGTAGTCCAGGTCGATCATGGCCGTGGCCAGCGACGTGCCCAGCCGCGCGGTCCGCCTGATCTCCTGGTCGAGCCGCTCGTCGAAATCGCGGCGATTGGACAGGCGCGTGAGCGGATCCTCCCGGCTGAGTCGTTCGAGTTCCTGGCTTTTCGCCTGCAAGCTGGCGAGCAGGGCTTCCTTCTCGAGATTTGCGCTCGCCAGTTCTGCAGTACGCTCCCGCACGCGTTGCTCCAGCTCCTCGCTGGCGCGCCGCCTGGCTGCCTCCGCCTGCCTGGATTCACTGACATCCACGATCGTGACGAGCTTCAACGCGCCCGTACCGCTGGCGACCGGCGTCAATCCCACTTCGATCGGGAACTGCGTGCCGTCCTTGCGCAGACCACTGAGTTCGCGCGATGGCGAGCCGAGGCGCTGCGGAGTGGTCGCGCGGAAGAACTCCTCGCGTTGCCGCAAGTCGCGAGGGCGGTGCTCGGGCGGCAAGAGCACCTCGACTTGTCGGCCGAGAAGTTCCGCACGCGAATAGCCATACAACTTTGCGGCTTGCCGGTTGACCGAGGTCATGCGCCCGTCAGCATCGAGGATCAGCATCGCGATCGGTGCCGCCTCGATCGCCATTTCGAAACGGCGCTCCAGGTATTTGCGCTCGGTGATGTCGAACACCACGGCCATCACAAAAGCGCCTCTGCGAGTCTCCAGTGACTTCAGGGCGATTTCCACCGGGAACTCGCTGCCATCCTTGCGCAGGGCAAACAGTACGCGCGACACACCCATGCGGCGCGTCTGTGGGTTGGCAAGAAACTTCGACCGGTCGCCAACATGCTTGCTTCGAAGGCGATCAGGCACCAGCAGCTCTATAGGCCGGCCCACCATTTCTGTTGCCGCGTAGCCGAACAGCCGTTCCGCCTCTTCATTGACCAGCGCAATCGTGCCTTGTCGTCCAACCAGCACGAGCGCTACCGGCGCGGCCCTGAAGATTGCGTCGAGAAGGTCCTCGGTGGAACGCGTAATTGCAGCTGACATTTATCTGTAAATTTATTCCGTGTGCATCCTGGGAACGGTAGTCCTTTTTGGCGGCGCGGCTCGTGGCGCCTACGCGAAGAGTCGCAGGAATTCGCTGGTCCGGTTTGACCCGGATCAAATCCCGCTTTGCGCGGACCGAACCGGCCCTCAAGGAGCTTGGGGAGGGTAAGTCGGTTCAGCAGGACAACCGATGACGATTGTCGTCAAATCATCATTTGACATAATATATATATGCACTCATAGACGGACCAAGTTTGGGCTAGCGACTTCGCTTCAGACCTGATCGGTTACCGCGCCGGCACTTCAAGCGCAGGCCCCCGCCCATGTCCGTATTGTTGATTTGCGTCAAGACGCTCTGTAGTGCCCCGCGTCAGCATTTTCACAACGAACCGCAAGGAGACGGAAGTCATGCGCGCACTCTTCGATCGAATCAATGCTCATGTGCTCACGCGCTACGTCATTCTGGGCATGCTCGCGATATTGCTGCTGATGTTCGTGATCCGTACCGCGGCTACCTGAGCGGTGACAGCATGAACGCATCCGATGTGATGACACGCGAGGCCGTGAGCATCCGCCCGGAGGCCGGCATCCTCGAGGCACTGCGCCTGATGCTTGATCGCAGAATAAGCGGATTGCCGGTTGTCGATGCCAACGCGATGCTCGTTGGAATACTCACGGAAGGCGACCTGTTGCGGCGCGCCGAATTGCATACCGAGCCTCAACGTCCCGGGTGGCTCAGCCTCCTGTTCGGGCCGGGACGACTGGCCGACGAATACGTCCACACGCACGGACGCAAGGTTGCGGACGTCATGACGCGACATGTCGTTTCCGTGACCGAAGATGTGGCGCTGCCGGAAATCGTGCGCTTGATGCAACGCCATCGCATCAAGCGCCTGCCGGTAACGAACGCGGGACTCCTCGTCGGTATCGTCAGCCGCGCCGATCTGTTGCGCGCGTTGGCCAATGCGCCGCCCGACGCCATCGCCACTAAAGACGATGACGCCACGTTGCGCGCACGCATCCTGGAGGAAATTGGACGGCAGCCGTGGGGACCGTCTGGTGCGGTCGAGGTCGTCGTCGAGAATGGAGAAGTCAACCTGCGTGGAGTGCTCACGGACGTCCGCGAGCGCGCCGCACTGCACGTGCTCGTCGAAAACTTTCCAGGAGTAATTAGGGTTCGCGATCAGCTGACAACCATAGAGCCGTTGACCGCGATGGTCGTCGAGTCGCCGCGCGAAACCGCGCATGGCTGAAGCAGATTGATCTGCCGCAAAGCGCGTTCCGTTCGTCCATAACTCGCCGGCCACTCGCCAGCCATGACGCAGATCACGGATCCGGCGCTGGTGCCGCGAAGACGATGCAAGGCCGCGCCAAGCAGGCGCCCATTCGCTGCATATAACTCGTCGCGCGAAGCGTTGTCTTGCTGATAGGATGCCGGCCGATGAATCGCCGACCCGACTACAAAAGCGCCGACAACCAGGCAGCTGTCTTTCCGCTCAACCGTCGCCACATCGCGTTTGCATTGCTGGCCATACTCGGCCTCAAACTGGCGGTCCTGCTGATCGACCCGAATCCCCGATTCTTCCTGTGGGACTCGGTTACGTACCTGCGCGGCGCGATCGACGGCACGCTGCCCCGTGACCGTTCATTCCTTTACAGCCTTCTGATCGGTGCCATCGCGGTACCACTGCATTCGCTGCACGCTCTGGTCATTGCCCAGACCCTGGCCGGCGTCGCCAGTGCGTTCTTCGTCTATCTGATCGTGCGCGTTTTCCTCGGCCTGAGATTTGAAATTGCCCTGATCGCGGCGCTGCTGGTTGCGATCGAACCGGGACAGTTGTTCTACGAACGCATGGTCATGGCCGAGGCATTCGGCAGCGCGATCTGGCTGGGATTCCTCGTGCTCGTGCTGGCCTATGTGCGAGATGGCCGTACGCTCTGGCTGCCGGCGATCGCGCTCGCAGGCATCCTGGCCATCGCTTTCCGCCTGAACGGCACGGCGGTCGTGCTGCTGGTTGCCCCGTGTCTGCCGCTGTGGCGCGCCTGGTTCACGAACACCGTACCGCGAACGGCCGGAGAGCGATCGGCACAGCGCCGCCGGAACTTGCTGCAACTTGCGATATCCGTGGCGATGACGCTCGTCCTGCACGTCGGTTACCGGCACATCGTCGCCGAGATCGCGCACACGCGCCCCGGCTACATCGGCACTGAAGGCCTGTTCCTCCTTGGCTTTACCGCGCCGGCGGTCGCCGCAGCGGATTTCGACGGTACCGGCTGCGACCCGAGCGTACTGGATCACGTTCGAGCTTCACTGGACGATCCGCGCACGCGCGAGGGCCAGCTCTGGGGCGAAGGCGGCCTGTGGGCGGCGATGCAACGGGATTGTCCGAATCCGGAGGCGGCCGCGGATGTCGTGGCATCTCGCGCATCCCACCGGATCTACGCCAAGGTCCTGTCGATGGCCCTGACGACCACCGCGCAATACTTCGACGACGCCGAAGCTAGCTGGCGCATGGACAGCGATCTGGGTCGCAAAGGCATGCTGCCGCTCGAACTGATCGAGCCGGCAAAGCAGTATTTTTCCTTCGATGTAAAGCCGATCGCGTTCACCGATACGGCAACACTCCTGTGGTTCCAGCACGCCCGCTGGTGGTTCACCGCCTGCTTCCTGCTCGCGCCGTTCACGGCGGCCTGGCTGGCCCTTCGGCTGCGCCGCGATGCGTGCGGACCCGAGGCAAGACTTCTGGCGCTCGTGGTCTTCGGCCTGTTTTTCAGCCAGTTCCTGCTGTCGCCGATCATCGCCTTCCGCTACCTGCACCCGTTTCCACCGTTGATGCTCGTTTGCGCGGCCGCGATCTTCGCCCGCTATTTTGCGGGGCCCGGCTCCCGCGTGCGCGCCAGCGACGAACTCCACCAGGCGGCGCAGGATCGCCTCGCACGATCGAGAGCGCCCGCCTGAGCCAGGAGAATACCGATTCAGCAGCGGTTAAATTGGCCTCGGACCCCGTCGTGGGGCGGCCGTACCGGGTGGGAGCACGCGCATTCTTCCTTTCACTGAATGGATGTAATAGAATAAGCGGCTATTTCAAAGCCTTATCCATCTGGACCGCCACCATGAAAGTTCTTTCCTCGCTGAAATCCGCCAAGTCGCGTCATCGCGACTGCAAGATAGTCCGTCGCCGCGGCAAGGTATTCGTGATCTGCAAGAGCAACCCGCGCTTCAAGGCGCGCCAGCGCTGATACAGGTCAGGTTCGGTATAGTCGAATTTGATAGAAACAGGGCAGCCTCGGCAATGAATGCCGTTCGACAGGAGCTACATCATGTTGAATCGTCTGTCTTTCCTTATCGGATTCGCCGCTCTCGCCGCCTCGGCTGCGCCTGCGACTTACGCTGAAACCCTGCTGGTCGAACGCGTTCAACAGGAACGCGGTGCGGCGCTGCCTGCGCGCGGCATGACGATGGCCCAGGTCGAGCAGCAATTCGGTCCGCCGGCAGGAAAACTTGCACCGGCTGGAGGCGATGCGCCGACACATCCGGTCATCAACCGCTGGAGCTATGATCGCTTCACGGTCTACTTCGAGCGTGACCGCGTCATCGACAGCGTCCTGACTCGCGCCAGCGCGACCGAGATCGGCCCCAAGGGAACCGAATCGGGTCAATGACGCAACACTCGAAGCGCCTGCCAGCGGAATGGGAATCGCAGGCAGGCGTACTGCTCGCCTGGCCACATGCGCAGACCGACTGGGCCGAGCGGCTCGCCGAAACGGAGTCTGCCTACGTCGCCCTCGTCGCCGCGATCACGCGCTTCGAGCCTGCGGTCATCTGCGTCGCCAGCCAGGCCGTGCGCGAGCGCGCAACTGCCCTGCTCCGCGCGACCGCGGTCGACCTCGACCGGTGCCGGTTCGTCGAAATCGAATATGACGACACCTGGCTGCGCGACTCCGGTCCCATTTCGCTGATCGATTCGAACCACCACTTCGCGCTCGCGGATTTTCGCTTCACCGGATGGGGAGGCAAGTTCGCCGCCAGCCGCGACGACTGCCTGATCGGCGGACTGTTCGCCCGCAACCTGTTTTCCTCCGCGCAACACTGCCGCATCGATTGGGCGCTCGAGGGCGGAGCGATCGAGAGCGACGGCGCCGGCACGCTGCTGACGACGTGGCGCTGCCTGCACCAGCGTCATCCCGAGCAGAGCCGCGAGCAGATGAACCGCATTTTTACCGAGCACCTCGCCGCCGCACGGGTCATCTGGCTCGAGCACGGCTACCTTCATGGCGACGACACCGACGCGCACATCGACACGCTGGCGCGCTTTGCTCCCGGCGATGCGATCGTGTTCCAGGCCTGCGACGACGAAGCCGATCCGCATCATGCCGAACTTGCGCGCATGCGCGATGAACTCGCGGCGCTGCGCACCGCGCGCGATACGCCGTATCGCCTGTTTCCCCTGCCCTGGGCCCGCCCGATCGTCGACGATGGCCGGCGCCTGGCCGCGTCGTACGCCAATTATCTCGTCGTCAATGGCGGCGTGCTCGTACCCGCTTACGGCGACAGCGCCGACGCCGAGGCCGCGCGCATCGTCGGCGCCGCGCATCCCGGCCGCGAAGTCATTGGCGTACCATGTCGTCCATTGATCTGGCAGAACGGCAGCCTGCATTGCGTGACGATGCAGCTGCCCCGAGGATTGTTGGCATGAGCACGCTTCGCGTGGCACTGTTGCAGGAGTACGACCGCGGTAGCGTCGAGGCCAATCTCGAGGCGATCGAGGTCGGCTTGCGCGAAGCCGCGAGCCAGCGCGCTCAACTCGTCCTGCTTCAGGAACTGCACAACGGGCCGTATTTCTGCCAGCACGAAAGCGTCGATGAATTCGACCGCGCCGAGGCGATCCCCGGACCGAGCACGCAACGCATCGGCGCGCTCGCAGAAGAGCTCCAGATCGTCGTCGTCGCTTCGCTGTTCGAACGCCGCGCCGCGGGCCTTTACCACAACACCGCGGTCGTCTTCGACCGGAAAAAGGAAATTTGCGGCAAATACCGCAAAATGCACATTCCCGACGACCCGGCGTTCTACGAGAAGTTCTACTTCACGCCCGGCGATTTGGGCTTCACGCCGATCGCCACATCGGTCGGCAAGCTCGGCGTGCTCGTCTGCTGGGACCAGTGGTATCCGGAAGCCGCACGGCTGATGGCGCTGGGTGGCGCCGACCTGCTGCTCTACCCGACCGCGATTGGCTGGGATCCGGCCGACAGCGCCGACGAAAAAGCCCGACAGCGCGATGCGTGGGTCACCGTGCAGCGCGGTCATGCGGTCGCCAATGGCCTGCCCCTGCTGGCCTGCAACCGTTTCGGTTTCGAGGCAGCGCCGGGCGCCGGAGATCGCGGACTGCAGTTCTGGGGATCCAGCTTCGTTGCCGGGGCCCAGGGCGAAATGCTGGCGCAGGCGGACACCGACCGGCGCGAACTCGTGCTGGCCGACATCGACATGAAGCGCAGCGAATCGGTCCGGCGCATCTGGCCGTTCCTGCGAGACCGGCGCATCGATGCGTACGCCGATCTGCTCAAGCGCTTCCGCGACTGACGCCACGGCACACTACCCTCTCTTGACGGCACGGCTCATGGATCAGGCGGAAACGTCGCTCAACGTTGTCGACGGCGCATCGGCGCTGTCGGGGCAGCCGCTCGCGCGCGTAACGCGCGATGGCGTCGAGTACACGATTCTCGGCACCGCGCATGTCTCGCGCGCCAGCGTCACTGCGGTTCAGGCCCTGATGCAGAACGCAAACTTCGACGCCGTCGCCGTGGAGCTATGCGACTCGCGCTACCGCGCAATGCGCGATCCCGAGGCCTGGCGCAACCTGGATCTGCTCAACGTGATCCGTCAGGGCAAGGCCGGCATGGTCGCCGCGAACCTCGCGTTGTCGGCGTACCAGCGCCGCCTCGCCGAGCAGTTCGGCATCGAGCCCGGCGCCGAAATGAAGGCAGCGACCGATCTTGCCCATGAGCAGCAACGGCCGATCTGGCTGATCGATCGCGAAGTCGGCGTCACCCTGAAAAGGGCCTATCGCGGCGTGCGCTTCCGCGATCGCATCGGCATCCTGTCCGGTCTGATCGCCAGCGTGTTCGAACGCGGCGACATCGCCGAGGCGGAAATCGAAAAACTCAAGGAAGGCGACGTCCTGCAGAGCGCGTTTGCCGAATTCGCCCAGCAATCCGAGTCGCTCTACCGCAGTCTCATCAGCGAGCGTGACAGTTACATGACCGCGCGCCTGCGCGAGCATGCCCAGCAGCAGCCGGTGCACCGCGTGCTGGTCGTGATCGGCGCCGGCCACTTGGCCGGGATCGAGCGTGAACTCGGTTCGCAGCAAGGCGACCCGGCGAAACTTGCCGCCGCATTGCAAACGCCCCCGCCGCCGGCGCGTTGGCCGAAATGGATCGGCCTGGGCATATTGGCTCTGATCATCGGCGCGATCGCCTACGCGTTCACGCGCGGCGTCGGCTTCGGTGCGCTCGCCGTACGTGACTGGATACTGTTCACAGGCTGCTGTGCGGCGTTGGGCGCGTTGGCCGGTGGCGCGCACGTGCTCAGCATCCTGACTGCGTTCGTTGTCGCTCCGCTCAAACCTTTCCGTCCGCTCGTGCCGTCCGGTGCATTCAGCGCCGCTGCGGAGATGTGGCTGCATCGCCCGCGCGTCGCCGACTTCGAATCATTGCGCGACGACGTGCTGCAATGGCAAGGATGGTGGCGCAATCGCGTTTCGCGAACCCTGTTGGTTTTCATGTTCACGAATTTCGGCATGATCATCGGCGAATACCTGGCCGGAATCCGTATCTTGAATCGCCTGCTTTGACATGAAGATTGCCCGAATTCTGTTCAAACCGAAGTGGCAGGACAAGGAAGCCAGCGTGCGGCTTGCTGCCGTCTCTGCCGAGCAGGACGCGGAGTTGCTCGCCGCCCTGCCCGAGCTGACGCGATCGGATCCCGATGCGCGCGTGCGTCTGGCCGCGCTGAAACGCCTTGGCGACTATGAGCGCTGGCGCGAGCGTTCCACCGGCGATGCCGATGCCGAGGTCCGGCGCACGGCGCGGGCAACATATCTCGCCATGCTTTGCTCCGACGCCGCGACTAACCCATCGCTGCGGCGCCGCGTCAGCGAACTCGAAACGCTTTCCCCGGCCGAAATCGAAATCGTTGCCGTCTCGGCGAAAGACCGGGAATTGCGCGCGGCCGCACTGGCGATGGCGACGCGCCCCGCCCTGCTTGCCGAGCGCACAATCGCCGACCCCGACCAGGCATTGCGCCTTGCGGCGCTCGAACGCATCACCGATGCCGCAACGCTCGAACGCATCGCGGAACGCGCGCGCAAGACCGACAAGGCCGTAAGCCGCCTTGCCCGCGAGCGCCTCGAGACCGTGCGCATCGGTTCCGGCGATGCCGTTGCGATCGCGGCGAAGGCACGCTTGCTGTGCGAGCGCATCGAGGCAATCATGCGCGATCCGCATGCCGGAACGTCGCTCGATTCCATCGAGCGCCAGTGGACGGCACTCGGCGCAAACGTGCCGCTCGAACTGCAGACGCGTTTCGCCGGCGCCATTGCACTGCTCGCTCAATTTCGCGCCGACAAGACGCAGGCGCCTGCGGCCGTCGCGGCGCTTTCGCCGGCGGTCGAAGCGGACTCGCAGCCGGCAGTGACTGCCGCCTCGGAAAACGTAGCAATTCCCGATGCCGGGGACGTCCCGGAAAGCGAAGTGATTCCTGTCGCGCAGGACGCCGCGCAAGACGAAATAGTTGTTGCTGCCGCAGCGGATGCCGCCTCGATGTCGGTCAGCGAAGCGCTCGCGTCGCGCGCGCGATTCGACGCCGCTCTGGTCGCCGCTTCCGAGGAATCCAGGCGCGAACGCGAACAACGCCAGGCGTGGCTGCGTCACGTCGAAGAACTGATTCCACGCTATGCCGAATCACTGGACAAGGGCGACACCGCCTCGGCACAAGCGGTCCGAAGCGAAATTGCCGGCGTCTGCAGCCGACTCGGCGCAACTCCTCCTGCGGTCGAGCGCAGCCTCGTGCCGCTGCATGCGCGCTACGCGGAACTCAAGCGCTGGCAGCACTGGTCGAACCAGCGCCGGCGCCGCGAACTGTGCGATGCAATCGAAGGCTTGATCGAAACCGGCGCGCATCCCGATGCAATCGCAACGCGCGTGCGCGAGGCGCGTGAGGAATGGCAACGGCTCGATGCCGCGGAAAGCGGCGATGGAGCGGCCGAGACCTCGGGCCTTACGCGGCGGTTTTTCGCTGCCAGCCAGCGCGCACTCAAGCCCGCACAGAAGTATTTTGAAAAGCGCGATGCCGTGCGCGACACTCATCGCGCGCAGGTCGACGCCCTCCTGGCGCGGGTCGACGCGATAGCGCCCGACGCCGCCGACTGGAAGGCAATGGCTTCCCTGCGCCATGAGCTGGCCAACGAGTTGCGCTCCCTCGATCGCTTCAGTCCGCGCGATCGCACCGCCCTGGCCAAGCGCATCAAGCAGGCCATCGCCATGCTTGCATCGCGTTTCGACGCGCATGCGAGCGAAGTCAAGACGGCAAAGGAGCGCCTGATCGCGCAGGCAGGAGCGCTTTCCGAAAAAGCAGACCGCAATTCGATCCGCACGGTGCGCGAACTGCAGCAGCAATGGACCGCGCTCGGCGAAGGCCTGCGTGGCGTCGATCAGAAGCAATGGCGCGAATTCCGCGCGGCCTGCGATCGCGTCTTCGCCGGACTCGATGCCGAGCGCAAGGAACGCGAGACGCAGACGGCGGCGCTGCACGAACAGGCGCAGGCGATCGTCGACGAGATCGAAGCCCTGCTCGGCGAGCAGGACATCGAAACCGACGCGCTCAAGACACGCCGACGCGAACTCGAACTGCGCTGGCGCGAGGCTGCTTCCAGCGACCGCGGCCTGGATCAGCGCTGGCGCAAGGCGCTCGACACGCTGGTGGCCCGAAGCGCCGGACGCGAGCGCGAGAAACGCCTCGCCCGCTACTCGCTGGCCTTGCAGAAGTACGCGCTGCTGCGCGAACTGGAACACGGCGCGGGTACAAGCGACAGCCTGGCTGCCCGCTGGGATTCGCATCCGGCACTGATTCCGGCATTTGCGAATCCGCTCGACCGCCGCTGGGAGCGGGCACGCAGCGCCGCGATGGAACCACCCGATGCAAACACGATCGAAGCGGCACGCGATGCCTTGGTGCGCATGGAATTCGCCACAGGCATCACCTCGCCTGAAGTGGACCGGCAGCGACGCATGGATTACCAGGTTGCGCGCCTGTCGGCGCGCATGCGAGGCACGGCGCAAGCCACCAATGCCGACACTGAACTGACTGAAATGCTGACGAGCTGGTTTTCCCTGCCGGGCCCGCTGCCGGAAGAACTCGAGCAGCGATTCGACAGCGCCGCGCGGGCAGCGCTGAACGCCCTGCCCTAGCCCGTGGCGGGCGCTGGCGCCTTGCGCACGCGCGCTTCACGCAACAGCCGTTTCAACGTAAGGCTCATGTCGTCGAGCAGCGAATAGATCGTCGGCAGAACGAGCAGGCTGACCAGGGTCGAAAACACCAGCCCGCCGGCGATCGCGCGCGCCATCGGATAATACGGCGGCCCGTCGCCGCCGATCGCGGTGTTCGAGATGCACAGCGGCACCATGCCGAGAATCGCCGTGCCCATCGTCATCAGTATCGGGCGCAGTCGATCCTTGGCGCCCTGGATCAGTGCTTCGCGTCGATGCAGTCCCGCATGGCGAAGCTGGTTGATGTGCACGATCATGACGATGCCGTTGTTCACGACCACGCCCATCAGGATCAGCACTCCGATCCAGGCCATGATCGAAAACACGGTGCCCGTGATCCAGAACAGCCAGAAGACGCCGAAGACCGAAAACACGAACGTCGTCAGGATGGCGGCCGGGTAGATCAGCGATTCGAACATCGCGCACATGACCACGTAGACGAGCACGAGCGCGATGAGCAGGTTGAAGCCCATCGTCCGGCCGGCGTCGTCGTCGCGACTGAAGTTGCTGCCGAACGACCAGCTGTAACCGGCCGGCAACTGCATGCCGTTCATTGTCGCCTCGATCGCCTTGCGCGCGTCCTCGCTGGTCGCGGTGTCGGCGAGATTGGCGCGGATCCCGAGCGAAATCTGGCGGTTTTCGCGCTCGACACTCGAGGCTGCATTGCTTGTCGCAACCGAGATCATCGACATCAAAGGTATCTGCGTGCCGTCCGGCCGCCGCACCTTGAAGTCGCTGAGATGATCCACGCTCTGCGTGTCGGCGCCCTGGAAGCGCAGCCACACGGGCAACTGCTGGTCGCCGCCGTGATAGTCCTTGAGCCGCATGCCGCGCATTGCGATCGCGAGGAACTGGGCAACATCGTTTGCGGAGAAGCCATATGCCTTGGCCTTCTCGCGATCGATGTGCACCGACAGTTCGCGATTGCCGTCGTCCTGGCTTGCACTGACATCGTGCAGGCCCGGGACCCGTTTCAGCAGTCCGATGACGGTGCCGGACAGTTCGCGCAGCACCTGGCCGGAGTCGCCGGACAGGCTCAGGTATATCGAGTTGTCGCTGCCCGATCCGCTGTCGTTGAAATTGAACACGATGTCGCCGACCGGAACCTTCGGCACTTCCTTGCGCAGCCGTTCGAGCACTGTTTTGGTATCCGGCCTGGTCTTGTCGTTCTTGTCGAACAATATCTGGGTGAAGGCTCCGTCGGAGTCTTCTGCGTAACGAGTGTAGATGCTCTTGATGTGGAATTCGGCGCGTTGGGAATTCAGATAGGCCTCGACCTTGTCGATCGACGGCTTGAGTTCGCTCAATGGATACAATGCATTCAGGCGATAGCTGATGTACAGCCGATCGCTGTCGCCGGCCGGGAACATGTCCATCTTGGTGTGCGCGGCCGGCAGGACGATGCTTATCACTAGCAGCGCGATGAGCCCCACCATCGTCCAGCGCCGGTGGCTCAGCGTCGCGGCGATGAAGCGCGCATAGGCGCCCTGCACGCGCGTGATGATGTTCTTGCGGCCGATGAACTTCGGCGGTGGCAGCCGCGCCGACAACATCGGGACAAGGCTGACGGCGACCAGCCACGAGGCCAGGTGCGCGATCGCCATCGTGATCGCAACCTGGGTCAGGAAGATGCTGATCTGGTCCTTATGACCGAACACCATCGGCAGGAACACGATGATGCTCGACATCGTGCCGGCGGCAATCGCGATGCCGACGACTTGCGTGCCTTGCACGGCGCAGTACCACGGCTTGTCGGGAAACCGCTCGCGATAGTGGTAGATGCTTTCGACGACGACGACCGCGTTGTCGACGAGCATGCCGACCGCCAGCAGCAGCCCCATCATCGACAGGATGTTCAACGTCATGCCGAACATCTGCAGGCACCCTAGCGTGATCACGAAGCAGATCGGAATCGCCAGCGACACCATCAGCGTCGAGGGC
>DATIEJ010000091.1:0-4735 GCA_035455825.1 Rhodanobacteraceae bacterium | reverse complement strand
CGACCGTGCCGATCACGCTGTCGGTTGCCGGCCCCGGCCCGTGGTACGCGTTCTGGGGACCGATCGTTGCGATCGCGACGAGTGCCAGCGGTTACAGCAGCGAAATCTCGCCGGTGACGAACGACTGGATCTTCGGCGACGGCTTCGACGGGGCGCCGTAGGCGCGGCCACCCGCGCGGTCTTCATGATCGGAAAATGCCCCGCGTTCGCGCGGGGCGAAGCTGTCAGAGAACAAGGCGGACTAGTCGACGGAGGCGGTGTGCGCCGGAAGACGCTCGGCCGAAAACTCGCCTTGCAGTCGCACGTAGCGATTCTTGATCCGCGCATAGGACGTGGCGTACTCCGGGTACGAAGTCGCGGTTCCGAACAGGATGCCGATTTCGCGCGGCGAGAAATTGGCGCGAATCACCTGGTGCCATGCCGCGCACGCAACGAGGTCGCTTGGCGGGGCGCAAGCCGCATCGACTTTGCCGGGCGTCAACTCGAGCATGCTCGGCGCGACCTGAAGATCGTCGCCTTGCATCGAAACGACAGCGTGGGATTGTGCAGCGAACGCCGCCAGCAGCATTGCGGCCAGGATCGCGCGTGCGCCCAGGATGGCTTTGGAACGGGAACGGTTCATCTGATATCTCTCCTCAGGGTTGATGTTCTTTCATTGATGCAATTGATCGCGACAGCGTGTCGCGGCGGGCGAAAGGCTTGCGCCTGCTCGCGTCGCCGCCGTCCCCGACGAGAAAAGTACGGGCCATGAATGCCTCGCTGACGAACTGGAATCCGGACGCGAGGAGGACGGTTACCATGAAGAACGAAGTCCGATGCCGTGATGCGCCAACATCCCGCGAGGTCTTGCGCGTTATTGGATCCGGGCACGCGAGTGTGGCGCTGGCTACCAACGGCGCCGCGACGAGTCCGCGAATTTCAGCGTTCCCATGCTTGACTCAACAACCTTCCGCGCCCGGTTGCCGAGGCTTGTTCGTCAGGCAATCCGGCGAGCGCGTTCGGGCAGCTCTGCATGCAGCGCCGGCGCATGTTGCGGAAGGATGCCGCGTGCGCGCGCGCGGGCGACGGCGTCGTTGCGCGAGCTGGCGTCGAGCTTCGACAGGATGCCGGCAAGGTGATGCTCGACCGTGCGCGTCGAACGCGACAGGCGCGCGGCGATGCGCGCGTTCTGCCACCCGTTCGCGACCAGTGCCAGCACCTGCACTTCGCGCGCGGTCAGGCCGGCGCTGTTGCCACGCGTCGACGCGCGCGGGCCGCGCGGGACAGCGCGCACGCCGGCCGCGCGCATGCGCTGGCGCAATCGGTCCGCCATCGGGGCGGCGCCGAGACGATCGAAAATCGCCAGCGCCTGGCGTTGCGCCGCTTCGTCGCCGTCGGCCAGTGAGCGCGCCTGTTCGTACGGACAGCCGATCTTTTCCCAGGCAGCCGCGGCTTCGCGCCAGCATCCGCCGATCTGCAGCGCGAATGGTTCGGCGCATACGCTCGGCGCATGCTGCTCGCCGCTGCGCGACAGCCAGTAGGCGAGCTCGCCGGCAATCCACGGGTGCGCTTGTTCGCCCGCCTGCTCGAATACCGCCGCCGCTTCGCGGCGCACGCGTGCCAGGTCGCCTGCGAGCCAGGCGCTTTCGGCGCGCGCGCAGCGCACCGGTGCCATGAGTTGCAGCGCGCCGGTCTGGTCGGCGAGCGCTTGCGCCAGGTCGAGCACTTCGTCGGCGCCGGGATCGCCGCGTCGCGCGCGCAAGCGCCCGAGTGCGACGAGCGCCATCAACCGGTCCGGCGACGCCTGGCAGTGCAGATATTGCGTTGCCTGCTCCGCGGCGATCTCCCAGTGCCCGCGATGCATGTTGACCAGCGCCTGCCATGCTTCCATGTAATCGGCGAGCCGGTCCAGGTCGCGTGCGCGCGCAAAGGCGATGCCTTCAGCGAGGAAGCGATCGGCGATTGCGAACTGATGGACCTCGCCGGATCCGGCGCCGAGCATGGCGTAAGCCTCTGCCGCGCGCACGCCGCCGTCGGCGAGCGCGCCGGCGATTTTCAGCCCGGTTTGCAGATACTCGCTGCCGCGCGCGTAGTCGACGAACAGCAAGGCGGCGCCGACACAGTTGTAGGCGACGGCCAGTGTTTCCCGATCGTCGTGCTGCTCCGCCAGGGCGATGGCCTTGTGGCCCCATGCGACGGCTTCGGCGTGGTCGCGATTGAGCATGCGCAGGTGTGCTTCGGTCGCCAGCGCGGAGCCCAGCCGTGGTCCGGGTGGCAAGGTCGCGGCAATCGCGATCGCGCGCTGGCTGGCTGCGTCCGCGTCCGCTGTGCGCAGCGCGCGAACCAGCGGCAGCGCATGGCGCGACAATGCTTCGCTCTGGCGCGCGAGGTCGCCGATCCTGCCGAACAGTTCGATCGCCGTTTCGCGCGCGCGTATCGCGTTCACCAGGTCGTGCAGTTCGAAGCAATGACTGGCGTAGTCGTCGAGCAGCGCGGCGCGGTCGCCATCGCAGAGCTTGTGCGCAAGCGTCAGCGCGATCCGGCAATGCGCCGCGGCCTCGCGCCGTGCCCCGCGCGCCGCCGCCTCGCGCGCGGCCAGCGGTGCCAGCCGAAGCACGGCCGCGCTGTCCCCGGCGAGATCGGCGTGATGGACGAGGCGCGCGAGCGACATCGTCTCCTGCGACTGCTCCAGCGCCGCGAGCGCCCTGGCATGCAGGCACCTGGCGCGTTGACTCGGTATCGACTCGGCTATCGCGACGCGCGCCAGTTCGTGGCGGAAGCGCAGCACGCGCGTTTCCGCCAGCAGCAGCCCGCTGGCAACGCATTCTTCCAATGCGTCGGATGGCGCAGCCAGCAGCGATTCGACCAGCCAGGTTTCGATGGCGCGCGGCACGATCGAGGCAAGATCGAGCACGTCGCGCGCAGCGCAGCCGAGATTCGACGCGCGCGCGAGAACGGCGTCGCGCACCGTTGCCGGAACACCGCCGTCCGGATTGGCCAGCACTTCGGTCACGAAGAATGGATTGCCGCCCGTGATCGCGTAAAGGCCGTCGCCGCTGTGCGTGGCAGCGTTGGCGAGCTGCGCGACCGCGGCAGGCGAAAGGCGCGGCAAGGACAGGCGCGTGACGTGCCGGCAAGGCAGGTGGCCGAGCGTAGACCGAAGCAGGTTCGTCGAGTCGAGTTCGTCGTCGCGGTAGCTCAGGATCATCAAGGCCGGGGCATGCTGAATGCGGCGGCCGAGGAACTTGATCAGGTCGAGCGTTGCGGCATCGGCCCACTGGATGTCTTCGAGGATCAGCAGTGTCGGCCCGGGTGACGCAGCGAGTTCGTCGAAAACCGCGCCGAACAGCACGGCGCGTTCGCTGCCGTCGCCAAGCAATTTGCCGAGGCGGCCGCCGGATTGGCGCGCCAGATCATGCAGCGGCCCGAGCGGGTGCGGCGTGAACAACGCTTCGCAGGCGCCCCACAGCACGCGAGCGGCCGAATGCATGCGGACGAAATGTTCGAGCAGGCTGGTCTTGCCGATCCCGGCCTCGCCGCTCACGAGAACGCAGCGGCCGGCGCCCCTGGTCGCAGCGTCGATGTCCGCGCACAGCGACGCGAGGAACGTGTCGCGCTCGAGCAGGCAAGAGTGTGGCGTGGCCCGGCCGACAACGGGTTGTCGCGGCGCGAATGTTTCCGCATCCCTTCCTGCAATTTCGCGAACGTTGTCGAGCATGCAGTCCAGTCCCGGCGAAGACGATTGTGCGGCCGCTTGGCCGTGCGTCTACGTGGAACGCCCTTTCACGACAAAATGCGCCATCCCGGTCGAAAACTCCGGCGGCGTTCGCGAAGGAATCAGGAATGACTGGCACCCGCTTCGACATGTCGAAGCGGGTGTGTTGCGAACAACGTGAACTCAGGTTCCAGGCTGCTTGTCGCAGGAGACGTTCGTGTTCCAGTCGGCAAAGTTGCCTTTCGGATTGTCTTCCCATGCCCAGACGTGCATTTCGTAGAATGCCGGCAGGCCGTAGCGGTTCGGTGAGCCGACGTAGTTCATCAGATGGCCATCCAGCTGCGGAGGAGGGGCATCGGGAGCGAGCGCGGGCGCGGGAACGATAAACTCGACGCCGACGAAACGGAATTCCCCGCCCGACAGCGGCTCATAGATCAGCGCTTCAGGCTGGGTCGGATCCGCTACGGCGTCGAGGCGATTAGGGTTGACCAGATGCACGCCCATTGCGCCTTCGTTCGGCCCGCTGACGCACGGAGTGCCGACGACCCAGCCCTCGTTGTTGTGCAGAGCAAAATTGATGTCCTGGTATTGCGCGGTTGCGGCGCGCACCTTGTCCACCAGCGGCGAACGGTTCGGCCGTGGGACGGACAGGGAAGATCCCGGATCCGCCAGCGCGGCTGCGGGCAGCGTCAGCGACAGGGCGAGCAGCGCCGCGGTCTTCAAGGGCTGCGAACACCGGCCGTTCTTCGCGGACGACGTGCGAATCGAATTGCTCAAACTGAAGTTCATGGTGGTTTTCCTCTGCCGACCTTGTCGGCGGCAATGTGGTTGGATTGCGGGTCGGAATTTCGGGTACGGCAAACGCGCACGACTCCTGAGCGCGTGGCGATTTGCTGGGCGTACGATAGGAGCGCGTGCGACGCCATACATCGGCAGCGCCACCCAAATTGCGCGCTCGCGCTACCCAGATTGGCGGAGCGACCCTCGGCCGGAAGATGCCGGCGCCATGTGGACGCTATACCGCGCGTCGGCGTTGGCTAT
>DATIEJ010000090.1:0-3846 GCA_035455825.1 Rhodanobacteraceae bacterium | reverse complement strand
GCAGTCGCAGTATTACCTCAATGGCGGGCGCTGCCGGCGCCGCGACATCACCGACCTGTTTCTCGGCACCGGCCTCGGCGCACGCAGCTACTCGATCATCGAACAGGGCATGATCTCCGAGATCATCTCGGCGCACCCGGACGAACTGCGGGGACATCTCGAAGAGGCGGCCGGGATCTCGAAGTACAAGGAGCGCCGCAAGGAAACCGAAAGCCGCATCAAGGCGACGCGCGAGAACCTCGAGCGCCTGAACGACGTGCGCGAGGAAGTCGAAAAACAGCTCGAACATCTCAACCGCCAGGCCAAGGCGGCCGCGCGCTGGCAGGACCTGAAGGCCGAATACGCGCGGCGCGAAGCCGAAATGCGCGGCCTGCACTATCGCAGTATCGCCGGCGAGCTCGACGAGCATGCCGGCGCGATCAAGCGCGCCGAGATCGAGATCGAAGCGCACATTGCCGAACAGCGCCAGGTCGAGGCGCAGCTCGAAGCGCATCGCGAAAAGCACCATGGCGCGACGGAAAATCTCAATCGCGTGCAGGCCGAGGTCTATCGCGTCGGCGGCGAGATCGCCCGCGTCGAGCAGCAGATCCAGCACCAGCGCGAACTCGGCGAACGGCTCGAGCGCGCGCGCCTCGAGACCGAGAAGGCGCACGCGGAACTCAACGAGCACATTCGCGGCGACAACGACCAGATCGAAACGCTGAAGATCGCGCTTGCCGACGGCGAACCGAAGCTCGAAGCGTTGAACGCGGCCGCCGCGCAGACCGCGCAGCAGATGCATGACGCCGAGGCCAGGCTGGCCGAATGGCAGCAGCAATGGGACAGCTACGCAAAAGCGAGTGCCGAGGCAGCGCAGGCAGCCGAAGTCGAACGCACGCGGCTGGATTACCTCGACCGGCAATCGCTGGAAACCGGCCGGCGCCTCGAAGCGCTGCGCGCGGAAAAGAGCGCGGCGGACTTCGACGCATTGAATGCCGGCGCCGAGCAGCTGACCGGCGAACACGACGCGCATCGCGAAAAAGTCGACGCATTTTCTTCGCAGCTCGATCAGCGCAAGGCGGCGTACGAGCAGGTTCTCGAAAGCGAACGCAGCGCGACGACACAGCTGAACGACGCGCGCACCGAGCTGCAGCGCCTGCGCGGCCGCCTGGCCTCGCTCGAAGCGTTGCAGCACGCGGCGCTCGGTCAGGAGAAGTCGGCGGCCGGCGATTGGCTGGCGCGACTCGGATTGGACAAGTCGCAGCGCCTCGGTGAAGCGCTCGAAGTCGACGAAGGCTGGGAAAACGCCGTCGAGACCGTCCTTGCCGGCTGGCTCGAGGGTGTGCTCGTCGAATCACCCGTGGCTCACGGCGCGGAACTTGCGCAATTGCGCGAGACTGACCTTGCGCTGATTGCGTCCGCCGCCGGCACTGAATCGCGCGCCGGCACCCTGGCGGCGCATGTGCGCGGCCCGGCCGCCGCGCTGGCGCTGTTGTCGCAGGTGTTCGTCGTGCAGTCGCTCGACGAGGCGCGGGTCATGGCATCGGGCATAGGCGCGCATGAGTCGGTGATCACGCGTGCCGGGGAATGGTTCGGCCTGGGCTTCGCGCGCGTGCGCCGCCGCGGCGGCGCGCAAGCCGGCATGCTTGCGCGCGAACGCGAAATACACGCGTTGAAGGCGCAGATCGAGACGCTGCAGGCACGCGTCGAAGCGCATGGGCGCGAAATCGACGAGTTGAAGATCCGCAAGGCCGAAGCCGAAAGCGCACGCGACGATGCGCAGCGCGAACTCTACGTCACGCATCGCCGCGTCGCCGAGCTGGCCGGTCAGTTGCAGAGCCAGCGCGGCAAGATCGAAACGGCGCAGGCGCGCCTGGCACGCATCGAACAGGAAGCAGGCGAGCTCGAGTCGCAACTTGGCGCTGGGCAGGCGCAGACGCGCGAGGCGCGCGCGCGGCTCGAAGAAGCGGTCGGGCGCATGGGCGATCAGGAACAGCAGCGCCAGCGCCTCGATGCCGAACGGCGCAGCCTGCTCGAAGCGCGCGAGGAAGCGCGGGCGAATGCGCGCGAGGCCGGCGAGGCGGCGCATCAGCATGCGCTGGGCATCGAATCGAAGCGTTCGGCGGTAACCTCGCTCGAGCAGGCGCTGTTGCGCATGCATGGCCAGCTGACCCAGCTCGAAGCGCGCAAGGGCGAGATTGCGCAGCAGCTTGCCTCGGGCAGCAATCCGCTGGTCGACCTGGAAGCCGAGCGCCAGACCTACCTCAATCAGCGCCTGCTGGTCGATCGGCAGCTGGTCGAAGCGCGCAAGGCACTCGATGAGCACGACAACGAATTCCGCGGCTACGAGCAGGAGCGCCATCGCATCGAGCACATGCTCGGCCAGAAGCGCGAAAACCTTTCCGCGGAACGGCTGGCGCACCAGGGCCTGAACCTGCGCGCGCAGCAGCTGGACGAGGCGATCCGCGCGGCCGGCCACGAACTTGCGGCCGTGCTCGAAGCACTGCCGGCCGCCGCCGATCCGGTCGAATGGCAGGAGCAGCTCGTCGCGCTCGAGGCGAAGATCAGGCGCCTGGAGCCGGTCAATCTCGCGGCGATCTCCGAGTACGACGAGCAGTCGCAGCGCAAGACCTATCTCGACGCGCAATCGCTCGATCTGAACACCGCGCTGGAAACTCTCGAAAGCGCGATCCGCAAGATCGATCACGAAACCCGGCAGCGCTTCAAGGAAACGTTCGACCGCGTCAATACCGGCCTGCAGGAACTGTTTCCGCGCCTGTTCGGCGGCGGGCATGCGTACCTTGAACTCACCGGCGAGAGCCTGCTCGACAGCGGCGTTTCGATCATGGCGCGGCCGCCCGGCAAGCGCGTGTCGAACATCACGCTGCTGTCCGGCGGCGAGAAGGCGTTGAGCGCCGTTGCACTGGTTTTCTCGATCTTCCGGCTGAACCCGGCTCCGTTCTGCCTGCTCGACGAAGTCGATGCGCCGCTCGACGAGGCCAACATCGGCCGCTTCTCGCAACTCGTCGCGGAGATGAGCGAACGCGTGCAGTTCCTGTTCGTGACCCACAACAAGGGCACGATGGAAGCGGCGCAGCAACTCTGCGGCGTGACGATGCGCGAGCCGGGTGTGTCGCGACTGGTGCAGGTCGACCTCGCTGAAGCGGCCAAGCTGGCCGGAGCCGCTTAGGTCAAAGTACACTCGCACGCAGGGTGGGCCTTGGCCCACCATTGGCGTGACGCAACCTGGCGGTGGGCCACGGCCCACCCTACGCATCACGCGGCGCGTGTGGCGTCAATCCATTTTCTGAATTGAGCGGAGGAACGTCATGGGCTGGAATCCCTCGATTGGAATCCCCCTGATCATCGCGGGCCTGCTGGTTCTGGCCTTGATCTACTTCTTCGGCCGGCCGCGCAAACCCGGACAGGGCCGGCGCACGCCGGGCGCGCGCGATGCGACGGCGCGCGACGGCGATCGCCTCGAACCGACGCTCGGCGTGATGCCGGAACAGGGCGAACTCGACGTCGTTGCCGGCGACGAACTCGAGTTGATCGACGCCGCGGATGCCATGGCCCGCACCCCGCGGCCACCCGCCGACAAGCAACCGGCGCCCGGCGCGCGGCCGGCCCAGTCGATCGATCGCATCGTGACATTGTTCGTCGCCGCGCGCGCCGACGAGACGTTCAACGGCGCCAGCCTCGTCGTTGCCGCCGAGAAGGCCGGGCTGACCTTCGGCGACATGGGCATCTTTCACCGCCTGCTGCCCGGCAAGCCGCAGGCCGGTCCGGTGTTCAGCATGGCGAACATGATCAAGCCGGGCAATTTCGACATGCGCCACATCGACGAATTGCGAACTCCCGGCGTGA
>DATIEJ010000089.1:0-4984 GCA_035455825.1 Rhodanobacteraceae bacterium | reverse complement strand
GTGCGGCTCTCGACGCGCGATTCGAGTTCCTCGTTGAGCGCGCGCAACGCCTCCTCGGCGCGCTTGAGCTCGGCAATGTCGTGGGTCGTGCCGCTGATTCGCACGGCGCGTCCGTTCGCGTCGCGCTGCGCGCGGCCGCGGGTCAGGATCCAGGTCCATTCATGGCGCACGTCCAGCGTGCGATAGCTGCACTCGAACGTCGCCGCCCTGCCCTGCAGGTGATCGCGCAGCGCCGCGTTGAAGCCGGCGATGTCGTCCGGATGCACGAACGGCGTATAGGCCGCAATCGTCTGGTCGGCCGCCTCCGTGTTCGCGGCCAGGTGCGGCAGCAGGTTCTCGCGCACCATTCTTCCATCACGCAGGTCGACGTCCCACAGTTCGCTGCCGCTGCCCCACAGCGCCAGTTTCAGACGCTCGGCGCTGTGCCGCATCGCTTCCTGCACGGTCCTGCGCCGGCGCAGGACCGTACGCGCGGCCAGCAGCGCGAGCACCACGGCGAGGATCAGGGCGGCGGCATAGATGGCGTAGGCCAGCGGCGATGCCCAAGGTGCCGGCAGCACGCGAATGTCGATACCGGCCGCGTTCTCGGCCCAGTTTTCGCCCGAATGGCGCGCGCGTACGCGCAGGTGAAAAGTGCCCGCTGGCAGGTCCGTGTACGTAGCCAGGCGGCGCGACGCCGAGGTCTCGATCCATTGCTCGTCGTGACCGTCGAGCCGGTAGGCGTACTGGATCGATTCCGGATCGGAATATTCCAGCGCGCCGAATTCGAACGTCACGTTTTCCTGCAAGTGATTCAGCACGACCTTGCCGCCGTGCCAGAGGCTGGCCTCGAGCGGCGAGGTGGCGTCGCGCCAGCGCAGCGCAACCGGGACATTGCTCAGCAACAGGGCGGTCACGAGCGGTGGCGGCGTCGGCGCGAGTTTGATCGCCTTCGGGTCGAGCACGCTGATGCCATCGAGGCCGCCGAAGACGATACGGCCGTCGGGCAGCCGCGAACCGGCATTGATCCAGTAACCGCGTGGCTGGGCGCCGTTTCGCGCGCCATAGTTGACGATCGTCGGCGGCTCGTTGCCGGCGCGTTGGATGCGGCTGACGCCCGCGGTCGTGCTGACCCAGAACACGTCCGGCGACGTCTCCACGATAGCTCCGATCGCATCGGCCGCCAGCCCTTCGCGCGAATCGATCGTCTCGAAGCGCACCCTGCCGCCGGCATCGGTCGTGCGATGAGCCAGGCCTCCGCCCTGGGTGCCGATCCACAACCCGCCGCGTGAGTCTTCATACAGGACCGTAGCCGCATCGCTGCTGAGCGAATCGGGGTCGGCGGCGCGCGCGCGGAAGTGCTCGAAGCGGCCGCTGCGGCGATCGAAGCGGTCCAGGCCTTCGCTTCGGTACGCAACCCAGAACTCGCCATTGCGCAATTCGCGCGCGCTGCTGACCGCATCGCCTGCGGGACTGGACGCATCGGCAGAGTCGTGGCGATGGTGGCGAAAACCGGTGCAGCCGGAGCAGCGTTCGTCGAGTCCGGCATCGGCCGTGGCGACCCACAGCGTGCCGGCAGCGTCATCGGTGACGTAATAGATCCTGTCGCTGGCGAGGCTGGCGGCATCGGCCGGATCGTGGCGCAGGTGCTCGAAGCCCGAGCCATCCGGCTTCAGGCGGTCAAGGCCGCCGCCGATCGACGCGACCCACAGGCTGCCGTCGCGCGTGCGCGTGATGTACTGGACGAAATCGTGCGTCAGCGAATCGGTCCGCGCGGGATCGTGGGCGTAACGCCGCAGCACCTGGCCACCGAGGTCGAGGTGCAGCAGTCCGCCGCTGGACCCGGCGCCGCTCCACAGTGTGCCATCGGTATCGGCGTACAGCGCAAGCGCCGACTGCACCCGGCTGACGGCACCGCCGCCGGTCACGCGATCGATCAGGGCCAGGGCGCGCGTGCGCGGATCGTGCACGCTCAGGCCGTTGGTGTAGGTGCCCGCGAGCAACAGGCCGTTGCGTTCACGCAGCAGGGCCGAGACACGGTTGGCGCCGATCGTGTCGGTGCGCGTCGCATCGTGCTCGAACACCATGAAGCGCTGGCTGTCCGGATCCAGCCACGCCAGGCCGCGGCTGTTGCCGCCGATCCACAGTCCGCCGTCCGCGTCGCCGAGCAGGACGCGCACTTCGTCGTCGGGCAACGCGTACGGGCCGTCACCTTTGGCGTCGCGCCGATAGCGCGCGATCAATTCTCCGGCAGCGCTGAAGCGGTACAACCCCGATTCGGCCGTGCCGACCCACAACTCGCCGTTGGGCTTTTGCGCCAACGCGGTGACATCGAGAGCCTGACTACTGTCGGCGCGAAACTCGGCCATCGCCCGCGCATCCGCATCGGCGCGATACAGGCCCTGGTTCGTCCCGATCCACATCGCGCCGTCGTGCGCCGGCAGCAGCGCGCGAACCATGCGCAGGCTGGCGTGCTCGCCCAGCGGCGTGTCGACGAGGCGCTCGTGCGCGCGGTCTACCCACTGCAGGCGGCCGCCTCCGTTCGCGACCCAGATGCGTCCGTTCTTGTCACGAGCCAGCGCCGTTACGAGGCGCGACGCGCTGCTGTCCGAGCCGGCCGCGGACTCATAACTCGTAAACCGGTCCAGCACCGGATCGTAGCGGTTGAGGCCGCCGGCTTGCGTGCCGACCCAAAGACCGCCATCCGGATCGGCAAGCAGCGCCCAGACATGATTGTGGGTCAGCGATCCGGGATCGGTGCGGTCATGCTTGTAGACCTTGAACCCGTAACCATCGAATCGATTCAGGCCATCCTGCGTGCCGATCCAGATGAATCCGTCGCGGTCCTGCGCGACCGCGCGCGAAGTGGCCTGGGAAAGTCCTTCCGGCGTGCTGTAGGTGCGAAAGCGCAGGGCGTCGCCGGCATGATCGGGCTGCGCCTGCGCGAGCAAGGCGAAAGCGAACACGGCGAAGCAGAACGCCATGCGCGCGTGCGCGACCATCGATAGCGGCCCCCTGCCGTCCATCGGTGCAGGTTAGCGCGGCGCACCTCGGCGAACAAGGAACGGTGCCTCAGGGTTGCGCTTGAGCCTGAACATGCTGACGCAAATCCGTTCGCGTTGAGCGTCGCGAGCGCAGCGAGCGGAGTCGAAACGCCGGAACGCCGGCCCACCCTTCGACTTCGGCCCTGTGGGCCTACGCTCAGGGCGAACGGAGTTTCAGCCGAAACGCTTTCATCCTTGGGCGGCAGCACTGCACTAGACCCGCGCGAACGCGGGCCAATGCAACGGCTGATTACGGCCGGCGCGCGAGCTCGGGATTGTCGCGCGACACCGGCATCAGGTCCTTCTTCGAAACGCCGAGCCACAGCAGGATCGGGTTGGCAAAGAAGATCGACGACAGCGTGCCGATGACGATGCCGATGATCATCGTCAGCGCGAAGCCATGCACGACCGGGCCGCCGAAGAAGTACAGCGCGACCATCGTCACCGCGGTGAAAAGAGCCGTGATGATCGTGCGCGACAAGGTCGAGTTGATCGCGCGATTGAGGATGTCGATCGGCTCGCCCTTGCGCGAGGAACGGAAGATTTCGCGCACCCGGTCGAACACGACGACCTTGTCGTTGATCGAATAACCGACCACCGCGAGCACCGAGGCCAGCACCGTGATGTCGAATTCATGCTGGGTCAGCGCGTAGAACCCGACCGTGAGGATCGTGTCGTGGAATTCGCTGGCGATCGCCGCGATGGCAAAGCGCCATTCGAAGCGGATGCCGATGTAGATCATGATGCCGATGATGACGAACAGCACGGCGGTCACGCCGTCGCTCTTGAGTTCCTCGCCGACCTGCGGGCCGACGATGTCGGTGCGCTTGATCGTGACGTCCTGGCGCTTGGCCTTGAGCGCGCTGAACACATCGTCCGCGAGCTGATCGCTCTTCTTCTTGGCAACCGCGCCGGTGGTCGCGCTGGCAGCCTTGCCTGCATCTGCATCGGCGGTCTTGCCGGCATCAGTGTCGGGGGCCTTGCTGGCCTCCGCACCCGAGGCCCGGCCGACCTGCAGGCGAATCGCGACTTCGCGCGAGCCGCCAATGCTCTGCACCAGTGCGTCACCGAATCCGGCCGCTTCCAGCGCCGCGCGCACGTCCGCGGTTTCGACCGGATCCTTGTATTCCGCCTCGACCAGCACGCCGCCGGTGAAATCCAGCCCGTAGTTCAGACCGCGCGTGAAGATCGCGCCGAGCGAGACGATGATCAGCACGAGCGAAATCGTCAGGCTGACCTTGCGCCAGCCGAGAAAGTTGATGTTGCTGTTGGGGTTGAAAACTTCCATTTCATTAGACCTTTCGAAAACTGGATGCCGGGCCAGGAAGCAACGGCATTGACACGAAGAACACGAAGGCGACTAGGCCGCGCTGGCCGTGCGTGCGTAACCGCCACCGACGTTCAGGCCCTTGAGCTTGCGGCCGTTGTGAAGCAGGTTGACCAGTGCATGCGTGACCGTCACCGAAGTGAACATCGAGGTCATGATGCCGATCGCCAGTGTCACCGCGAAGCCCTTGATCGGGCCGGAGCCGAACGCGAACAGGCCGAACGCCGCAAGCAGGTGCGTGACGTTGGCGTCGAGAATCGTCGCCCAGGCCTTTTCGTAACCGGCGCGGATCGCCGCCAGCGGCGTCGAGCCGTTGCGCAATTCCTCGCGGATGCGCTCGCAGATCAGCACGTTCGCGTCGATCGCCATGCCGAGCGTCAGCATGATGCCGGCGATGCCGGGCATCGTCAGCGTCGCCTGGAACATCGACAGCACGGCGACCAGCAGCACGAGGTTCAGGATCAGCCCCACGTCGGCGATCAGCCCGAACAGATGGTAGTAGACCGCGGCGCAGGCGAGCACCGCGAGCAAGCCGATGATGACGGCCTTGACGCCCTTGTTGATGTTGTCCTGGCCAAGGCTCGGGCCGATCACGTGCTGCTCGACGATGTCGACCGGCGCGGCCAGCGAACCG
>DATIEJ010000088.1:0-8908 GCA_035455825.1 Rhodanobacteraceae bacterium | reverse complement strand
ACGAAACGGCGTGGGCGTCGCAACGGATCGAGTCGTCCGCTTTCCGCGAGCCGCAGGGTCACGAGAACCCGCCGATGCGGCTGGTGGACGCGCATTTTGCCGGCGCCGACCTCAAGCTCGGTGCCTATGCGGCCGATCCCGTACTGGTCGCGGCGCAGGTTGCGCTCGCAGACCATCCGGTTCGCGCGGCCGACCTGCCGCCGAATCTCGCGGCCACTTTTGCCGACGCCAACGGTGCCCTGTACGCCGGTGGCGATGCTGCGCATCCCCAGGTCGGGGAAGTCAAGGTAAGCTATCGCATCGTGCCGCTCGGCGATGCCACGCTGCGCGGTGTTCAGCACGGCAGTCGCCTCACCGCAGAGTAGGCGCGCACGCAGGGGGAATCATGCGTATCACCGGTCTCTACGTCGCCCTCGCGGCACTGCTCGTGGTCGTGCTGTCGATCCGCGTCGTCCTGCGCCGGATCAGCGCTCGCATCAGCCTGGGCGACGGCGACGACAAGGAGTTGAAAAAGCGCATCCGCGCGCAGGCCAATTGCATCGAGTACTTGCCGCTCGCGCTCCTGCTCCTGCTGATGCTGGAGCTGAATCAGACGCAGCCGATGCTGTTGCATGCGTGCGGCATCATATTGATTGCCGCCCGCGTCGTGCATGGATTCGGCTTGTCGCGCACCGGCGGCATATCGCCGGAGCGTCTGGTCGGAACCGCGGTTACCTGGCTGCTGATGGCCGCGATGGCGTTGCTGCTGATCTGGCAGTTCATGCTGCGCTAGCACCTTCCGACCAACCCAAACTTGACGTCATTCCCGCGAAAGCGGGAATCCATTTTGCTTTTTGGTAAGGGGGCAAGATCAAGATGGATTCCCGCTTTCGCGGGAATGACGCCGGTTTTCCAGTGTTTGGACCACACTTGGCTACGCCGCGCCGAACAGCGCTTCGGCGTGATCGAGGAAATACAGCCCCGCGAACAGCTTCGGGTCGATCGAGTAGCCCTCGCGCATCCGGTCGAGCAGCCAGGTCGCGGCCTCTGCGCGCGGCACTTCGTGCACGATGATGTCTTCGGTGTGGTCGCCGCCGCCGGCGTGTTCGCGCACGAGGTCGTGGGCGCGGACGAACGACATGATTTCGTTCGTCATGCCGGCCGATGACGGCCCGCTCATCAGGAACTCGATGCGGCCGGCACGGTAGCCGGTTTCCTCCACGATCTCGCGCTCGGCCGCGGCGACGGCGCTTTCGTCCGCGCTGCCTTGCAGGTCGCCGACGAGCCCGGCCGGCATCTCGATCGTCTTGCTGCTGACGGCTTCCCGCCACTGTTCGACGAACACGATGCGATCTTCCGGAGTGACGGCGATGATGATGACGCCGCCGCCCGGATTCGTGCGTTCGGCGTATTCCCAGCGGCCGCGGCGCATGAGGCGCAGCCAGCGGCCATTGCAAAGCGTTTGCGTTTCGGTCATTGTGCGCGCCCTCGTGGCAAAGCGGTCGGAAGTCCTGGCAGGCGCTTTGCGCCCGGTTTCGCCGGCAATGGCCGGCCAGTGCCGCCAGCAGGCATGAAGCAGCCAGTTTCCCACAGCCAGCGGTTACCGGCTGTGACACCAGGCAGCAGCAGGGAACTTAACCCTGCCGACGGTTTCCAACGCCAGTCCTTATGATCAAGGTTGCGGGTATGAACATTCAATCACGTGTGCTGTTGGCCGGCCTTCTGGCTGCAGGCGTCGTCCCGGCGTACGCGCAGACCGAGCCCGCCGCTCCGGCCGCGAACGCTGCGCCGGCGCGCTCGGCTGACGCCCTGACGCAGAAAGCCGAAACCCTGACCCTCGAGCAGATCGGCGAGTCGAAGGACATCGGCGGCTTGACGCGCCTGAGCGAGGTGTACAACTCGATCGGCGACACTCCGCGCTTCACGCGCACGGTGCAGCGCCTGACCGAGCTGCTGCCCGACTCGGGCCAGCTGAAGCTGCAGCTGGCGATGATCTACGCGAGCCAGAAGGACAAGACGAATGCGTACGACGTGCTCGTGCGCATGCAGGGCCAGGGCTATGGCTACGATATTTCGAAGGAACCGAGGTTCGAGCCGATCCACGGCACCAAGGTGTGGGACTACATAGTCGCGAACATGCAGGCGAATGCCAAGCAGTTCGGCGAGGGCAAGGTCGCGTTCGAATTGCCCAAGGGCGATTTTCTGTTCGAGTCGATGGGTTATGACCCGGCGCGCAAGCAGTTCCTCGTCGGCAGCGCGCGCGAAGGCAAGGTCCTGCTGGTCGACGAGAAAGGCAAGATTACCGATTTCATCGCGCCGAACGCCGAAAACGGCTTGTGGGGCGTGTTCGACCTGGCCGTCGATGCGGCGCACGACAAGGTCTATGTCGCCAGTTCCGACGTGGCCTACTACAAGGCATTCAACAGCTCGCAGTTTGGCCAGACCGGGATCTTCGAGTTCCAGCTCAGCACCGGCAAGTTCCTGCACAAGTACGTTCTTGCCGAGAGCGGAAAGGTGCACGTCCTGACAAGCATCGCGGTCGGCAAGGATGGCCGGGTCTATGCCGCCGATGCGGCCCGGCGGCAGATCTTCCGCATCGATCACGATCAGCTGACCATGCTGGTCGAGAACCCGAAGCTGACGAGCATTCGTGGCATTGCGGTCTCCGACGACGGCCGGACGCTGTACATGGCCGACTATGCGCTCGGCATCTTCGGCATCGACCTGACCAAGACGGCGCCGTTCGCCCTGTCGCGCAATCCCGAGAAGCTCGTGCTCGGCGGAATCGATGGTCTGTACTTCTACGACGGTTGCCTGATCATCATCGAAAACGGGATGGTGCCGCAGCGCGTGATGCGCCTGAAACTGTCCGAGGACGGCCGCAGCGTGGTCGCGGCAATGCCCCTGGACGTCGCGCAACCGGCGTTCACGACGCCGACCCGCGGCGCGATCGCCGGCAACGATCTTTACTTCATCGCCAACAGCCAGAAGGGCCTGTACGACAAACTCGGCGTGCTGAAGAATTCCGAGGCGCTGCAGGCGACGCGGATCTTCCGTTCGAACCTGCGCTTCGCCTGGGACCAGAGCGGCATCAGCACCGGCGTGCACGAGTTGCAGAAATCGTCGGGAGTGCCGCTGCCGCCGCCGTCGCCGCTCAAGCCGGTCGATACGCCTGCAGACAAGCCCGCAGACGCGGACAGCGGCGGTCACTGATTGCTGCCGGCGCTGCTGCTACGGCGTCAGCGCCCGGCAGCGTGATCGCGTCAGCGGTCCGAATTTCAGCTGCTCGCAGAGCAGGTCGAGCGCGCCGAGATCCGGCTTGCCCCAGCGCAGGTGCTCCGCCTGCGCCGGCACCGGCGCATCGAGCGCGATCAGGCTCAGGGTGCGCGACAGCAAAGCCTGTTCGCGGTGCTCCTTCAGGCGCACGTAAGCCTGGCCGGATCCGCGCAGGCGCAGGAATGGAATCTCCTCGATCCGCGCCAGCATCGCATCGAGCGAATCGAAATGCGCGAGCAGGCTGGCCGCGGTCTTGGCGCCGATGCCCGGCACGCCGGGAATGTTGTCGACGGCATCGCCGGTCAGCGCGAGAAAGTCGGCGACCTGGTCCGGACGCACTCCGAGCCGGCGCTTGACCCCGGCGGCATCCCAGCGTTCGTTCTTGGAAAAATCCCACAGTTCGTCGTCGCTGCCGATCATCTGGCCGAAATCCTTGTCGGCCGAGACGATCACGGTGCGAAAGCCTTCGCCGCGCACGCGCACGACCGCGCTGCCGATCAGGTCGTCGGCCTCGTAGTACACATCCGACAACACGGTCATGCCCAGTGCCGCGGCGATGCGCTTGCAGTACGAGAACTGCACGAGGAGCTCGGCTGGCGGCAACTCGCGGTTCGCCTTGTAGGCCGGATAGATGTTGTTGCGGAACGAACTCGTGAGCGATTCGTCGAACGCCGCCAGGACGTGCGTCGGCTTCGCGCGCTCGAGGAAATCGCACAGGAAGCGCGTGAAACCATGCACGGCGTTGACCGGCGCGCCATCGCGATCGCTGAACTGCGGCGGCATCGAATGCCAGGCACGGAAGACGTAGAGGCTGGCGTCGATGAGGTGGAGGGTCTGCGTCATGTCGTGGAGTCGTGGCTCCATTCACTGACGACGCCGGCGAGCGCCGGGCGCGTTCGTTCGGGTGCCTCGTCGCGCGCAGTTCCAATGTGTACAAAAGCAACAATGCGCTCTTTTTCGCCGAGACCGAGCAGCGCGGCGACGTCGCGGTCGTAGGCGGCCCAGCCGGTCAGGATCTGCGCGCCGAAGCCGAGCGCCTGGGCGCCGAGCAGCAGGTTGTACGCGACATAGCCCGCCGACAGGACCTGTTCCTGCTCGGGTACTTTGGGGTTCGGCTCGAGGCGTGCGACCACGGCCACGATCAGCGGCGCAAAATTGAAGCGGTCGCGATCCTTCTGCAGGACCGCGGGCGGCACGGCCGGGTCGACGCGGGCATGGATCTCGGTCAATGCCTCGCCAAGCCTTGCGCGGTCTTCGCCGCGGATCAGGAGCAGCCGCCAAGGGGTGAGCTTGCCGTGGTCGGGCACGCGGATCGCGGCGGTCAGCAGGCGCTCGAGCTGTTCGGGTGTCGGGCCGGGCTCGCCGAGCTGGCGTGACGGCTGCGAGCGCCGGGCTTCGAGAAAATCGAGAGAATTCATGTCCGCTGCGGGGTTCTTTTTCAGACCGCCAAGCATAACAGCTAGCCGCGACCGCCAAGCTTAAGATAGCATCGGCGTTCGAGACGTCGCATGAGCGGGAGGGTTTCATGGCGATTACGATCAGCGTTGTGCGCGAAACCATGTCTGGGGAGCGCCGGGTTGCGCTGACGCCGGATGTGGCCAAGAAACTCAAGGCCAAGGGTGCCAGCTTGCTGATCGAGCGCGGCGCCGGCGATGCGGCGAGCTTTCCGGACGCGGCTTACAAGGACACCGAAGTCGCCGGCGACGCGCGCAGCGCGCTGGCGCGTGCCGACGTGCTGCTGACGGTGCAGCCACCGTCGCTCGACGAAATTGCCGCGCTGAAGGAAGGCGCCGTCACGATCGGCTATCTGCAACCGCACCTGGCGCCGGAGCGCATCAAGGCGCTGCGCGACCGCAAGATCACGAGTTTCGCGATGGAACTGCTGCCGCGCACGACGCGCGCGCAGGCGATGGATGTGCTGTCGTCGCAGGCGAACATCGCCGGCTACAAGGCCGTGCTGATCGCGGCCGAGGCAAGTCCGAAATTCTTCCCGATGCTCACGACAGCCGCCGGAACCGTGCGGCCTTCCAAGGTGCTGATCGTCGGCGCCGGCGTGGCCGGACTGCAGGCGATCGCGACCGCGCGCCGGCTCGGCGCGCAAGTCGAAGGCTTCGACGTGCGGCCGGAAACCAAGGAGCAGATCCAGTCACTCGGCGCGAAATACGTCGAACTCGGCGTCAGTGCTGCCGGCGCCGGCGGCTACGCGCGCGAGCTGACGGCCGAGGAACGGGCGCAGCAGCAGGCCGCGCTGGCCGAACACATCAAGGGCGTCGACGTGATCGTAACGACCGCCGCCGTGCCGGGCCGCAAGGCTCCGCGCATCATCTCCGCGGCGATGGTGGCCGGAATGAGGCCGGGCGCCGTGATCGTCGACATCGCGGCCGAAACCGGCGGCAACTGCGAACTGACCGAGGCCGGCAAGACTGTCGTCAGCGCGAATGGCGTGACGATCATCGGTCCGGTCAACCTTGCCGCGACCGCGCCGATCCACGCGAGCGAACTGTACTCGAAGAATTTGTATAACTTTCTCGAACTGAGCGTCAAGGACGGCGCGCTCACGCTCGACTGGACCGACGAACTGATCGCCAAGACCTGCGTGACGCACGCCGGCGAAATCAAGCACGAGGCAACCAAGGCTTTGGTCGAGGGAACTACGTAAGATCAAAAGATCCACCACGAAGGCACGAAGGACACGAAGAAGAGCGAATGGAATTCGACGAGGTTTCCGGAAAGGTTATTGGCTGTGCCATTGAAGTCCATCGAACGTTAGGCCCCGGACTTCTGGAGTCGGTTTATAGACGATGCCTTGAACATGAGTTGACAGTTTCCGGGTTGCGATTCGAGTCCGAGAAGGCAGTGGAGGTTTGGTACAAAGGTAACAAGCTCGATTGCCCGAATTTACGCGTTGACCTGATTGTTGGGGGCGTGTTGCTGGTCGAGTTGAAGGTTGTGGAAAGGCTTCTCCCGGTGCATGAAGCCCAACTTTTGACGTATATGAAACTGACGCAGTGCAGGATCGGGCTGCTGATAAATTTTGATTGCCAATCAATTAAGAATGGCCTCAAACGACTTGTCTTGTAGCTCTTCTTCGTGATCTTCGTGTCTTCGTGTCTTCGTGGCGGATCTTTTGATCTTCAGGAAGGTGACAGACCAACTTGTGGGGAATTGACATGATCGACGGATTCCTGGCCCTCTACCTGTTCATGCTCGCCGCGTTCACCGGCCACGAGATCATCTCGCGCGTGCCGGTGATCCTGCATACGCCGCTGATGTCGGGTTCGAACTTCGTGCACGGCATCGTGCTGGTCGGCGCGATGGTGGCGCTCGGCGAGGCGACGACGCCGCTGCAGCAGGTGATCGGATTCATCGGCGTGTTCCTCGGCGCGGGCAATGCGGCCGGCGGCTACGTCGTGACCGAGCGCATGCTCGAGATGTTCAAGTCGTCGAAGAAGCCCGCGGCCGGGGAGGGCAAGTGATGGATGCCTCGAACATCATTTCACTGCTGATCCAGGCGAGTTATTTCGTCGCCGCGGTCCTGCTGATCCTCGGCATCAAGCGCATGTCGTCGCCGGTGACGGCGCGCAGCGGCATCCAGTGGGCCGGCGTCGGCGTGCTTGTCGCCGTGGTCGTGACGTTCTTTCATCACGGCGGTCCCGACAGGATCCTGATCGAGAACGCGGCGCTGATCTTTGTCGCGATCGCGCTGAGCACGGCAATGGCCTGGTACAGCGGCAAGAAAGTCGCGATGACAGACATGCCGCAGATGGTCGCGCTGTACAACGGCATGGGCGGCGGTTCGGCCGCGGCGATCGGCGCGAGCGCGTTGCTCGGCGCGGCATTGTCCGGATCGCCGGAACACGCGCTGACCCTGACCCAGAAAGTTCTCGCCGTCGTTGGCGCACTGATCGGCGCGGTGTCGTTCACTGGCTCGCTGATCGCGTTCGCCAAGCTGCAGGGCTGGATGGACAAGACATTCCGCTTCAGCGGCCAGCAGGCGGTCAACGGTTTGTGCTTCCTCGCCGCCGTCGTGCTCGGCGCGATGGTCGTGTATCACATGGCGCCGCACATGATCGTGCTGTTCTTCGTTTTCGCGCTGCTGTTCGGCATCCTGATGACCTTGCCGATCGGCGGCGCGGACATGCCGGTCGTGATCTCGCTGTACAACGCGTTCACCGGCCTGGCGGTCGGCTTTGAAGGTTTCGTGCAGCAAAATGTCGCGCTGATCATCGCCGGTACCGTCGTCGGCGCGGCCGGCACGCTGCTGACGCGGCTCATGGCGAAGGCGATGAACCGTTCGATCAGCAACGTGCTGTTCTCGAACTTCGGCGGCGGCGGCCAGGCGGCATCCGAGATCAAGGGCTCGATGAAGCCGATCGAGGCCGACGACGCGGCGTCGCTGCTGTATCTGGCCGAGAAGGTCATCATCGTGCCGGGTTACGGCATGGCGGTGGCACAAGCCCAGCACAAGATCTGGGAACTCAGCCAGCAGCTGATCAAGCGCGACAAGGACGTGAAGTTCGCCATCCATCCAGTCGCCGGGCGCATGCCCGGCCACATGAACGTGCTGCTCGCCGAGGCCGGCGTGCCCTACGATTTGATCGCGGACATGGACGACATCAATCCGGAATTCCCGAACTGCGATGTCGCGATCGTGATCGGCGCGAACGACGTCGTCAATCCGGTCGCCAAGACCGACAAGTCATCGCCGATCTACGGCATGCCGATCCTCGACGTCGCCAACGCCAAGCAGGTCATCGTGATCAAGCGCGGCAAGGGCACCGGTTTCGCCGGCATCGAAAATGCATTGTTCTACCAGGACAACTGCAGGATGCTTTACGCCGACGGCCAGGAAGCGGCGAACAAGCTGATCGCCGGATTGAAGGCGGTCGACAGCGGCGGCGGACACTGACGCTGCGATTTCGGCGTGTGGGGTGGGCCTGGCCCACCGCGCTTTTCTTGCATCAAAGAAAAACGGTGGGCCAACGCCCACCCTATGCCGTGCTGGCTTTTTTCGGCTGGCGCAACACGAGCCACGCCGATAGCGCCATCGCGACGACGTAGAGTGCGGTTTGCCACGGGCTGATGCGTCCGGTCGCAACGGCGACGACGAAGTCGACACCGATGCGGTACAGCGTCTCGCGCAAGGAAAAACCCATCGCCTGCGCAACGTCGCCGACGGCCAGCAGGCATTGCGCGTAGATGCAGGCCAGCGCCGTGCACAGCGCCGCCAGTGCCGCGCCGACGCGCGATCCGGCGAAGCCGTTGGCGCGCAACGCCCACGCGACGACGATCGCGCAAACCAGCGCGAACCACGTGAGTTCATAGCCGGTGCGCAGCACCAGCACGCACCACACGGCGCCGCCGGCCAGCGCGCTCATCATCGCTGTTGCAAAGCCGAGCCAGAGTCCAATGGTCGAGCGGCGTTTTGGAACAGTCATCGAAGAGCGGCCTGCGAGAAGCGAGTCGCGCATCCTACGGCAAGCGCCATGGCGACTGCCAGACTCTTCTCAGGTGCGCGGCATCTGCAGCATCCAGTCGAGATTCGCGCGCACACCAGGCCATTCCGCGGCGATGATGCTGTAGACGCAGGTGTCGCGCAGCGATCCGTGCGGCGCCAGTTGATGGCTGCGCAGGACCCCATCGAGCTTGGCAC
>DATIEJ010000087.1:0-4481 GCA_035455825.1 Rhodanobacteraceae bacterium | reverse complement strand
GTCGAGCACATCATGGTCGTCGGCCACTACGGTTGCGGCGGCGTGCGCGCGGCGCTGACCGGCGCGCGCCTGGGCCTCGTCGACAACTGGCTGCGCCACGTCAGCGACGTAGCGCAGAAACATCGGGACGAGATTGCCCGGCAGGCCTCCGACGAAGCCCGCATGACACGCCTGTGCGAACTGAACGCAATCGAGCAAGCCGTCAATGTTTGCCAGACGACCGTCGTGCAGGACGCCTGGCAGCGTGGCCAGACGCTGAGCGTGCATGCATGGGTCTATGGGCTGCATGATGGCCGCGTGCGCGATCTGGGACTGGAGATGGACGCCGCTGCCGCGCTCGACGAACGCTACGTACACGCACTTGCGCAGCTTGGCGGCGCTGTGCCATGACTGAAGCCACTGTGACAGCGGCGCCGATCGCTGCGACGATGCACTTGCCAACCCCTGGGGGCGAATGATGCGACACGGAAATTTCCGGACTCTTTTCAGCACGCTGCTGGTGACCAGCGCCGCTGCCGCTTGCTGCGCCGCAGCCGTCGCCAGTTCGAAGACCACGCCGTCGACCGACGAACTGACGCCGGCCCAATGGCGCGCGCAACAACTCGCGGCGGCCGACAAGTCCGACGCGATCATGCGCGATGCGCAGAAGCAGCCCGGCCTGCTGGCGCAGTACCTGCGCATGCAGCTTGCCTACGATTCGAACCGCGAGCGCGCGTTCCAGCTGATCTTCGGCCAGTACCTGAGCTGGTATCAGACCTACATCGGCGACTACAACGGCGCGCGGGCCAGCTTTTCGATCGCCCAGCCGGTGCAGGACAACGATGCGCCGTCGCCGTCGAACGGCGGCTACCAGTTGCGGCCGGCCGCCGACGTGATCCTGGAAATGGCCAAGGGCCGCCAGGCCGTGTTCTTCAACGAGGCGCATAGCGCGCCGGTCACGCGCACGCTGACGATCGAGCTGCTGGCCAAGCTGCGCGCAGAGGGCTTCAACTACTTCGCCGCGGAAACGCTGTACATCTCCGACAAGGACCTGAACAAGCGCGGCTATCCGATCGCCGAAAGCGGGTTCTACACGAACGAGCCGTTGTACGGCGAGATGGTCCGCACCGCGTTGCGCCTGGGCTACACGGTTGTCGCCTACGACGCCGAGAACGCAGGCGTCGGCGATCCGCGCGAAAAAGCCGGCGCCGAGAACATCTACAACCAGGTGTTCAAGAAGGATCCGAAGGCGCGCCTGATCGTCAACGCGGGTTTCGCGCACGTGCAGAAGAGCGGCAAGTATCTCGGCGGCAGCAGCATGGGCGAGTTTTTCCACAAGATCTCCGGCATCGATCCGCTGACGATCGAACAGACCATGATGATCCAGCATGCAAAGCCCGATCAGGATCACCCGTACTACCTGGCGATCACCCAGGGCCAGCATCTGAGCGTGCCGAGCGTGTTCGTGAGCGGCAACAAGGCGTGGACCCTCAAGCCCGGCGAGTACGACATGAGCGTGTTTTTTCCGCCGCAGGAGACCGGGTCGAACGAGCGTCCGCAGTGGCTGACGCTCGGCGGACTGCGCGTCGCCTACGGCGTCGCCGGCGAAGTCTGCAACACGCATTTTCCTTGCCTGGTCGAGGCGCGATATGCGAATGAAGGCATGGAAGGCATTCCGGCCGACCGCGTCGTGCTCAACGTGGTTGCGCAAGGCGCCTCCGCGGAGAACCGGATCGTCGCGTTTCACGGAACAGTGACCGAACGGATGTACCTGCGGCCGGGCAAATATCACGTGACCGCCACCGATGCGCAAGGGCATATCGTGACCACGCGCGACATCGACACGACGGTCGATACGCCGGCAAAACCGTGAGCGATGTAGTCCATGCCGCGGGAGCGCCGCAGCCGGTCGGCGCTTATCCGCACGCGCGCCGCGTCGGCAACCTGCTGTTCCTGTCCGGCGTCGGACCGCGCGATCCGCGCACCAATGCGATCATCGGCAACGTCTACGACAGCGAAGGCCGGCTGCTGAGCTACGACATCGATGCGCAGTGCCGCGCGGTGTTCGCCAACGTGCGCGCGATCCTGCATGCCAGTGGCGCGCGCTGGGAAGACCTGGTCGACGTGACCGTGTACCTGACCGACATGGCACGCGACTTCGCCGCCTACAATCGCGTCTACACCGAATATTTCACGACGGCGCAGCCGTGCCGCACGACGCTCGGCATCACCGCGCTGCCGACGCCGATAGCGATCGAGCTCAAGTGCGTCGCGGCGTTGCCGGGCTGAGGCCCGCGAGTTCGGGGGCGGTGGACGGCTTGCCACGCGGCGTAGTACCGGTCTGACCGGCCCACAAGCGGCGCAATTGCCGCGCCGAGCCCAAACCGGCCTCGGTTGCCGCCGCTTCGACACTGAGCCCGGAATGCAGCGCCTGCCGCGCGAGCAGGTAGCGCAGGCGCGCGTGATAGGTGCGCACCGACATACCGGTCGCGTCGCGAAAACGCCGCGTCAACGTGCGCACGCTGACGTGGGCATGATCGGCCAGCCGCTGCAGCGGCCAGTCTTCCTGGGCCGCGCGCGTCAATGCGTCCTGCGCGCGATGGATGCCGGCGTCGAGGTGATTGCGTCCCTCCAGCCACGGCGACAAGGCCGGATCGTCGGCGCCGCGGCGCATGTACACGACCATGTGGCGCGCGACATCGACCGACAGTTGCGGCGACGCCAGTTCGGCGATCAGGTGGAGTGCCAGGTCAATGCCGGCAGTGATTCCTGCGCTGGTATAGCAGCCACGGTCTTCGACGATCACGCGGCTGTCGAGCACGTCGGCGGTCGGCGCCTCGCGGCGCAGCCGGTCGAGTTCGCTGTGATGCGACGTGCAGCGCCTGCCGTCGAGCAGGCCGGCGCGCGCCGCGAACAGCGCACCGGAGCAAACGCAGGCCAGGCGCTTCGGCTGCCTGCCGACCTCGCGCAGCCAGCGCACGAGCGTGCGGCCCTGCGGCGACGCCAGTGCCGCTTCATCGTCGGACGAACCGCACACGACCAGCAGCGCATCGTGCTCGATCGTCTCGGGCAGCGGCTCGATGTTGCCGAGCGTGACGCCAAGCGAAGTCGGCGCGACCGGTTCTGCCGCGACAACGCGCACGCGAAACTCAGCGCCGCGAGCTGCCGCGACACGGAACGCATCGGCGGGCCCGGCAAAATCGAGCAGCAGCAGATCCGGCGGCAGGACGAACCAGACGTTCATGCGCGCGTGCGTTCCTCGTCGGCGCGATCTTCACGGTTGCGACTCCTGTCATCCATGCCCCAGCGCCTCCTCCACGGTCGCGATCCGCGCGAAGCGGTCGCGCAGCACCAGTTCGGTGCGCTCGCGGATTTCCGCTGTGCTGAACTGCCTGCCGCTGCGCGGATCGGTCATCGGAAAAGTCAGCGTCGCCTCGCCGACAAAGTCGACCTCGTAGCCGAGATCCGACGCAACGCGCGTCGTCGTCTCGCAACACTGCTCGGTGCGGATGCCCGCGACGACGACTCTGCGAATGCCACGCGTGCGCAACCAGCGATCGAGTCCCGTATCGGTAAACGCATTGTGCACATGCTTGACGAACTCGACGGCGTGCGTCGGCGGCATCCAGTCGAGCGGCTTGACCAGGCCGCTGCTTGCCGCGAACGGACCATCGCCGTCCTCATGCAGGATGCGCACTACCGGCCAGCCGCGCTGCGCCGCTCCGTCGATCAGGCGCGTGACGTTTTTCCGAAATGCCGGCACGTCGTCTTCGCGCCAGTAAGGCCTGGCAGGAAAGGACTGCTGCACGTCGATGCTCAGAACGGCGGTCGTGGAATCGGTCATGGGGCTATCCAGGGATTGAACGGGCCACAAGCGTACGCCGCGCAAAGGCATTGTTCGAGCCACCTGCGGGACCAGTGTGGGACAATTCGGGCCACACCGTCAAACGCGCTACAATGGCCCGGACGCCCGCTGAACGACGACGGCACGAAATGACGATGCTTCCCGCACCGATCGACTTCCACAAGTGGATAAATGAACACCGGCATCTGCTCAAGCCGCCGGTCGGCAACAAGTGCATCGTCGATGGCGATTTCATCGTCATGATCGTCGGCGGCCCGAACGCGCGCACCGACTACCACTGGGACGAAGGTCCGGAATTCTTCCACCAGATCGAAGGCGAGATGGTCCTGAAGGTGCAGGAGGACGGCAAGGCGCGCGACATTCCGATCCGCGCCGGCGAGATCTTCTATCTCCCGGCGCGCGTTCCGCACTCGCCGCAGCGGATGGCCGACTCGATCGGACTGGTCATCGAACGCAAACGACTGCCCGGCGAAAAAGACGGCTTGCTGTGGTTCTGCGAGCGCTGCAACCACAAGCTGTATGAAGAATTCTTCGTCCTGCAGAACATCGAAAAGGATTTTCCGGCGGTCTTCGACCGCTTCTATCGCTCGGCCGACGCGCGTACGTGCAAGGCCTGCGGCCACCTGAATCCGGCGCC
>DATIEJ010000086.1:0-8490 GCA_035455825.1 Rhodanobacteraceae bacterium | reverse complement strand
CCGAACTGCCAGACCTCATCAGGCGCCCGAAAGCAATGCAGGCGATGCTGCAGATGAAGAAGCTGGATCTGGCGGCGCTGCGCAAGGCAGCAGCCTGACGAGAACCCCGAGGCGCGCCCGGCTTACCGCGCCGTTGCCGCTCGCGCGACGGCGCGGAACCAGCGACGGCGACACGGCCACGCGCGCGTTATTCCTTTCTGCAGTCGCCGAACCGACACGTCACGTCGCCTTAACTCCCGGATGTGGCAACGTTTGCGTTGAGCATGGACGCATGCGGCGGCGTGCGCCATGAAGTCGAATGGCCGATCGGAGAGGGAAATCATGTCTCACGGAGTTCACGTACGCCTCCTTGCAACGAGCATCCTTGTTTCGCTTGTCGTGTGCTCGGGCGCATCTGCCCAGAACGCGCCGGTCACGGTCAACGTCGACGCCAGCGCCAACCGCCACGCGATCAGTCCGTTGATCTACGGCGTTGCGTACGGCAGCACGGCGCAACTCAATGACCTCAACAGCCCGCTCAATCGCTACGGCGGCAACAACGCGTCGCGCTACAACTGGCAGCTCAATGCCGACAATCGCGATTTCGACTGGTACTTCGAGAGCATCGCTGATGCCAGCGCGGTCGCCGGCGAGCGTGGCGATACGTTCATCTCGCAAAGCAAGGCGGGCAGCGCGGAGCCAATGCTGACCTTGCCCATGCTCGACTGGATCGCGAAACTCGGCGCAAATCGCGGAAAACTGGCAAGTTTCTCCCAGGCCAAGTACGGCGCGCAGACCGGCAACGACGCTCAGTGGTATCCGGATGCCGGCAATGGCGTGCTCAGGAGCACCGGCCAGAACATCACCGGCAATGACCCGAACGATGCAAACGTTCCTAACAACACCACCCTGCAGCAAGGCTGGGTCCAGCATCTCGTGACGCAATGGGGCAACGCGTCCGGCGCCGGCCTGAAGTATTACATCCTCGACAACGAACACAGCATCTGGCAATCGACGCACCGCGACGTCCATCCGGTCGGCGCGACGATGGACGAGATCCGCCAGCGCATGATCGATTACGCGACGATGGTCAAGAACGTCGATCCGGCCGCGACCGTCGTGGGTCCAGAGGAATGGGGTTGGAGCGGCTACTTCTACAGCGGCTACGACCAGCAGTACGGCGCTGCACACAACTGGTGCTGCTATCCCGACCGCGCAGCGCATGCGAACTGGGACTACCTGCCCTGGCTGCTCGACCAGATGCACCAGAACGAAGTCGCGACCGGCCGTCGCCTGCTCGATGTTTTTTCCGTGCACTGGTATCCCCAGGGTGGCGAATTCGGCAACGACACGTCGACGACCATGCAGCAGTTGCGCAACCGCTCGACGCGCTCGCTGTGGGATCCGAATTACATCGACGCCACCTGGATCAACGACAAGGTGCAATTGATTCCGCGCATCCGCAACTGGGTCGCGACGTATTACCCCGGGCTGAAGACCGCGATCACCGAGTACAACTGGGGCGCCGAAAGCCATATCAACGGCGCCACGACGCAGGCCGACATCTATGGCATCTTCGGCCGCGAAGGCCTCGACATCGCGACGCGCTGGACGACGCCGGATGCATCGACACCGACGTACAAGGCGATGAAGATCTGGCGCAACTACGACGGCAACAAATCGGCGTTCGGCGAAACCAGTGTTTCGGCCAGCGTGCCGAATCCCGATAGCCTGTCCGCATTCGCGGCGACGCGCGCGTCGGACGGTGCGATGACGGTCATGGTCATCAGCAAGGTGCTGTCGGGCTCGACGCCGGTGACCGTGAACCTCGCGAACTTTGCGGCCGCAGGCAGCGCGCAGGCCTGGCAATTGACCTCGGCCAACGCGATCACGCGCTTGTCGGATATCAACTTCAGCGGCTCGAGCTTCGCCACGTCGGTACCCGCGCAAAGTATAACTTTGTACGTCGCCGCAGCGGGCGGCGCGGCGAATCAACCGCCGGTCGCTGCTGCCAGTGCGACGCCGACCAGCGGCACTGTGCCGCTGGCCGTCGCATTCAGCGGCTCCGGCTCCAGCGACCCGGACGGTTCGATCACGAACTACACGTGGACTTTCGGCGACGGCTCGAGCGCAAGTGGCATCAGCGCTTCCCACACGTATGTCGCCGCCGGAACGTATACCGCGAAACTGACCGTCACCGACAACCTCGGCGCGACCGGTTCGATGAACGTGACGATCACCGCAGCTGCCGACACGAACGCAATTAACGCGCCGTCGGCACTGTCCGCATCGGCATCGAAGCCCGGCACCGCAACCCTGCGCTGGACCGACAATTCGACCAATGAACAGGGCTTCTACATCGAGCGCGCGCCGTCGAGCACCGCAGTCTTCGCGCGTATCGGCACCACCGCGGCGAATGCAACGACGTTCCCGCAGTCCGGCGTCGCTTCGGGCACTTACCTGTTCCGCGTCCAGGCGTTCAACACGACGACCGGCCGCGTATCGGCGTACTCGAACCAAGTCAGCGTGAAGATCAAGTAGCCGCTTTAGTAGCCCCTCTCCCACCGGGAGAGGGGTTGGTGTGAGCGCCGGGTACCATCACGATAGCAAAGTTGGTTAGCCTCGCTTCTGTCCGGACACGCATTCGGCGCCGCTGCGCAGCCGCTGCCCTGGTGTCCACATCACCCCAGCTCGAACGTCGTCACACCGAACAACCGGTCGATCGGCAGCCGTGGAAAATCGCCGGTGTACATGCGCGCCGTTTCGAACGCCGCGCTCATCGCATGGCGTTCGACCAGGTCGACTGCGCGCCGGTTGACTTCCGGAATGTCGAGGAAGATCGGCTGCGACGCCGGCACCTTCGCGCGAAAGAACCCAAACAGGCGCTCGGCCAGTTCGAAGCTGTCCGCAAACAAAGGGCCGATCTTGTATCCGCTCCGGCACGGACGCATGACGCCGTAGCCCGCGAGTCTGCGCTGGTCGAGCACGCCGACCGCAACGACGCCGCGCTGTGCGATCCAGCGCTCGAGAAAGCGCAGCCGATCGTCCGGGAAGAACGCCTGGTCATAACCAACGATTTCGTCGAACGCGAGCGTCGACAGCGGGACGATATCGTCGTCGCGTTGCTGCGTCCCAGCGCCAACTCCCTGGTAACGAATGTTGCGGTATGCCAGCGCAAACCCGGACTTCCGATAGTTTTCCTGCTGATCGAGGACGCCGTCGAGACCGATGTTGCGCCGTTGCAGTGTTGCGATTGCCGCATTCCATATGCGCAACCCATAACCCCGGCCGCGGTATCCCTGCTTGACGATGTAGAAACCGACGAACCCGAATGAGTCGCCATATTTCACCGCCGAGATCGAGGCTATCGCCTCGTCGCCGAGCATGCCGACGAAGAAGCCTGCGGGATCGGCGGCATGGAAGCAGTCCGCGTCGTGCAATCCGGGATTCCACCCTTCGGCGGCCGCCCAATCGACGGCGGTGTCGATTTCCGCGCGCGTCATTGTTCTAATGACATAGTTGCCCTTGCCCATCGTTCCCTGCCAACAATGCGACGTTGCAATGAGCTTACACCGACCCTGCAGCGCCGTGGCGTGCTGACGTGATGACGGGCCGTGCGGACAGGCATTCGCCAGATGTCGCGCCGGCGGCGTCCGGAATGACGGCACACGCAACGGGCCGGGGGCCGGCGTTGATTCTTGTCCATGGCGCGCTCGGCGACTATCGTCAATGGGATTCGATAGCCAGCCGATTGCAGCCGCACTTTCGCGTCGTCGCAGTAAGCCGTCGCTTTCACTGGCCGAACAATCCGCCTGCGGCAACCGTCGATTATTCCGTCGAGAGCCATCGCGACGATTTGTTCGCACTGCTTCATTCGATCGCCGGACCCGTCCATCTTGTCGGCCATTCGTATGGCGCCGCCGTCGTGCTTTCAGCCGCGCTCGTGGAACCCTCGATCGTACGCTCGCTGACCTTGATCGAGCCGCCGTTGCCGAGCCTGCTGCCCGCGTTGGCGCCCGAACTTGCCGAAGAGAATGCCGGTCGGGCTGCGATGGTGGCTACGCTGCGCGCGCAGGTGGCAGACCGAAAAGAAGAAACTGCCGCAATGACTCTTTTCGACTGGGCTCAGGGTGGCCCTGGGGGATTCGCCGCGCTGCCCCGGGCATGCCGCGATCAGCTGCTTCAGAACGCGAATACGATCGGCCCAACCTACGCCACGCCTCCGCCACCCTACACATGTTCGCAACTCGCACGCTTGTCCATGCCGACCTTGGTCACGGGCGGCGCCGATACGCGTCCGTTCTATCGCCGCTCGGCCCAGGCCGCCGCTGCCTGCATCGCCGGATCCCGGTCCGTTGTCATTCGCGACGCACGGCACATGGTGATCGTTGAAAATCCCGACGCAACTGCCGCGGCCATGCTCGATTTCCTGCTCACGGCGTAGCGGCACGAGGCTTGAAAGTCCGGCCGCGATCCTCTCTCGCGAGCGGGAGAGGGTCTACGGAAAAGTGGCGCCGGACGCGCAGCAGTCTTGCCGCGAACTCGTGCATCCATCAGGCGCCAAGGGACTCAGCGGCTCGCAAGGCCCGTCTGCGGCCCGCCATCACACGTGATCTGGCTGACGTCGACGCCGACGACCTTCGTCGTGTGCTTGGCTTCGGCGGTATCGAAATAGCTGCGGTCCACGCTGAGCGAGCGCTCGGCGCCATCCGGGATGTTGAACGTTACGGTCTTCTGTTCCGTGCTGCGAATACCGTCTTCGGTTTCCCACGTGGTGTTGTAGCGGATCAAACCGGTGCAGCCGCTTTCCTTGCAACTTGCGGCATCCAGGCCGAATGCGATGCGGAACTCATCCTTGCCGATGCGCATGACCAGCGGATCCTGCGTCAAGGACACGCTGCAGGTGCCTTCGGAGGCGAAGGCACCGGTGCAAGGGAGCGCCGCGAAAGCAAAGGCCAAACTCAACAGCTTCTTCTTCGAGAACATGACGATTTCCTCTGGTTGTCAGTCGGTGCGGAAGCAATTTTCGAAACCGGTTGGTCCGGGGCGCTGGCGTTTCCGCTTCTGTCAGCGCCGCGTGTCCGGCGAATTTCGAGTCAGTTCGAGTCACGCGTGCCCCTAATAACGCGAAAACGCGCAAAAACCGCACATGGAAATCAAGAATTTTTTATGCGGGCCACCGGCCGCGCTGGAGGCGTGACTTCCAGCCTAGGAGGACCGGCGACTCAGGCTGGCGTCGGCCGGAAGAAGGACGCGCACCGGCGTAGCGCACAAGCTGGAATCGGCCGGCCGGCGAAAGCGGCGAAAAACATCGATGATGCAACGTACAATCGTCGTACTTCATGCACAGGGGTATCGCAGATGTCCATTCGCAACCGGTTCCTCCTCGCTGTTGCCGTCCTGCTGCCCGCCTGCGTCACTGTTACCGTGCAGGCGGCCGAGGCGAGCTACGACGTGGTCATCACGAACGGCCACGTCGTCGATGGCACGGGATCACCGTGGTACGCAGCCGACGTCGCCGTGAAGGACGGTCGCATCGCCGCAATCGGCCGGCTGCCCGATGCGAAAGCAGCGCGGAAGATCGACGCGCGCGGCATGGTCGTCGCGCCCGGTTTCATCGACATGCTCGGACAATCCGAACTCACGCTGCTCGTCGATCCACGCGCACCGTCGAAGATCTTCCAGGGCATCACGACCGAGATCACCGGCGAAGGCCAATCGGTCGCGCCGTTGAATGACGCGATGATCAAGGAGAACCAGCCCGGCTACGATCACTACCAGATCAAGCCGGACTGGCGCACGCTCGCGCAATATTTTGCCCGCCTGGAAAAGCAGGGCATCGGCATCAACATGGGCACCTACATCGGCGCTGCATCGGCGCGCGCGATGGTGCTCGGCTACGACAATCGCGCTCCCACGCCGGAACAACTCAAGCAGATGGAAGCCCTCGTCGACCAGGGGATGAAAGACGGCGCGCTCGGCTTGTCGACCGCCCTGCAATATCCGCCGGCGCCATTCGCGAGCACCGAGGAACTGATTGCCCTGGCAAAAGTCGCCTCGCGCCACGGCGGCATCTACGCCACGCACATGCGCAGCGAGGGCAATGCTGAAGATGCGGCGCTCGACGAGACGTTCCGCATCGGCCGCGAAGCGAACATCGGCGTCGAGATCTTCCACCTGAAGACTTCCGGCCAGGAAAACTGGGGCAAGATGCCGCACGTCATCGAGCGCATCGACAAGGCGCGCGCCGAAGGCATCGACGTCGCCGCGGACACGTACGCGTACACGGCATGGAACAACGACATGGCCGCGTTCACGCCGCCATGGGCAAACGACGGCGGCAGCGAGAAGCTGGTCGAACGGCTCAAGGATCCGGCCATGCGTGCGCGCATGCGCAAGGACATGACCACGCCGACAGCGGATTGGGACAACGAATGGCTGGCAATCAAGGGCGCGCAGGACATCCTGATCTGCTCGGTCAACAATCCGGAGCTCGTCAAATACCAGGGCAAGCGTGTCAGCGAGATCGCCGCCGAATGGAACAGCGACCCGATCGACACGATCTTCGATTTCCTGATCAAGGACAAGGCCGGCACCTACGTGACCGTGTTCGGCATGGACGAGCCCGATGTCGCGCTGGCGCTGCAGCAGCCGTGGATGTCGGTCGACAACGATGCGTCGGGCGCTTCGCCGGACGGATTGCTCGGCAAGGATCACCCACACCCGCGCGCCTATGGCACGTTTCCGCGCATACTCGCCAAATACGTGCGCGACGAGCGCAAGCTCACGCTGGCCGATGCGATACGGAAATTCACGTCACTGCCGGCGCAACGCGAGCACCTGGCCGATCGCGGCGTGATCAAGCAGGGCATGTGGGCCGACATCGTCGTGTTCGACCCGGCCAAGGTGCGCGACGAGGCGACTTACGCGGACCCGAACAGATTCTCCGTCGGCATGCAGCACGTGATCGTCAACGGTGTCGCCGTGATCGACGATGGCAAGATGACCGGCAAACTGCCGGGCAAGGTGTTGCGCGGTCCGGGCTACGCAGGACGCTGAGTTCGTTCCGTTCTTCCAAGCGCGCCGAGGATCGTGCAGGCCACACCGGTCTGCCGATCCGTCGCGCCGACGGCGCATAATGTCGTGCATGCCAAAACGCAGCGCAGGAGTCCTGCTCTACAAGCGCAGTGCCGGCGAATTGCTGGTGCTGCTCGCGCATCCGGGCGGTCCGTTCTGGCAGAAACGCGATCTTGGCGCGTGGACGATTCCCAAGGGCGAGTTTGACTCCACGGAAGCGCCGCAGGCTGCGGCCCGCCGCGAATTCCGCGAGGAACTCGGCATCGACGCGGTTGGCGCGCTCGAACCGCTCGGCGAGGTCCAGCAGAACGGCGGCAAGCGAGTCATCGCCTTCGCGCTCGAGGGCGACTTCGACGTAGCGGCCCTGCGCAGCAATACGTTCGACGTCGAATGGCCACCGCGCAGCGGTCGAATCGTCACGTTCCCGGAGATCGACAGGGTCGAGTGGATGACGCTGGCGACGGCACGCAAGAAAATCCTGCCCGCTCAGGCGGCGCTGCTGGACCGCCTCGCCAACAGATAGACCCGCAGTCGGCTCATCCTGCACGGCCATCGCCGCCGACGCCTGGCCGGCCGGCCGGCTCATCATGCGCGCTTTTTTCATCCCCGATTTTATGAACCAGTGACGGCCGCCACACATCGAGGCGTCGCACTGCGCTATTAATTCGCCATTGGGGAATATTTATTCATTCATATAACTTAACCGTCAACCGGTTGCGCTTGAACCTGACGGGCTCAACGGGAAAATATTTCTCAATCGACAGATGTGCTGTCCGGCCCGCCTGTTTCCTGGGATTCTTTGGGATCGTGAAATTATTACCTGGTGAGAAGATTTTATCGGATATAGGGTTCATTTTTTTACAATTTATACAATAATATTTTTCATTACGTGATCACTTTCGCACAATATTAATATTTATAGGAGCATTATTCGCGCCGCCCACTAATACGGAAACTTTTTCGCGGCGTATGAAAATTTTACTCGCTGTAATTTTTTCTCTTTTCCTCAGCCCGGCAGCGCTTGCGGCCACTTATTACATTCGTGCTGACGGCGGCTCTACCTCACAGTGCACCGGACTGGGCAATACGCCCTACCCCGGCAGCGGAACCGGCCAGAGCTGCGCCTGGCACCATCCATTCGATGCGCTTCCCCCACAGGGCGATGGGGCAAACCCCGCCGTTGCGCTGCATGGAGGCGACACACTGATCGTCGGCGCCGGCAGCTACGAGATGGGCGCCAACGCGCCGGGCGCGAGCGCCTATCCGGCGTGCAACCAGAACTGGTCGTGGGACTGCTTCATGGCGTCGGTGCCGAGCGGCACCGCGAGCCAGCCGACGCGCATCCTTGGCGCGGGCTGGGACCAGGGCTGCACGGCACCGCCGCAACTGTGGGGCAGCGAGCATTCGGCGCAGGTCATCGCGCTCAACGGCAGC
>DATIEJ010000085.1:0-5122 GCA_035455825.1 Rhodanobacteraceae bacterium | reverse complement strand
CGCAGGTTCGCCTCGACCATTTCCTTCTTCGCCCGGCGCGCCTTGGCCTCGCCGATCGACATCGCGCGGTTGATTTCCTTGATGTCGGCCAGCGACAGGTACAGCGCCTTCTCCAGCGCGACGAGCTTTTCCTGCTCGCTGAGGATCTCCTCGCGGTGCGCCTTTATCGCCGACGACCACTTCTGCTTCTTGCGGATCATCTCGTCGGCGAACTTGAAGTTCGTTTCCTGCTGCGGGAACGCCTTGAGGAAATCCTTGCGCGGCATGTGCGCCTGCTTGATGCAGATGTCCATGATCGCGCGCTCGTGCGAGCGGATGTTGGCGACGACGTCGCGCAGCTTCTTGACGAAGCTGTCGATCATGATCGCCGGCAGCTTGAGCTTGAGGAACGCCTCGGCCATCTGGTCGCGCAGCTTCGCGGTCTTCTTGTCGGCGCTGCCGACCTTGTCGGCGGACTTCTGGAACTTGCCGTAAAGCGTGCGCAGCTCTTCCATGCGCCGGGTGACCTCGATCGGATCCGGGCCGGTTTCGCCGGGGCCGGCTTCCTCGCCATCCTCGGCTTCTTCTTCCCCGACCTTGACCGCGACCTCGGCCTCGGCGGCCTCGAGAATCGGATCGGGGATGTCCAGGCCCGGCACTTCGATGTCGGCAAAGCCGGTCAGCACTTCCGACAGGCGCTTCTTGCCCTCGGTGTGCTGGTCGTATTCCTCGATCAGCAGCTGGATCGACCACGGGAAGCTCGCCAGCGAACTCTGGACCTGGTTCAGGCCTTCCTCGATGCGCTTGGCGATCGCGATCTCGCCCTCGCGCGTGAGCAGCTCGACCGTGCCCATCTCGCGCATGTACATGCGCACCGGATCGGTCGTGCGGCCAACTTCGGCGTCGACGGCCGAGAGCACGGCCACGGCTTCCTCGGTCGCGGTCTCGTCGTCGGTCGCGACCGGGTTTTCCGGCAACAGGGTTTCGCCATCGGGTGCGACTTCGTGCACCTCGATGCCCATGTCGTTGATCATGCCGATGATGTCTTCGATCTGCTCCGGATCGACGATGTCGTCGGGCAGGTGATCGTTGACTTCAGCGTAGGTCAGGTAGCCCTGTTCCTTGCCCTTGATGATCAGGGTCTTGATTTCGGATTGCTGCTGCTGGTTACCGGGTTCAGTGGTCATGAGAAAGACTGCTTCAAGCAAAGACTAGGAAGTATAGGAAGGGTGTCAAGTCGAGGACCCCTTCCCGCGCAATATGAGGAAACGCATCGCGCTGCGGGCCGAGGGCAGGCGGTTTGACCCGCGATGCGGGCGCCGCGCTTGGTCTGAACGCCCGCCCTAACGCGCCTCCAGCCAGAACGTCACCGGCCCGTCGTTGGCCAGAGATACGATCATATGGGCGCCGAACCGCCCAATTTCCACCCGCGGATGGGTTTTTTTTGCCAGTTCGACCAGGCGTTCGAACCACTGCCGCCCGACCTCGGGGGCGGCCGCGGAGGTAAAACTCGGGCGCATGCCCTTGCTCGTGTCGGCGGCCAGCGTGAATTGCGGCACCAGCAGCAGGCCGCCGCCGGTCTCGGCCAACGACCGGTTCATGCGTCCTTCCGCGTCGGCGAAGACGCGATACCCGAGCAACCGTTCGAGCATCCGTTGCGTTTGCGGCTCGCCATCGCCCGGCTGGACGGCGATCAGCGCGAGCAGACCCGGCCCGATCCGTCCCACGGTCTCGTTGTCGACGTCGACGTGCGCGTTGCGAACGCGCTGGATCAGGGCAAGCATGACGAAGTTTTAGCATCTTTCACCCTTGCGCGGCATGCACCGCGCTCATTTCGTCGCCGCGGCACGCACGCAGCCGGTAGAATCGATCGTTTACGGGCTCGAATCATTCGTGCGCTGGTACGTCGCCATCCTGTATCACCTGCTCCGCGCCATCGGCCGCCTGCCATTGCCGGCCCTGCACCGGATCGGTGCCGCACTCGGCTGGGTGTTGTTGCACACGCCGAATCCGGTGCGCCGCAAGGCCGAAGCGAACCTCTCGATAGTAATAACGCAATTGCACGGTGAAAGCAGACACCAGTTGCTGAAATCGGCGATGTACGAGGCCGGCAAATCGCTGTTCGAGGTGTGCAAGGTCTGGTCCGGAACGGTAGAGAGCGCACAGCTGCTGGTGCGCGAGGTGCGCGGCCTCGAACTGCTCGACCAGGCCATCGCGTCACGCCGCGGAATGATCTTCGCCGCGCCGCACCTGGGCTGCTGGGAATTGCTCTCGTACTGGGTATGCAAACGCACGCCGCTGGCGATCGTCTACCGTCCGCCGCGCCAGCCGGCGCTCGAACCCCTGCTGCTGCGCGCGCGCCAGGGCGCCACCGCGGTGGAACAGGTGCCCGCCGAAGGCACGGTCGGCGTGCGCAAGCTCTTCAAGCGACTTATCGATGGCGGCGTGGTCGGGATCCTGCCCGACCAGCAACCCAAGCAGGGCGACGGGGTGTTCGCACCGTTCTTCGGCACGCCGGCTCTGACGATGGTGCTGCTGTCGCGCCTGGCCCAGCGCACCGGGGCGACCGTGTTGTTCGCATTCGCCGAACGGCTGCCGCGGGGCGCCGGTTACCGGCTGCATATCCTGCCGGCGCCCTCCGGCATCGACGATCCGCACCTGCCGACCGCCGTCGCCGCGCTCAATCGTGGCGTGGAAACATGCGTGCGCCTGGCGCCAGCCCAGTACCAGTGGCACTACAAGCGCTATTCGATCCGGCCGCCGGGCGAATCCAAGCCGCTGTATTGAGCGAGCGGCGCCGGCGATCAATCGTTGACCGCTCAATCGCCCGCGGAGCCGCCGCCACGCTTGTCGAGCCGTCTTACGAACACCTGCATTTCCTTCTGCGCCTGAACGTCGCCGGCGCGGGCGGCGGCCGCAATGCCATCGCCCCAGGCAACGCGAGCCTGCGCCGGATCACCGGCTTCGACCAGCGCGCGCCCGAGGAGTTTCCAGGCGGCCGAATAGGCCGGATCGAATTCGACCGCGCGGCGCAACTCGACCGCCGCATCGGCCGGCGCACCGGCCGCAATCAGGGCGTTGCCGAGCGAGAAGCGCAGCAACGCGCCATCGCGCGGTCCGCCGCACAGCGCGCGCAATCGTTCGATGGTCCCGGCATTCATCGCGCGGCATTCATGGCGCGGAATTCGTCATGATGGTTCAGCGATGGATATCGTGCGTGACGACGCCGACGTCGCGCGACGGCAACGCGAAGTAATGCGGACAGGCCAGCGTGCGCTGCATGTCGCCGAGGCCGGCACTCCAGTGTTCGCTCATCGCCAACGGTCCGAACGCATAGTCCTTGTACTGCTGCTCGTAGGACTTGGCCTGGTAGATCAGGTGGACGATGTTGACAACTTTCGTGCAAGTCCATGCGGAAAATGCGCCGGCCAGCGCCGGCGGCACGCGCTTGCCGGGCAGCAGCTCGATCAATTCGCCGAGCGCCAGGCGCAGGCGCTGCTGTTCAGCGGCCGTGTCCGTGCCGCGCCGCGTGCGGCTCGAGTACTGGATGTCTTTCTGGCGTTCGAGCACGTCGCCGAGCGTGCGCGGCAGTTCGCCATGCGCGCTCCACAGGTCGACTTGCAGGGCGAGCGTATCGCGGCGCGGCGTCAGTTCGAGCACGTATTCGAGCGGCGTATTCGACACGAGGCCACCATCCCAGTAGAACTCCCCGTCGATCTCGACCGGCGGAAACGCCGGCGGCAACGCCGCCGACGCGAGCACGTGTTCGACGCCGATCGCGATCCGGCGATTGTCGAAATAGACGAAGTTGCCGCTGCGCAGGTTGACGGCGCCGAGCGTCAGGCGCGGCGCCGACGCGTGGTTGACGCGGTCGAAGTCGACGAACGCGTCGAGCGTGGCACGCAGCGGCGCGGTGCTGTAGAAGCTGGTCGCGGCGTTCGATCCGGGCGTGGCCGCATACGGCGGCGGCAAGCGCGGCACGAAGAAACCCTGCTGCCCGTGCAACAGCGCGGTCATCGCCCCGGCCGAGTTGGCCAGCGCCTGCAACGGGCTGTATTTCGGCAGCGCGTCGAGCCATTGCCGCTGCCAGTCGAATGCCTCGGGCGGCAGCGGCAGCGCGGGCGACGAAATGCGCTGCCAGAATTCGCGCAGGCGCTCGACGCGGCGCTCCGGCGCGTTGCCGGCAAGGATCGCCGCATTGATCGCGCCGATCGAGATGCCGGCGAACCAGTCCGGCTGGATGCCGGCGGCGTCGAGCCCTTCGTAGACGCCGCACTGGTAGGCACCGAGCGCGCCGCCGCCCTGAAGCACGAGCACGACGGTCTCGTAATCGCGCGCCGCCAGCGCCGGCGGCTTTGGTGCTTTGTTTACTTGTATATTTGTGGAGCGCTTGCCGGCGGGCGGTCGCTGTGCGGTCTTTTTCCGCGCCGGCGCCACGCGCCTGACTTGTGCGCTCATTGCATGAACCAGCCGTGGCTGACGACGATCGACTGACCGGTCAGCGCATTCGTGCCGAAGCCGGCGAAGAACAGCGCGCACTGGGCGACGTCGTCGACCGTCGTGAATTCTCCGTCGACGGTTTCCTTGAGCATGACGTTCTTGATCACGTCGGCCTCGGAAATTCCGAGTTCCTTGGCTTGCTCGGGGATCTGCTTGTCGACCAGCGGCGTGCGCACGAAGCCCGGGCAAATGACGTTCGCGCGCACGTTCTTCGCGGCGCCTTCCTTGGCCACGACCTTGGCCAGGCCGATCAACCCATGCTTGGCCGCAACGTACGGCGCCTTGAGCTTCGAGGCTTCCTTCGAATGCACCGAGCCCATGTAGATGATCGAACCGCCATTGCCGGCCGCGTACATGCGCTTGAGGCACGCGCGCGTGGTCAGGAATGCGCCGTCGAGATGGATCGCCATCAACTTTTTCCAGTCCGCGTAGGAAAAGTTCTCGATCGGATTGACGATCTGGATGCCGGCGTTCGACACGAGGATGTCGACGCTGCCCAGATCCTTGACGGTCTTGTCGACGCCGGCCTCGACCGCGCCTTCGTCGGTGACATCCATGACGACGGCCGTCGCCTTGACGCCGCGCGCCTTGATTTCGTCGGCGGCCGCCTGCGCTGCGGCCTGGTTGATGTCGGCGATCGCGA
>DATIEJ010000084.1:0-2667 GCA_035455825.1 Rhodanobacteraceae bacterium | reverse complement strand
CACGAGGACGACTGGGCGGCCGGCATCTACAACGGCATGCTGCGCTTCCCGGCCGAGCAGGCGTTCCACGCCGCGCACAACGCCAAGGTCACGCTCGAGGCCGGTTTCACCACGGTGCGCGTGGTGGGCGCGCCCGACTTCGTCGACGTGTCGCTGCGCAACGCGATCAACGACGGCCTCGCCGAAGGCCCGCGCATGCTGGTTGCGGGCCACGCGATCGGCTCGACCGGCGGCCACTGCGACAGTCCACCGGCACCGCCGGAGCGGCTGAAGCCATCGGGCACGCTCGAGGGCGTCTGCAACGGTCCGGAAATGTGCCGGCAGGCGGTGCGCGAACAGATGAAGTTCGGCGCCGACGTCATCAAGATCTGCGCGTCCGGCGGCGTGCTCAGCGAATCCGATCCGGTCGACGTGCCGCAGCTGACACCCGATGAGCTCAAGGCGATCATGACCGAGGCTCATGCCTGGCGCCGCAAGGTCGCGGCGCATTCGCACGGCGATCTCGCCTCGAAGCAGGCGGTGGAAGCCGGCGTGGACTCGATCGAGCACGGCAGTTTCCTGCAGCCTGCCACGCTGCAGTTGATGAAGCAGAAAGGCACCTACCTGGTGCCGACGCGCATGACCCAGCTCTGGGTCGACGCGAAGGCCGACAGCTATCCGCCGAAAATCGGCGCGAAAGCGCGTGCCGCCTATGCAGCACATACCGACATGATGAAGAACGCATTGAAGATCGGCGTGCTGATCGCGTTCGGCACCGACGCCGGCGTGTATCCGCACGGCATGAATGCGAAGGAGTTCGGCGACTATGTCGATGTCGGCATGACGCCTTCCGCCGCGCTGATGACGAGCAGCATCGGCTCGGCCACCCTGCTCGGCATCCAGGCCGACACCGGCACGCTCGAGGCCGGAAAATACGCCGATATCGTCGCGGTACCCGGCGATGTGCTGCAGGACATTCGCGCGACCGAGAGACCCGTGATGGTCATGAAGCGCGGCGAAAACGTGCCGCTGCGTTGATGACGAGGAGCGCAGTTCGCACCCGCAGCCATGCGTGTGCGCACTCCAGGTAGTACGATTCGCGCATGAGCACGCTTCCTGCCAACGAACCCGTTGCGATTCCGTCGTTGCAGGACGAAGAGTCGAAGCGGCTCGGCGCGCTGATGCTCGAGCGTGCACGCGCGATGGCCGCGAGCCCGGGCATCGACGAGTTCGCCACGACCGGCTGGCTGCCGGATGCGTTCTTTGCCGACATGGCGGAGCTTTACTCCATCTACGATGCGTACATCGAGCACAACATCGGCGCGAGCTCGCTGAAGATCATGTGCAAGTTTGGATGCTCGCGCTGCTGCCATCAGGTCGTGCACGGCTGCTATGCGTTCGAGATCATCGACGTGTATCGGCAGATCCGGCCGCGCGCCGACTACGGCGCCGTACACGACAGCTTTGTGCGCAGCGCCGACGAGTTTCAGGCGATGTGGCTGCGCTACGCGGAAAAGGCGCAGGGAAATCTGGACACGGCGCTCGTCAACGCCCTGCAGCACGCGTCCGCCATCGCCAAGCCGTGCACGCTGCTCGTCGACAACAAGTGCAGCGTCTATGCGCATCGCCCGGTGTCGTGCCGCATGTATCACAGCCTGACCAATCCGGTCTTCTGCACGACCGTCGTCGGACGCACGTTTCACCTCGTGCCGCCGGACGACGTTGCCGCCGTCCTCGGCGAATTGAACGACCGTCTCGCCTTTCCGTATTCCGAATTCCTCGCCCAGGGGATCGTCGCTTTTGCGACGCGCCGGCAGTTCCGGCCGTGGGGCGCGCCGATGCCAAAGAGCTAATGACTGTCGGCTGTCGGTAACTCTGAATATGTCGTCCTCCCCGCGGCTCCCAACAGCGGAGCCGGTCAAGCGCGGATCCACGTCGGTCTTTTGCGCCGGAAATCAAAATGGATTCCCGCTGCCGCGGGAATGACGACGGTTCTTGACTTGCCCGGAAATTTTCCTATCTCGTCAAAGCATGATCCTGCATCTGATCGATCTTGCGCCGCACCGCTCGGTTGCCCTGCCCCGAGCGCTCGAAAGACAGCGACGGCGAGGCTTTGGTCTTTCGGTCGAGTACGCGCGCCAGGGTCGATAGCACGGTTGCCTTGTCATCGTCGAAGTCGCCGTGATGTTTCGCGGTCGAGGCGCCAATCGTGCCGCTGGCCTCGGTGTTTGGCGCGACGACCCAGTCGGCGGCTCCGCTCGTTCCGAACAAGCGCTTGAGCGTGCTGTCGGCATTGATGAATTTTTGCATGCCGAGGATCGGCTCGCCGTCCGGATGCAGCAGCGGAATGCGCACGGTGTTCTCGAATGCGTTCGAGACGAGGTACAGCAGCGACTTGTGGTAGATGCTTGCGCAGTCGTCGTCGTTCTCGGTCTTGTCGTCGAGTGTGAAGACGGCAAAGCGCGCGATCGACTTGAGGGCCGGCAGCCACATCTGCTTGAACAACGCGGTCGTGATCGCCGGCGCCCACAGCGTGGCGGATGCGATGCCCAGCCCGAGACCCGCCTGGCCATCCATCGGACCGCCCTTGATCGCGCCGCTTGTCGTCAGGTACTGCACGAGAGGCGCGTGGAAGATGGATCCGGCGCTATGGCCGACGACGTGGAACTCGTAACCGGAATCCTGCGC
>DATIEJ010000083.1:0-12499 GCA_035455825.1 Rhodanobacteraceae bacterium | reverse complement strand
GAGGCTGGCGACATCGGTCTCTTCGGCGTTGAAGGCGATCTTGCCGTCGATGTTCGCCTTGAACTTGTGGTCGTCGTCGCTGACGCTGATCGTCATCTTGTCGTGACCATCGTCGTCGGAATGGATGCTGACGCTCGAATGCGCGGACGCATCGGACTTCGCCGGCGCCGGAGGTTTCGCCGGCGCGGGCGCCGGCGCGGCGCTCGCGATGCGCGGACCCAGCAGGCTGATGGTCGGCAGGCACAGGCCGGCTGCGGCGAGTACGATCAATGCGAATGCGCGCGGGCGCACCCCGGAAACGACGGGTTGCATGCAGACTCCTTCGAGAAGACATTCGATGCGATGGCCGAACGACGATTCGTGCACGGCCATCGCGGCGGCCAACGTGTATGCCGATCCACGCGGCGGCAATCCGCTCAGCTGATGTTCGGCACATGCGGCCAGGCATTCGGCGACGCCGTGCGCATTGCCGGTTTGCTGCACGGCAAATGCGTCGCAGGCAAGCTCGGCGAGGTCGTCGAGGCGCCGCTGCGCGAAGCTCGTCGGCAGGAACCAGAACAGCGCGCGCCAGAATGCGCTGGCAACTTTCCATTCCGCGTCGTGGCGCACGACATGCGCCAGTTCGTGCGCAAGCATCGCTCGCAGTTGACGCCGATCCAGTGAATCGAGCGCCCAGGCTGGCGCAACGATGCGCGCGCCAGTCGTCGCCATCGGACTGGCGATGCCGGGAAGAGTGAGCAATCGTGGCGCCCGCACCGCGGCGCGTTCCGCCAGTTCCGCCAGTTCGGCCGCGGCACCGCGCGACACCGGCGCGGCATCGCGCAACGCGCGGCGCAGATCGAGCAAGCTGCGCAGGACCCGCATCAGCGCGAACAGCGCGCCGAGCAGCCAGAAACCGACGATCCATGCCGGCCACTTCAGCGCGCGCAACGGCGCGAACAGCGCTGCGCCGCGAGTCGCAGTCGCCGATGCAATGCCGGCGGGAATTGCCGCCGGAGCCGAAACAATGGAATGACGCGCGGCCACCGGCGCTCCGACCGACATCGATTGCGCGTCGGCAGGCGTTGAAGCAGTCTGCACTGGCGCGATCGCGCTCGACGCCTCGGCGGATCCGGCCAGCTGCCAGCGCGCAGCAACCGGCGATAGCCCGGTGATCGGTTGCAGGCTTGCCGTGATCAGTGCGCCGAACAGGGCGACGCGCCACATCAGTTCGCGCCAGGCATTCGGCGCTGAGCGCCAGGTTCGATCGACGAGCCAGGCGGCCGCGAGGAATACGCTGCCGTGCAGCGCGACGGTCAGCAGCCAGCCTGCGATCGCGGCAATCGTTGCTTCGAAAGTCATGGCGCTTTCCTCGCCAGGCGCTTGCGCAGGTTTTCCAGGTCGCCCGGCGCAAGGTCGGATTCGCGCACCAGATGCGCGACGAGTTCGCGCGAATCGCCGCCGAACAGGCTGCCGACGAGATCGGCGACCATCGAGCGGCGCACCTGCGGCTCGCTGACCAGCGCGCGATAGATCAGCTGGCGGCCTTCCCGGCGCTGCTCGACGACGCCGCGTTTTTCCAGGCGCGTGAGCAGCGTCGCCACGGTCGTGTGCTTGAGCCCGCGCTCGTCGCCGAGCACCTTGGCGATGTCGGTGACGCTGGTTTCGCCGTTGCGCCAGAGCACGCGCACGACGGCAATCTGCAGGTCGCTCAGGGCGATGTCGCGGTCGATAGCGTTCATGGAAGTCTTCTTCTACACGTGTCGTACTACAGTTGTAGTACAAGCCCGCGCCAAACGCAACAGGCCGGAAGTCATGGGGGTTCGCGACGGCGGCCAACCGGGCCGGACCGGGCGTCCCGTCGCTGGCTTGATGCGTAGGCCGGCTCGGACATTTCGGGCAGATATCTGGTAGCGCCGCCGGGTGCGACGGCCCTACGCTGCTGATGCGATTGGCGCCAGTACGTGCGAGGCTACAGCGACGCGCGATTGGGCAGCGAATTTTCCAGCGATGAAAAGGGCAGCGACGACGATGGCGAGCATTGATGCGTGGCGGAAGGCGCGTGGCCGGGCAGCCGCGGCTGTCGCTTTTGCCACGCTGATTGCAATCGCGCTGGCGCACGCGAGTCCCGCTCGCGCCAATGCCGACGCGGACGCGGACGCAAAGCGCCTCGTTGCGGCCACCGGCCTGATCAACGCCGGCAAGTTCGACGACGCGGCGAAGATCCTCGAGGACCTGCGCCGCCGCGATCCGGCGAATACGCAGATTCTGCGGCCGCTCGGGCGTGCGTACTTGCGCAACAAGCAGTTCGATCGGGCCTTGGCGGTGATGCAGGAGGTCCTCGCCCGGCAGCCCGAAGCGCCACAGGAACTGTACGGCGTCGGCGTGATCCATGCGGCCATGCACGAAAACGATGCCGCGTTCGAATGGCTCGGCAAGGCAAAGGCGACGCGCCGGATCGACATGACGATGATCCAGGCCGATCCGAACCTCGCCGGCCTGCATGACGATCCGCGCTTTGCGGCGTTGCTGCCGCAGCCCGAGGACTTCAAAAATCCCTTTGTGGAAAATGTAAAAATTATCCGCGAGTGGGACGGCGAGGGCGCGAACGACCAGTTCGGCTGGATCGCGCGCAGTCTCGGTGATGTCGACGGCGACGGCGCCGCCGATTTCGTCACGTCGGCGCCGACGCGCAGCGCCGGCGGCGAGCAGGCCGGCCGCGTCTATGCGTATTCGACGCGCAGCGGCAAGTTGCTGTGGATGGTCGATGGCAAGCCGGGCGACCAGCTCGGCACTGGCCTGGAATCGGCGGGCGACGTCGACGGCGACGGCGTGCAGGATGTCGTCGCCAGCGCGCCCGGCAGCGATACGGCCTATGTCTATTCGGGCAAGGATGGACACGTCCTGCTCACGCTTCATGGCGAAGCCAAGGGCGACAACTTCGGCAATCACGTGTCGACGGTCGGCGACATCGATCACGACGGCCACGCCGACGTCATCGTCGGTGCACCCGCGAACAAGGCCGGCGGCGAAGGCGCAGGACGCGCGTACGTCTACTCAGGCAAGGACGGTCACGTGCTGCTGACACTGACCGGCGAACATGCCGGCGACCAGTTCGGCAGCGCCGTGACCGGATGCACCGACGCGAAGCACGCCTTCCTCGTGGTCGGCGCACCAACCGCAGGTCCACGCAAGACCGGACGCGTCTACGTCTACGACAAGCTCACGGACAAGCCGAAGTTCACGTTCGACTCCGACGGCACCGGCAACCTGCTCGGCTACATGTTCCTGGCAGTGCCAGGCGATGTCGACGGCGATGGCGTGCCCGACATCTATGCTTCCGACTGGAGCAATGCCGCGAAAGGACCGGCGACCGGGCGCGTCTACGTCTATTCGGGCAGGACCGGCAAGGTGCTGCTGACGTTGACCGGCGAAACAGCCGGCGAAGGCTTCGGCACGACGCACGCCACCGCTGGCGACGTCGACCGCGACGGGCGCGCCGACCTGATCGTCGGCTCCTGGCAATACGCCGGCGCGGCGATTTCCGGCGGGCGCGCGTACCTGTATTCGGGCAAGGACGGCAAGCTCCTTCGGACCTACACGAGCCGCATTCCGGGCGACACGTTCGGCTTCGACGCGGTCGCCCTCGGCGACGTCGACGGGGATGGCGACACGGATTTCCTGATCACGTCGGCCTGGAGCGCGATCCACGGTTTCCATTCAGGGCGCGTGTTCGTCATCTCCAGCGGTGTCGGCGCGAAGGCGCCGCATTGAGCGGCACGACATGAATCTGAAAGCGCGCGCATGCCGCCCGGAGCACCATGCGCGGCATGCGCCAGTACCTTTGGCCCGCGCGCGCCGCGCACGCATCGGCTACAACGGAGCCGTCGCCTGAAACGTTGCCTCACGTCATGACCGAAACAGCGTGCCTGGCCAGAGCCGTTCGCCCTAGCAGCGACGCGAGTGCGGGCTTCGACATCAATCTGACCTCCGTCGAGAGACTGCTGCGGCGCACGCCTCTGATCGGCGTCGGCGAATACCGCTGCCCGATCGACCACCCGCAATTCGCCGGCGGCGGACCGCAGAAATGTCCGTACGTCGCGTTCTCGCGTTCTAGCGTGCGCCTGATTCCGAACCGCGGGCCGCCGCAAGTGTGCACGCCGAATACCGTGAACCTGTACGACGTCGGCGACGGCTACGAGCGGCATCCGGTCAGCCGCGAAGGCGCGATCTGCGACTGGATCGCCGTCGCGCCGGAGTTGTTGCGCGAAATCGCCGATTACGTCAATCCGGCGGCGAACGACGGTTCCGGCTACATATTCGCCCGTGCAGTCGCGCCGGTCGCGCCGAAGACATTCCTGGCCCAGCGCACGCTCTTCACATCCGTGCAGCAGGATCGAACGATCTCGCAACTGGAAATCGAGGAATACGCGATCCGCCTCGTCGAGCGCATCGTCGGGGAAACTTCGCGCTTCTCGCGCACGCTCGCATCGAGCCGCGCCGAAAGCAACCGAGCCGTCGCCGCGCGCCGGCGCGAGATGATCGAGGAAACCAAATGCATTCTGGCGCGCGAATACTGGAGCCAGTTCTCGGTGGCCGAGCTCGCGCGCCGCGTGCATTGCTCGCCGGGCTACCTGTCGCGCAGCTTCAGCAAGGTCAGCGGATTCACCCTGCACGGCTACCAGCAGCAGTTGCGCCTGCGCGCCGCGCTGCAACTGCTGTGCGAGTCGCGCTATAACGGCGCCGGCATCGCGCTGCAGCTGGGCTTTGCCAATCACAGTCATTTCTCCGACGTCTTCAAGGCGAAGTTCGGCATCACGCCGACGCAATTCGCCCGATCCTGTTCGAGCGCCTCGCTCGAGGCCATGAACTCGCTGCTCGACGCCGACGAGGCCGATCCGTAGGGTGGGCCTTGGCCCACCGTTTTCTTTTGGCGCGAACAGCGAAGCGGTGGGCCAAGGCCCACCCTACGCGACGTCGCCATGCCAATTCGCGCGATCACACATCGTATACAAAAGCAGCTTATATATTTGTTCTCCACCATCGTCCGGCGCAATTCGGTACAGCGCGATAACGCCAATTATTGAGCGATCATCCGCCAACAATTCGCCTCACGGAATGTTCACGACTCAATAGACTGGTTCTCTGCCGCGATGCGTGCAGTGGCCAGTATCTCGACGCGTTTTCAGCGCGCGTGTCCCCGAATTGAGTCGTCGCAACCTGACGTTGGAGAAAAGCAATGAGACTTGACGCTAACAGGCTTTCGTCTGCCGTACGCCTGGCTTTGGCGCTTGGCGCAGCCGCGACGGCGGCCGCGCTCGGCACCGCCCAGGCGCAAAACGCTGCGGACAACAATACCGATCAGAAAAGCCAGTCGCTCGAAACGATCGTGGTGACCGGTTCGAATATTCGCCGCGTGGACATCGAGACGGCCAACCCCGTCGTCACGATCGACAAGGCAGCGATCCAGCAGTCCGGCAAACTCACGCTGGGCGATCTCGTGCAGGACCTGCCGGCCGTCACCGGGCCGGTCACGAATCCGCGCGTCAACAACACCGGCGGCACTGGCGCGTCGACGATCTCGTTGCGCGGCCTGGGCTCGACCCGCACGCTGATCCTGGTCGACGGCCATCGCTACCTCTACGGCGACGTCAACGCCATTCCGGCCGACGCGATCGAGCGCATCGAAGTGCTGACCGACGGCGCCTCGTCGGTGTACGGTTCCGATGCGGTCGGCGGCGTCGTGAACTTCATCCTGCGTTCGAACTATCAGGGTGTGGAATTTTCCACGGACTATGGCATCTCGGACCGCGACGACGGCCAGCGCAAGGCCTATCACTTCATTTTCGGCCAGACCAACGACAAGGGCAGCATCATGGCCGGCGTCGACTACAACAAGTTCGACTCGGTGCTCGCCTCGAATCGCGAGTTCTCGAAGAACGCGATCTACTACTATTACGGCGTCGCCCACGTGTCGGGCGGCTCGAGCCGCACGCCGACCGGCTACGTGCAACTGCCGGCGAACCTGCAGTCGCAATTCGGCGGCTGTACCGTCGTGACGCTGAAGGCCCTCGGGGCGACCAGCAGTCCGCCGAATCTCGGCGATTTCCGCTGCTACAGCTCGGCGACCGACAACTACAACTTCCAGGCGCACGGCAACGTCGACTTGACCGCGCAGGAGCGCAGCAATGCATTCGTCGTCGGCAACTACAAGCTGACCGACAGCGTCGAGACCTACCTGGAATTTTTTCATGACAAGACGCAGTCGGCGTCGGCGCTTGCCCCGCAGCCGTTCGATACGTCCGGCAGTCCGCTGCTCGTGTCGGCGCAGAACTACTACAACCCGTTCGGCGTCGATTTCAAAAACGGCGGCAACCGCTTCAAGACGCGGTCGATCGGCAACGGCAACCGTATCTCCAATTTCAGCACGGCCGTCGACCAGTTCACCGGCGGCTTCAAGGGCACGTTCGGCGACACGAGCTGGCAGTGGAACGCGTATTTCAACTACGGTCATTACAACCAGATCGCGCACACGAGCGGTTACGTCAACGTGGCAAAGATCGGCCCGGGCCTTGGGCCTTCGTACAAGGATGCGGCCGGCAATATTGTCTGCGGCACCGATCCGGGCACGGGCGGCAGCGGTCCGATTGCCGGCTGCGTACCGATCAACATTTTCGACGTGACCGATCCGGCGACGATCGCCGCGTTCAACAACGCGTCCGGTAACGCGTTCACGAATCTGGTCTACGTCGAGCGCTCGGTCGTGACGGAAGTCAACGGCAACCTGTTCGACTTGCCGGCCGGCACCGTGCAGCTCGCCGCGGGCGCGAGCTACCGCAAGCAGTTCGGCCAGACGATTCCGGACGCGATCCAGGTGCCCGATGCGGCCGGCATCTGCGACATCGGCACCGGTTGCGTATCGCCGATCAGCGGCGGCTACGACGTCAAGGAAGCGTACGCGGAAGCGCTGATCCCGATTCTCAAGGATGTGCCATTCGCAACCGCGCTGAACCTGACCGTCGGCGACCGCTATTCGAAGTACAGCAATTTCGGCAGCACGAACAACACGAAGTTCGCGATCGAATACCGGCCGATCGAAGACCTGCTGTTGCGCGGCACGGTGTCGAAGGTGTTCCGCGCACCGACCGTCAGCGATCTCTTCCAGGGCGCCACGAGCAGCTCGCCGCAGGCAGCCGATCCGTGCTTCGGCCTGATCGGCACGAACCCGGCATGCCAATACGTGCCGGGCGATGGCAGCTTCAAGAAGCTGCCCGGCCAGACCAGCCAGATCGCCGGTGTGTGGTCGGGGTCGAAGGCCGTCGGCGTCGACCTGGTGCCGGAGCAGGGCAAGTCGTTCGACTGGGGCTTCGTCTACGACCCGCACTGGATCCCGGGCCTGTCGCTGAGCGTGGACCTGTGGCGCGTCTATCTGAACAACCAGATCATCCGCGTCAGCGCTGCCGAGTCGCTGAACCTGTGCTATCTCAACGGCGGTTTCACCTGCGAGTTCATCCACCGCATTCCGAGCGGTCTGTCGCAGGGCCAGATCGATTACGTCAACGAACCGAAAGCCAATCTCGGCCGCCTCGATGCCAAGGGCGTCGATCTGGCCGTTCGCTACCGCCTGCCGGAAACCTCATTCGGCAACTTTGCCGTCAATTTCCAGACGACCTACCTGGACCGCTTCGCGGATGATCCGGCGCCAGGCAGGCTCGGCGACTTCACGCAGGAATATGCCGGACACTACGCGACCGGCGGATCGGCGATTCCGTATGCCAACTTTTCGCGCTGGAGGGCGTTGATGACACTGAACTGGAATCTTGGCGCGTGGAGCGCCGCGTGGAACGCCAAGTACATCGGCAAGTACACGGTCGGCTATGCCAACCTCAGTTACAACGAATCGGCGTGCCAGTCGAACGCCCCGCCGGGATGCGAACTGAAGTACGGCGCGACCGTGTATCACAACGTCACGGCTGGCTACAACATCGAGCCGATCAACACGCGCGTCGATGTCGGCATCGACAATCTGTCCGACAAGCAGCCGGCGCTGATGTACCAGAACAACGTGCTCAACGGCAACGTCGACCCGAATACGTTCGACACGATCGGCCGTTTCTACTGGGCGCGCGTTACGGTGAAGTTCTAGCGCCCATACGCGCCGCGTGGAGCAATCCGCGCGGCGCGCGTGATGCAAGCGCCGTGAACAGGGCTCGTTTCTGGTAGAGGCGACGTGCTTTGCGTGCCGATACTGCGTGCGTATCGCCCGGTTTGCGGGCGATGGACGCCGAGCGCCATGCAACGAGCCAACGTCACCATCTTCGATGCGCTTGCCAACCGCCGGTATCAAGTCGACGACGCCATGCCGTCGTCGTTCTTTGCCGGCCACGGATTCCTGCTCGTGCACGCGCATCGCGACGCGACGCTTTCGCTGCGGCCGGGTCTGGCCTCGATCTGGAGCCCGCTGCGCGGCGAGGCGCTGTTCGCCGCCGCCGACTGCAAGGCCGTGCTCCGTGCCCGGTCGATCTTCGTCGCCGATTCGCAGCGGCAGCTGACAGTAGCTGTTGGATCGGCCAGTCGTTGTGTCGGCGTCGTCGCGACGCAGGCCGCGTGGTCGCGCCTGCTCGAGCCTTGGGTAGCAGTCGCCGCGCAGGAGTGCGCGCTGATTCCCGCCGCGCACGCGACGAGCCGTGCTGTGCGCCGCCGCATCCTGCGCCTTGTGCATGAAGTGCGCGCCGACAGCGCCGGCGCGGCCCGGCAGGACAGCCTGTGGCTGCTGGCCTCTATCGTCAACGATCTGCAACTCGGCTTCCAGCGCGGCATCGAGCGCTGCCCGGGACATTCGCTGGCCAAGCGGCGGGCCGTGTTCCTGCGCCTGCAGCGCGCCAAGAACCATATCGAATTCAGCCCGACCAAGGACTTCAACGTCGGCAAGCTCGCCCTGATCGCGAACTATTCGATCTGGCGCTTCATCAAGGTGTTCTGCAGGGTCTATGGCGAAACGCCGTACGCCTGCGTCTCGCGCTCGCGCGCCGAGCATGCGCGGCGGCTGCTCGAGAACAGCGAGCTTGCGGTCGGCGACGTCGGGATTGCGTCGGGCTTCGACAGCCGCGCTTCGTTCACGCGCGTCATCAAGCGGCACCTCGGCCAGCCGGCGAGCGCGATCCGGCGCGCGGCGCGCATCGACATAGCCGTCTAGATTCCCCTCAGCGCGCCTTGGTGTGATGCAGCTCGAGCACCGTGCGCGGCGGCGCGAAGCTGTCGGCGCGGGAAACGTCCCAGAACACCCTGAATACCGCGTGCTCCGGATGGCCGCCGATCAGTTCTCCGGGTTTGACGAACGGATACAGCGCGGAGAGCGAGCGCACTTCGGTCGACGAAACGCGCCGGATCACGTGCTCCGGTCCGATCTCGATCGGATGGCGCAGACCGGCGGCGGCGATCAGTTCCTTGAGCGCCTTGAGCGTGTTTTCGTGGAACATCTTCACGCGCTCGGCCTTGTCCGGCACGTTGAGCTTTTTCCAGCGCGACGGATCTTGGGTCGCGACGCCGGTCGGGCAGCGGTCGGTGTGGCAGTTCAGGGACTGGATGCAGCCGAGTGCGAACATGAAGCCGCGCGCCGCGTTGCACCAGTCCGCGCCGAGCGCGAGCGTACGGGCGACGTCGAATGCGGTGATCACCTTGCCGCTCGCGCCGATCCGCACCCGGTCGCGCAGGTTCAGGCCCACCAGCGTGTTGTGCACGAGCAGCAGTGCCTCGCGCAGCGGCGCGCCGACATGGTCGGTGAATTCCAGCGGCGCCGCCCCGGTGCCGCCCTCGCCGCCGTCGACGACGATGAAGTCCGGCAGTATGCCGGTCTGCTGCATCGCCTTGGCGATGCCGAACCATTCCCATGGATGGCCGATCGCGAGCTTGAAGCCGGTCGGCTTGCCGCCGGATTTCTCGCGCAGGCGCGCGACGAATTCGAGCAGGCCGAGCGGCGTCGAAAACGCGCTGTGCGCGGCCGGCGACACGCAGTCCACGCCGATCGGCACGCCGCGCGTCAGCGAGATCTCGGCGCTGACCTTGGCCGCCGGCAGCACGCCGCCGTGACCGGGCTTGGCGCCCTGCGACAGCTTGACCTCGATCATCTTGACTTGTGGAGAAGTTGCATTCTCCACAAAACGTTCCTCGCTGAACGTGCCGTCGGGATTGCGGCAGCCGAAGTAGCCGGAGCCGATCTCCCAGCAGATGTCGCCGCCGTTCTCGCGGTGATACGGCGAAATCGACCCTTCGCCGGTGTCATGGTAGAAACCGCCGCGGCGCGCGCCCTCGTTCAGCGCGCGGATCGCGTTCGCCGACAGCGAGCCGAAGCTCATCGCCGAAATGTTGAACACGCTGGCCGAATACGGCTGCCTGCACTGCGGGCCGCCGATGTCGATGCGGAAGTCGTGGCTGTCGATATGCGCCGGCGCCAGCGAATGGTTGATCCACTCGTATTGCGTCGCATAGACATCGAGCTGCGTACCGAACGGGCGCTTGTCGAGCACGTTCTTCGCGCGCTGGTAGGCGATCGAACGCTGCATATGCGAGAACGGCACCTCTTCGTAGTCCGATTCGACGACGTACTGGCGCAGCATCGGCCGGAAGTATTCGAAGAACGTGCGCAGGTGCGCCGTCACCGGAAAGTTGCGGCGCAAGGTGTGGCGCGTCTGCGTGATGTCGACGATGCCGACCAGGCACAGCGCGCCGCTGATCGCCGCGGCCCAGCGCCAGAACACGCTGTCCCACGCGACCGCGAGCGCCAGGGCCAGTGCGAACACGGCCAGGCAGGCGATGAACGGCAGAAAGCGGGACGGCAGCAGCTTGTCCATCACTCAACCTCGCGCGGTGTCGATGCGTGCGAGCATAGCGCCAGACGCGCGCGACGGCGAGGCGGAGCGCTCAGGGTCCGAATTGGTCGGCGAATATCCGGTCGCCGTGCAGTTTCCACCAGCTCAGAAGATCGATCAGCGCCTGCGGCTTGTTCGTTGCCGCGGCAAGTCCGGCCTGGTTTACCGTGTTGACGCCGTGGCAGCCGTCGCAAGCGCGGATCTCGCCGGGCTGGTATTCGATCCAGTAGCGTTCGCGCACGACCGGCGAGTTTGCCGCGAGCGGCGACGACGTGTCGCCGGGCGCCAGCGTCTGCCAGGTCAGCGCACGCCGTGCCGGCACGAACAACGCGACCGAGCCGTCGGCCGCAATGCGCTGCGCACCGGGATTCACCGCGCCGACCGGATTGAAACGAACCGTCGCGCTGTCGTTGAGGTAGCGCGTCATCGTGCGCCGGCCCGGCGGCGGCGGATTCGAACCCGGACCGTAGCCGCGCACCTGATCGGCTTCGAAGAACTGCATCTCGGCCAGGTCGTAGATCTGGCCGTTGTCGCCGAGCGTCTGCGCGCCGCCGCCGTGCACGCGCAGGTTGAACGGCTGCTGCCTGTCGGCGGCGTCGCGCGACGTGACGTTGCGCACGACCAGCAGCGCCAGACCCTGCGTCGCGAGGAACTGGCGCATGTCGCTCTCGAGCACGCCGGCATCGGCGAACGCCTGCTGCTCCGGAGCCGCGAGAGCGGGCTCGACGGCCGCCGCCGGAATCGTGCGCGCGCGGACTTCGACCGGTTGCAGCTCCCACAGGTTGCCCGAATAGACGACCAGGTTGGAACCGGCATAGTAGTTCACGGTCTTCGCAATGCCGGAGGTCAGCGCGGCGCCGCTGAGCGCATCGCCATTGGCCAGGCGATTCTTCGTCAGGCGATTCAGGCGAAACTGATACAGCGGTTGCGCGAGGTTTTGTTCGGCGCCCGTGGTCGACGCGTAGGCGGCGATCAGCGTGCCCTCGGTCGACGGCGTGCCGTCGCTCATCGGCAGCGGATCGCGGAAATGGCCGATATTGTTGACGTTGGATACGACCGACGACGTCGCCCGGTTCGTGACGTACTGGATCGACATGTCGTGGGCGTTGAGCAGCGCGCCGGCCTGCGCGGCATTCAGCGCGATGACCTGCCCCGACGTATGCATGCCGAATTCGAGGCCGTCGACGCCGAGGTAGCGCCCGGGCACGACCGGATCTTCGCGGATCTGGAAGAAGTTGAAGATTGGATTTGGATTCGTGCGCGTGATCTTGGTCGAGTCGAAGGCGATCAGGCTCGGATCATTCGTGTAGGTCAGGTTGAAGAACTGTTTCAACTCGTGCCGGCCGATGTGGTTGAGGACTTCCTCGCGCGTGCCGTCCTGGTTGACGATCCACGGAAAGAACTGGTTGATCTCGAAACCGGCCAGGTTGCTGCCGGCGCCGCTCTGGATCGGCTCCGGATACAACTCGACGGCGGCCTGCGTCGTGGCGTTCGCATCTTCTGACGCGTAGTCGAACGAGGCGAACGGCGGCGCCGCGGCCGTGTGGTTGTTGTCCTGCATCAGGTGATCCCAGCGCACGAACGCGATGCGGCCGAAGCTGTCGACGAACGGCGAGAACGATCCGGACGGCGTGTGCTCGAGCAGGCTCAGT
>DATIEJ010000082.1:0-5702 GCA_035455825.1 Rhodanobacteraceae bacterium | reverse complement strand
ACCTCGTTCGGCAACTTCGCGGTGAACTTCCAGACAACGTATCTGGACCGCTTCGCCGATGATCCGACGCCGGGCGCCGAGGGCGATTTCGTGCAGGAATACGCCGGCCACTACTCGACCGGCGGCTCCGCGATCGCCAATGCGAACTTCTCGCGCTGGAAAGCACTGGCTTCCCTGAACTGGAACATGGGGGCGTTCAGCGCGGCGTGGACGGTCAAGTACATCGGCAACTTCACGGTCGGCTACGCCAACCTGGCTGCCAACGAATCGGCCTGCCAGTCCAATTCGCCTCCGGGGTGTGAGCTGAAGTACGGCGCGGCGGTGTATCACAACGTCACCGCCGGCTATAACCTCGATGCGCTCAACACGCGCATCGACGTCGGCATCGACAATCTGAGCGACAAGCAGCCGCCGATCATTTATCAGAACAACGCGGTGAACGGAAATACCGATCCGAACACGTTCGACACGGTCGGCAGATTCTTCTTCGCTCGGGTGACGGTGAAGTTCTAGGTCCAGGTCTCGTCCTCGAGGGCCATGTGCCGCGCGGTGCAAGCCGCGCGGCTTTTGTTTTTGCGCTTGTCCGGCGCTCCGGCAATGTTGTGCCTCGCGACCAGGAACTCTAAGATTCGACCGATGCCGGTCAATGTCGGTCATGATGTCAACGCGCGCTTTCGGACGGCGCAAGCACTCTGGCAGGACGGCCAGGTCGAACCGGCACGCCTGCTTCTCGAAGACATCCTCGCTCGGCAACCCGGTCACGCCGACGCCGCGACGCTGCTTGCGAAACTTCTGCAAAGCCAGGGCCTGCTCGAACGCGCAAGCGAAGTAACGGCGGCCTCCTGTCGGCATCTGGGCCTGGACGCGGATACGACGCTGCGTTGTGCCCAGTTCATCCGCCAGAGCCAACGCCAGCAGCTGGCAGCACAGCTCTGCGAAGAAGCGATCGCGCGCGGCAATGCAACCGGCGATCTGCACGCGCTGGCCGGAAACATTTATCGCGAGTTGGGCGAATTCGACGCGGCGCGCCGCCACTTCCTCGCCGCGCTCGACGCGAACGTCAACCTCGATATGTGGTTCGTGCCCGGCGCGCTCGCGGCAACGCAGCGCTATGCGGCCGTCGACCATCCCGATGTCGAGCGCCTGCTTGCACACTTTCACAACGCGCAGGGTTCGCCGCGAGCGCGCGCGGCCAGCGGGTTCGGTCTGGCAAAGGTGTACGACGATGTCGGCGAGTACGCTCGTGCAGTCGATGTGCTGCGTGAAGCCAACGCCCTGGTTCGCCGCGACCAGCCATGGTCGCGCGATTCCTGGGGGAGGTGGGTCGCAACGCGTGAACGCAGCGGGGAAGAGCACGACCCCGGTCCGCGATTGCAAACGGTCGCGGAATGGATGCCGATATTCGTCGTCGGCCTTCCGCGCAGCGGCACGACGCTCACGGCGGTGCAGCTGGCACGGCATGGCGGAGTACGCGATCGCGGCGAGCTTCCGCACATTCCGTACATTGCCGATCGCCTCGAGGCGAGCGGCCGCGCCCGCGATCCCGAAGCCTTGCGCGAGGCGGCACGGTTGTACGCAGCACATTTGCGCCAGGACGACGCGCCGGCATCATGGTATGTCGACAACAACCAGATGAATTTTCGCCATCTGGATCTGATCGCCCGCCTGTTTCCCCGGGCGCGCGTCATCCATTGCGTGCGAAACCGGCGCGACACCGCGTTGTCTGTCTGGAGCCAGTATTTCGCCAACAGTGCCTGTGCGTTCGCCAACGATCTGGACGACATCGCCGCTTTCTGCGCAGGACACGATCGTCTCATGCAGCACTGGAAGAACACGCTCGACCTGCCGATTCACACGGTTGCCTACGAAGAGATGGTCGAGCACGGCGAGGCGGTGAGCGAACGGCTGCGCGCATTCCTCGGGTTGCCTGACAAAGCAGGCGCGCGCGAAAGGCCGGTGCCGGGACAGGTCATCACGTCGGCGAGCATGTGGCAGGCGCGCCAGCCGGTCTATCGCTCGTCGATCGGGCGCTGGCGGGGTTACGCACCGTTCATGCCCGAACTCGAGCAACTGTTTCCCGACGAAAACGGGTCTGCCAGTCGATCGGCTGCTTGAGCGGCGTGGGGCAATGGTCGCGGCTCCGGGCATCGCTCCTGTCCGTTGCTCGCTCCGCAAGAGGAAAATCGCCCGCTGATATAGCGCAGATTGCGCGATCGGTTCAGCCCGGCCGGGCAAAAAGAGTTGTCCGCGCGTTCCGGATCGTCGATTTGCGCGCTCGCGCCGTGGCACATCGATTGCTGCCTCCATAGAACGCGAACGCCTGTGGCGCATGTCGTCACAGCTGACGCACCCGATCGAGGATATGCCTCATGTTTACCAATTCATCAAATTCAATTGCCGGATCAGCCGCTGCAGTGGCGCGCGACCTGGCTACGGCTGTGCCGGCGGCAAAAAAAGAGTTGGCCGATGGAGCTGCGCGTGCGCGCGAGGAGTTGTCGACGGGACTGGGCGCTGCGCGCGACCATCTCGATGAAGGACGCACGCGGCTGGCCGACGCGCTCGACGCGGCCGTCGCGGCGACGCGCACAGGGCTGCGCAACTATCGCCGCCAGGCCGAACTGCAACGCGCCGCCGCCGTTGATCGCGCGCAGGAATTGCGCGACACACTGGCCACGCGCAGCCGCGATGGACTGGCGTACTCCGCCGGCCTCGGAGCGCTGGCCGCCGGAAGCCTGCAGGGTATCGGCACGCGCGTGCTGAAGGCATCGGCGCGGCACCCGTATGTTACGGTCGGAATCGTCGCCGGAGCTTGCTATTTGATTGCACGGCGCTTCATGCGCGGCACGGCGACGTCGAAAGCGGCGGCTGGCTCGAAGCGGCGCGCGCCTCGCTCGCGCAGCGCCGCGAGGACCGGCCGCGCGAAGGAAAAGCGGACCACCAGCGGAAGCGCATCTGCCTGATACGCAGCGCGCGCCGCGCCGTGAGCCCAGGCGACCGAATCGATCTCACCTGTCGTCTGGGCGGCGCGGCCGAACGAAAGAGTTCCGCGGGGGGCTGGACCCTCAACCTCGACCGACGTTCAAGTTCCAGACAGACGGGCTGGAGTATTAGTCGCGCTGGCCTCCATTTCGGGCGAACTGCCAGGATCCCATGACTCTGAAAGACTGCCCGACCTCTCTTGTCGAAGTGTTGACCGCACGCTGGCGCCGCATTGCCGCGCTGAGCGTGTTCGCATTGGTGTCGGTCGCCTGTTCGCCGCTGCGGCCGGATTTCCCCAAGGAGGCGTCGGCTGCGCTGCCGCCGGTGGTCGACAGTTCATCCGGCCGCTACGTCCACGGCGAAGTCGACAAGCACCAGGATGGCGTATCGGGTTTCCGCCTGCTTACCGTGTCGACGAACGCGCTGATGAGCCGGCTCACGTTGATCGACCACGCCACGCGCTCGGTGGATCTGCAGTACTACATTTTTGCCAATGATGCGACCGGGCGGCTCGTGGCCCAGCGCCTGCTCGCGGCCGCCGATCGCGGCGTGCGCGTGCGCCTGCTTATCGACCATGCCGGTGTAGACGACCCGGAGCACCTGCTCGATGCGCTCGATGCGCACGAGAAGATCGAAGTGCGCTTTTTCAATCCGTTCCACACGAACAGTCCATCGATGCCGTCGAAGATCGCCCAGTTCATCCTGGACGGACAACGCCTGAACCGCCGCATGCACAACAAGTCGATGGTCGTCGACAACGACGTGGCGATCATCGGCGGGCGCAATATCGGCGACGCCTATTTCGACGCAAGCGAAGACACCAATTTCCGCGATCTCGACGTCGTCGCGATCGGTCCCGTGGTCGAGGCGGCCTCGCGCTCGTTTGACAACTACTGGAACAGCGATGCTGCCTACCCGGTGGCGGCGTTCAAGGATTCGCACGGGACCAGCGCCGACCTGGAACGCGTGCGCAAGAGTCTGGCCCAGCACGCGCGCGCGTTCGCCGAGTCCGATTACGCACAGGCCGCGTTCGAGGAGCTGCCGAACGGCCCCACCGCCGACCGCCGCGGCGAGTGGTTCTGGGGCAGCGCGGAACTGCTGGCCGACGAACCCGAAAAGGTGGAGCTGAAGGAAGACCAGCCCACGTTCCGCATCGGCCCGAAGATCAAGGCGATCGTCGATGGCGCGCAGCAGCAGGTTCTGTTGTTGTCGCCATACCTGGTTCCCGGGCAGAGCGGCACCGAATACCTGACCGGCCTGGCCCAGCGCAAGATCGACGTGGAGGTGCTGACGAACTCGCTGGCATCGAACGACGAACCGGCGGCGCATGCCGGCTACGTGCGCTATCGAGCCGACCTGGTTGCCGGCGGAGTGAAGGTATTCGAGCTGCGGCCGGCCGTCGGCAGCAAGCAGGACGCGACGGCATTTGGCACTTCATCCGGCGTTGCGCTGCACGCCAAGGCGATCGTCGTCGACAAGCGCTACGCCTTCGTCGGATCGCTGAACATCGACCAGCGCTCAAAACTCCTGAATACCGAAATGGGGGTGATGGTCGATTGCCCGAAGCTCGCCGAAGCCGTCGCCGGCTTCTTTGCCAAGGCGACAGCGCCATCGAGCGCGTTCGAGGTAATCCTGGCGCCGGCGGCCGGGCAGGGCGCAAAATCGACCCATCTGGTGTGGCTCGCGCAGGAACACGGCCAGGAGGTCACGCTCGACAGCGAACCCGATGCAAGCACTGCGCGCAAGCTCGAGGTCACGCTGCTGCAGCTGCTGCCGATCGAAAGCCTGCTCTGACAACGCGTTCGTCGCTTCAGCGGCCGCGCTGGCGCATTGCCCGATTGCACAATTGGGCGAACCGTGGAATTCTCCCGATCTGAACAGGGCTGTTGCCGGCGTGAAAGCTTTCGGAGAGCGTGATGGCGAACACAAAAATTCTGCTTTTCGTTCTGGGCGCGCTGGCCTGCGGGCAGGCTTTTGCGCAGGCCGATCAGGCCGACACCAAGGCCGCGGAACGCAACCGGGCAATTGTATACAAGTGCGCCGGAGCCGACGGCTCGGTGATCTTTTCCGAAAACCCCTGCTCGAGCGACCCGAAGAAAGTGAAGGAAATCGATACGTCCGGTGCTCTCAGGACCGGCAGCGGTGGCCATCAGCGCGACATAGCAGCAGGTGTTGCCGACAGCAACTGCCGTTCGCGCGCACGCCAGTCGGCGTACGGAAATCTGGGTCCAGACCTGCAGACGTCGAACGATCATATTGCTGACTATGAGCAGCGGCGGGCGCGGGCTGCCGAGCTGAAAGTCTATGCGCCCGACGGGTCCGGCAACCTGATCGACGATCCGCACGCGCAGCAGACAATGGCTGACCTCGATGCTTTGATCGCACAGGAGCGCGAGTTCCAGCGCAAGGCCAATCAGAACGCCGAAGCCACGTTCCAGACTGCGGCGAAAGCCTGTGATGAACAGGCGGCGGCGCTGGAGGCCTCGAAGAAGTCCAAGCCTCCGCAGAACCCGCAATCGCAGCCGGACTCGGGACAGCATTAGCCCAGGGCCGACGCTGCAAGTCTGGCGTCGGCGAGTCCCTTTCGGTCACCCGGCCTGCATCCGGGTGATCAACTCATCCTTCTCGGTCCACAGCCCGCTGATCCACGCCTGGAAGCGCGCGCGGAATTCGGCGTCGTTCTCGTAGTCGCCGCCCAGGAACTCCGGCGGGATTGGCAGCTG
>DATIEJ010000081.1:0-3435 GCA_035455825.1 Rhodanobacteraceae bacterium | reverse complement strand
GTAGGTGACGCTCGGCCGCACCTTCGATGCATCGATGTCGACTTCGCGGTCGAAGCGCGCATCTGCGTCGGACTTCAGCGTGCTCCAGGCGGCGACGGCCTTGTCGAAGTCCGCGCCTTGCGGCGCGCGTGGCCTGCCGTTCAGATACTCGAACGTCGTCGCGTCCGGCGCGATCAGACCGGCGCGTGCGCCGGCTTCGATCGACATGTTGCACACGGTCATGCGCTCTTCCATCGACAGCGCTTCGATCGTCGCTCCGCGATACTCGAGCACGTAGCCGGTGCCGCCGTTGACGCCGATCGTGCCGATGATGTGCAGGATCAGGTCCTTCGCCGTCACGCCCGGACGCAGCTTGCCGGTCACGTTGATCGCAAACGATTTCGGCTTGCGCTGCAGCAGGCATTGCGTCGCCAGCACATGGCCGACTTCGGTCGTGCCTATGCCGAATGCGAGCGCTCCGAATGCGCCGTGCGTCGAGGTGTGGCTGTCGCCGCAAACGATCGTCATGCCGGGCTGGGTCGCGCCGAGCTCCGGTCCGATCACATGGACGATGCCGCGGTTCGCGCTGCCCCAGCCATACAGCTGGATGCCGAACTCGCGCGTATTCGTTTCGAGTTGCGCGACCTGCGATTCGGCCTCGGCCGTGACGTAGGCGCGTTTGCCCGAAGCGTCGGCCGGCAGCGTCGGCGTGGAATGATCGAATGTCGCCAGCACGCGCTCGGGACGGCGCACCTTGAGCCCGCGCGCACGCAATTCGGAGAACGCCTGCGGAGAGGTGACTTCATGCACGAGGTGCAGGTCGACATAAAGCACGCCCGGCGTCGCCGGCGTCTCTTCGCTCACCTGGTGCGCGTACCAGATCTTGTCGAGCAGAGTGCGGCCCATCACGCAGCCTCCATGTTCTTCCCCCTCTCCCCCAAGCGCACCTTGGGGGAGAGGGTTGGGGTGAGGGGGAGGCGTCTGGCACTTCCGTGCGCTTCGATCCGAGCGAGCGCTGCCCCCTCACCCAACCCTCTCCCCCGTGCCAGCACGGGGGAGAAGGCTTTGATGATTCTCGCGCTGACGTTCCGCGTTTTCATGCCGCCACCTTTTCTTCCGTCGCGGCAACTTCGGCAGCCACATCGACCGCCGTCAGCCAGCCCCAGCGGTCGACCGTGCTCCCGTCGAACAAGCCGAAGAATGCCTTCTGCAGCGCGCGCGTAACCGGCCCGGGCTTGCCCGTGCCGACCGGCTTGCGGTCGACCGAGCGCACCGGCGTTATTTCCGCGGCCGTGCCGGTCAGGAAGATTTCGTCCGAGCAATACAACGCCTCGCGCGGCAAATCGCGCTCCTCGACGGCGATGCCGAGGTCGGCGGCCAATGCGATGACGGTGTCGCGCGTGATGCCGGCCAGCACTCCACCGCTCGTCGGCGGCGTCATCAGTTTGCCGCGGCGGACCAGAAACAGATTCTCGCCGGCGCCTTCGGTCAGCAGGCCATTCGTGCCGAGCGCGATGCCCTCGGCGTAACCGCCGCGCTGCGCTTCCAGGCCGATCAGCTGGCTGTTGAGATAGTTGCCGCCGGCCTTGACCCAGCTCGGGAACGTATTCGGTGCCGGACGATTCCACGATGACACGCACACATCGGCGCCGTGTTCGATCGCATCGCCGAGATACGCGCCCCAGTCCAGCGCCATGATCGCGACGTCGACCGGCGAGCCGGGCTTGGCCAGCACGCCGAGGCCGCCGGCGCCGCGGAACACGATTGGCCGCACATACGCGGACGACATCTGATTCGCGCGAATCAGTTCCAGGCAGGCAGCATTGATCTCTTCCTCGCTGTAGCCGATGTCGATTTCGTATACTTTCGCCGACTCGAACAGGCGCCGCGTGTGATCGGCCAGGCGGAAGTAGGCCGGACCGACCGCGGTCGCGTAGACGCGTTCGCCTTCGAACACGGACGAACCATAATGCAGCGCATGCGCGCTGACGTGACACGTCGCGTCCTGCCAGGGTTTAAGTCGTCCGTTGTGCCAGATAAGGTTTGCCGCTTGCATGATCGTTGCCTTCTGTCTACTTCTCTGAAAAAAGAATTTTGGACGCGGATTACGCGGATGATCGCGGATAAGAGCGGATAGAGAATTTTGGGCAGGGCTGCCTCGCATCCCTTCGGCGTATCACCCGCTATTTCGCTGCAATCCCGGTCATCCACCTCTCACCAATAAAGATCAGTTGTTGCTCTATCCGTGTTTGTCCGCGTCCATCCGCGTCCAAAAATGCGTTTCTCCTACGCCTGATTCGCAGCAATCGGCAACGTCGCCTGACCGAGGTTCAAGCGTTCGATGCGATTGACGACCTCGAGCGCGGCCTGCGCGGCGGCTTCGACGATGTCGGTCGACACGCCGCGCCCGCACAGCTCGCGATCGTTGTAGTGAACCGTCAGCGTGGCGCGGCCCTGCGCGTCGGCGCCGTTGCTGAGCGAGCGAATCTGGAAGTCGTCGATGTCCAGCGCCATGCCGGCAGCGCGCGTGATCGCACGCAGCACCGCATGCACCGGTCCGTCGCCGAGCGCGGCCTCGGCGGCAATGCGGCCATCGCTGTGCTTGAGCTTGACCGATGCCGACGCGCCGTTGCCCAGATGCGTCGTCGCGTGCAGGTGCTGCAGGCGCCACGGGCCGACCGCTTCGGGATCGAGGCCGAGCGCGAGCGCGTCGAGGTCGCTGTCGAATACTTCGCGCTTCTTGTCGGCCAGGGTCTTGAACGCGGTGAACAGTTCGTCGAGCTGCTTGTCGTCGAGTTCATGGCCGAGGCTGACGAGGCGCTCGCGCAGCGCATGCCGTCCCGAGTGCTTGCCGAGGACCAGTTGCGTGCGCGAGAAGCCGACATCCTCCGGACGCATGATCTCGTAGGTCTCGCGATGCTTGAGCATTCCGTGCTGGTGGATGCCGGATTCGTGCGCGAACGCGTTCTCACCGACGACGGCCTTGTTGCGCGGAATCGTGGCCCCGACCAGATCGGTCAGCAGGCGCGCCGTCGGATACAGCAGCGGCGTGCGGATGCCGGTCTCGAAGTTGAAGAGGTCCGAGCGCGTCTTCAGCGCCATGACGATTTCCTCGAGCGCGGCGTTGCCGGCGCGCTCGCCGATGCCGTTGATCGTGCATTCGACCTGGCGGGCGCCGGCCGCGAGCGCGGCCAGGCTGTTGGCGACGCCGAGGCCAAGGTCGTTGTGGCAATGCGCGCTGAGCATGACCTTGTCGATGCCGCGCACTTCGCGCTTCAGGCGCGCGAACAGCGCGCCGATTTCGCCCGGCGTCGAATAGCCGACCGTATCCGGCACGTTGACGACAGTCGCGCCGGCTTCGATCATCGCCGTCAGCACGGTGATCAGGTATTCCGGTTCGGTGCGGATCGCATCCTCGGCCGAGAACTCGACTTCGTCGCACAATTCGCGCGCGCG
>DATIEJ010000080.1:0-2610 GCA_035455825.1 Rhodanobacteraceae bacterium | reverse complement strand
TCCGGAGACGTACCGTTTTGCCGACGATCTGACCGAGAGGCTGGGCCTGAATCTGAAAGTCTATCGCCCGTCGATTGGCGTGGCCTGGATGGAAGCACGCCTTGGCCGCCTCTGGGAACAGGGCCTCGACGGACTGGAGCGCTACAACCGCTTGCGCAAGGTCGAGCCGATGCAGCGTGCCTTGACTGAAATCGGAGCACGCACGTGGATCGCGGGCTTGCGCCGCACCCAGACCGCGGCGCGCGGCTCGATCGATTTTCTCGAACTGCGCGACGGACGCTGGAAGTTCCATCCGATTGCCGACTGGACCGATCGCGACGTCTGGAAATACCTGCAGGACAACCGCCTCCCCTATCACCCGTTGTGGGAGCGCGGATACATCTCGATCGGCGATGTCCACACGACGCGCCCCTGGGAACCCGGCATGCGCGAAGAGGACACACGTTTCTTCGGACTCAAGCGCGAGTGCGGTCTGCACTTCAGCTACTGATGTGACACCCGGCTTGTCCGGCTAGGCTACCGCGCGGCTTTCGGCGCGCGGACGCTCGCGCCACTTCGGCGGCGCCGGCCATTGCGCCGGAATTTCTCCGCTCAGCGCGCGCTGCAGATCGCGGCGATCGAGCTGTGGCGCGATCAACTCGACCAGCGCCATCGCGTAGGTGCGTGGAACGCGGTCGCGGCGCAGGATCAGCCAGGTCGTGCAGGGCGCGAACAGGTCGGCAGCGTCGAGCTCCTGCAGATCGCGCGCGTCCTCGGCGAGCATCGCCATTTCCGCCAGGATCCCGACGCCAAGGCCGGCACGTGCGTAGGTCTTGATCAGGTCCGCGTCGCGCGAGGTAAAAGCAAAGTGCGGCGACTCGCCAACCGCCGAGAACGCCTGGCGCAGCGACGATTCCGGCCGCAGCGAGGACTCGTAACTGACTAGCGGATGGCGCGCGAGGTCTGCAAGGGTCAGGCGCCGATTCAGCGCCGCGAGCGGATGATTGCGCGGCGCGATGACGGCGCGGCGCCACGTAAACAATGGCACAGCGAGTCCGCCTTCGGGCGCGGCATCGCTCGTGCTGACAATCGCCAGGTCGACTTCGCCGCGTTCGAATACCTCCATGACCTGGGCATCGCCCTGCGCGCGCAAATGCACGTCGACTCCGGGATAGCGGCGCGTCAGCGCGGCAATTGCCTCCGGCAGGACGAAGCGCGCTTGCGTGTGCGTCGTGGCGATGACGAGATCACCGGCTTCCTCGCCGCGCAGGTCGGCCGCGATCGAACGGATGTTCGCCGCCTCGGAGATGATGACGCGTGCGCGCTCGAGCACCTGCAGGCCCGACGGCGTGATCGCGTGCAGGCTCTTGCCCTTGCGCGAGAACAACTGGAACCCGAGTTCGTCCTCGAGCTGCTTGAGCTGCTTGCTGACTCCCGGCTGCGTCGCATGGACGCGCTCGGCGGCCGTCGTGATGTTGAGCCCGGAATCGGCGATGGCGATGAAATAGCGAAGCTGGGTCAGGGTCATGGTCGTATTCGCAATGAGTGTCGAGTCGGTTCAGACAGCAGGAACCGTCAACAACAACACCGTTCGCGAACTGGATGCACGGACGTAGACCTCGATCGAAGAGTCAGCTGCGTTGCAGCATATCTCGGCCCGGTTTGGCCGTCCAGACAATCCGGTCGTGGCTGGGGCCCGAGGATGACCTCGACATATCGCATTGACCAAAAGTTATTTGTCCGCCGCTGTTGGAGCGCTTAGGGTGAAGCTACCCTCCGCCAAGTATGCTCGATGAAACTGTATCCACTGTTCGCGAATCTGACCGATCGCTCCGTGCTTGTCGTCGGCGGAGGCGAAGTTGCGGCGCGCAAATGCGAAGCGCTCCTCGGCGCGGGTGCGCGTGTGCGGGTCGGCGCGCCGGTGCTGAATCAGCAGCTCAGTGAATGGGCGCGTCTCGGCAGGATCACGCCCGTGCAGGGTCCCTATCAGCCGGACTGGCTCGATGAAACGTGGCTGGTAATAGCCGCGACTGACGACATCGACGTCAACCAGCGTGTGGCGGCCGATGCCGACGCGCGCCGCATCCTGGTCAACGTCGTGGACAACGCGGCACTGTCGAGCTTTCACGTTCCCGCCGTTATCGACCGCGCGCCGGTACAGGTGGCCATTTCGTCCGGCGGCAACGCGCCGATGCTCGCGCGCTGGATTCGCGAGCGCGTGGAAGTCGTTCTCGATCACGCGCTCGGGCCGTTCGCCACGTTGCTCGAGAAGTCGCGCCGCGCTATTCGTTTTCGCTATCGCGACCTGGGCGCGCGACGGGACTTCTACGATCGCTTGCTGCGCGGACCGATATGGCAACTTCTTCGAGCCGGCAAAATGGCCGCTGCGGAGACAGAATTACGGCGCAGTTTGCGCGACCCACAGGACAAGCGAGCCGGTCACGTGGCCCTGGTCGGCGCCGGACCGGGCGATCCCGGGCTGCTGACGCTGCGCGCGCTGCGTGTCCTCAACGAAGCCGACGTCATCCTTCACGACCGGCTCGTCAGTGCCGAAGTGCTCGATCTCGCGCGCCGCGATGCGCAACGCATCGAAGTCGGCAAGGAGGCCGGCAATCACCATGCAACGCAGGA
>DATIEJ010000079.1:0-6253 GCA_035455825.1 Rhodanobacteraceae bacterium | reverse complement strand
GAAAAAAATGATGTCTGGATCATCTGGGCTTTGTTTCTCGAATGCCCCTACGTCGGCACGCGTAGGAGGCATATTCGCCTGCACCGGGCGCGGATCGCCACGCTGATCGGTCGACACACTTGACGATAGTGGCCCGCTATCGATTGCGCAGGAACCCGTCAGCAGGGGTAATGTTTTCGTCGGGCCTCCGAAGCTTGCGAGAGGCCCCAGTTTGACGTCGCAGTTCCGTGTATCGCCAGGGGTGCTGACGCCGCTTGTGCCAATAATGTTGTAGCTACCGGCCATGGGAATGTTGTAAGGAGCGTCCACGTCATCAGCGCCATTGCCCGTGATGATGCTCGCCGTGGTTGATGCGCTTTGCGCGAAGTAAAGACCCGCTCCCTTGTAGCCTGGCATCGTGTTGCTGTTGGCGTATACGGTACAGAAGTACAAATTCGCGGCAAACGCAAAAACTCCTCCGCCTGAGTACTTCGCGGTGTTACCGGTGATCGTGCTGTTTGTCAGGGTCGAAGTCCCAAGCACATTTATCGCGCCGCCGTGGGACCCTGAGGTGTTTCTGCTTAGCGTGGATCCTGTAGCTTCCAACACCTCAAGTGCACTCACGCCACCACCGTTACCGTCCATTGCAGTGTTGCCGCTGATCGTGGTGTCGCTCAGGCTCAACGAGCCTTGCGCCATTACTCCGCCGCCGGAATACATCGCGGTGTTGCCCATGATGAGGCTGCTGGTCAGAGTTACCGTCCCGCCCGTCCCCCGTTCCAGTACCGCACCTCCATCCCTCGCGGCACTGTTGCCGCTGAACGTGGAATGATCAATCGTGATCGTGCCGTTGTACGCCTCGTAGGCCGCACCCCCATATACGGCAGAATTGCCCGTCGCCGTGGTATGCGAGAGTGTGAGGTGTGCAGAATCGATTGCGTAGATGGCGCCGCCGTTGCCCGTCGTGCTTCCGTTGTTCAGCGCCAGCCCATAGATGGACAGGTCCGAATTAGTTGAGATCAGTCGGAAGCTCGGCGTACCGGACACCGTACTACGCAGGAGGGAGACGAGTGGCTGGCCGTTGCTGTCCAGCGCGCCTTTGATCGTCGCGGGCTTCGACAGCACCAACGCGGAATTGCCATCCGCGGCGGACGTGAAGATGATCGTTGTCGCTGCGTTGAAGCCGGTCAGATCGATCGTGTCGTTATTGCCGTTCCCCGCCGCGCAACCGTGCACTCGAGCGGAGGTGTTAACCGCAGCGACGGCATTCAACAGCGTGCAACGCCCACCCGCACTGCCCGGGCTGGCAACGTCGACTGAAATGGTCGTCGCCAGTACGTTGCCAAACAGTCCGACACTTAGCGCAGCCGCTAAAGGGGCCAGCGAAAGCAGCGGCTGACGATCGGCATTCTTGTGATGACGCGAGTCAATCATGCGTTGCCGATCGAATGGCATGCCTCGTTCCTTCGCAGCACATGCGGGACCGGGCTAGACTGCGCCGAAATCGTGAGCCAGGCAACCATGACCACTTGCCGCCTGCGCTGGCAAAGCGCCTGCCGAAGAGCCGACGTTCCCTGGAGTCCGCTTCGGGTCGAAACCTGCCGCTCGCGAGTGACAGGTTCGGATCGCGCAGCGACCATCGAATAGCGTTTGATTGCGCCACCAGTTGCGCCTTGCGCATCGCGCTTGACCATCGCGCGATGCGAGGGTCACACTGCGACGGCACTGCAGCACCGATGATGTGCATCGGCATTCAGAAGTACAGGGGCGTCAAAATGGGATTTCTTGGAGTGCACCTTCGCGCTGGTGCGCTGCCCCTGCTGGTTGCTCTCGGTATGACGTCGGTCATCGCCATTCGATCGTCGGACAGCCGCGCAGACGTAGTGCCGACCTACAGCATCGACTTTCACGCGATCAGTGCAGGCGGCGCCACAGTGCGCAATAGCTGCTTCGGCCTGTCTGGCACGGTCGGGCAGGCAGCACCCGGCTATTCGAGCACGACCCCTGGCCCGCCGACGTATTCCGTGTACGCCGGGTTCTGGTCGGCTGCTCCAGGCGCGGGGCTGGACGAGATATTCTTCACCGGATTCGAGGAGTGTTGAACATGAACTTCAATCGTTTCCTTGCGCTCGTTCTTGCGATCCTCCTACCCGCGGTGACGGCAGATTCCATCGCCGCAACGGTGGCACAGAGCACCGCCTTTACCTATCAGGGCCAGCTCAATGCCGGAGGCACTCTGCCAGCGGGCCAGACCTACCAGTTCACTTTTACTCTGTACGACGCGGCCTCTGGTGGCAATGTCGTGGGCGCCGCGATCCCAAAGGCGATTCTCGTGGGCAACGGCGGATTGTTTACGACCGACCTCGACTTCGGCCAGATCTTCAACGGCAGGCAATACTGGCTCGATATACAGGTGGGAACCACCGCGCTCAATGAACAGGAATTGGCGGCGCGCCAGCCGATCAATGCGGTTCCCGTTGCACAATATGCGCTCAAGGGAGGCACAAGCGGCTTGTATACCTTCAGCAGCGGGAATTCCTCGATCGGGCCAGGGACATATTTCATAGGGCAAAGCCTTGCGACGAGCGTCGGCCTTCTGCTGCCGGGCGATTTTCCAAACACAAGCGGCACCACTATCGCCAAATTTGATTCTGTATCACTTGTAGTGCCGGCATCCGGCACGCTGGTGTCGTTCACTGCGTGCCTGAAAGGCCCCGATTTCGGCGCTGCCTACAACGTCTATCTTGTGGCAGAGGATCCCTCCCAGACGACGCTGTCGCTTCTGGGTGGTTCGTCGGCCTTCATTACACTCACCGACTATGCTCGCTGCGGCACATTCAATGTCAATTCTGTCGTGGCTGCTGGTCAAACGATCGTCCCTTGGGCGCAGTCAACGGGTTCCGGGTTCAATAACGGCATCGCCGTGACCGCGACATTCATTGCAAATTGAAGCTGATGCCCTCGAACCACGTAGCGATGCCGCATCGCAAGCCGGCGCGAAACAGGCGGCTCCACAGCTGACACTCGCGGGTGTCTCCTTCGGGTCGAGAGCGGCCGCTCAATGGCCGCAGACTTTTCGTGAGGCAGCTTCCGGCCCGAAGCGGACGTTCGGCACTCTGGCTTCGATGCCGAAAAGCGGACATGGCGAACGCGATCGCCGGCGCCGCGTTCGCTTGCGGCACCAATCCTTGCGTGAATAGCCTGATTTACCCGACACTGTGGTGTCGCCGGACACCGGCGCACAGGGACCAGGGGATGAGTCGCAGCCTGTTCGCTGAGATGAAGCGCCGCAACGTGTTCAAGGCAGGCGTCGCCTACCTCGCGCTCGGCTGGGTTGTCACCCAGGTTACTTCGACGGTCGCACCGGCGTTCAACCTGCCGGGCTGGATCGTGCCGGTGGTTATCTGGATCGGAGTGATTGGCTTTCCGTTCGTCATCGCGTTCTCCTGGATCTACGAGATCACGCCCAAGGGCCTGAAGCGCGAGAGCGAGGTCGATCGTTCAGCCTCGATCACCCACGTCACCGGCCGGCGCATGGACTACCTCATCGTCGGCCTGCTGGTGCTGGCAATCGGATTTACCGCGTTCGATCGCTTCGGGCCGCACCGGAGCGGAACCGGCGCGTCGAGCGACGCGACCGCGACGTCGGCGGTACCAGCCGCGGCGCCGGCTGCGCCGGCAGTGAGCGACAACTCGATCGCGGTGCTGCCCTTCGTCAACATGAGTTCGGACAAGGAGCAGGAGTACTTCTCCGATGGTCTGTCGGAAGAACTGCTGAACCTGCTGGCCCAGGTGCCGCAATTGCGTGTGATCGCGCGCACATCGTCGTTCGCGTTCAGGGGCAAGGAGGTCGGCGTCACGGACATCGCGAAGGCGCTCAACGTCGCGAATGTGCTCGAGGGCAGCGTGCGCAAGTCCGGCGAGACATTACGCATCACCGCCCAGCTGATCCGAACCGCCGACAGCTCACACCTGTGGTCGGAGACCTACGACCGCAAATTGACCGACGTGTTCAAGGTGCAGGACGAGATCGCCAGCGCCGTCGTCGCGCAACTCAAGGTCAAGCTGCTGCCGGCACAGCAGGTGACCAACCCGCACCGCACGGCGAACACGGAGGCGTACAACCAGTACCTGCTCGGCAATCAGTACTACAGCCGCAACTCACGGGACGGCGATCGCCTCGCTGTCGCGGCCTATCAGAAGGCCGTCGAGCTCGACCCGGAATTCGCGGCGGCCTACGCCGGGCTCGGCGTTGCCGAGATGTATGCGTCCGACTACGCCGATTCGCTCGAGGAAAACGCCGCCGCAAAACAGCGCGCACAGGCGAACATTGACAAGGCGATCGCGCTGGCGCCTGATCTGGCGGATGGTTATGCAGCGCGCGGGTGGCAACGTGCGACCCTGCTCCGGGACTTCAGCGGCAGTCAGGAGGATTTTGAGAAAGCGCTCGCGCTCGAGCCGGGCAATGCCCTGGTTCTGCGGCGCTACGGCCTGTTGCAGAACAACCTCGGTCGCGCTGCCCAGGCGATCGCGGCATATCGCCGGGCGATCGAACTCGACCCACTGTCCTCCTCAGCATGGTCCAATCTCGCATCAGCGTATTTCCTGGACCCCAGTCAATTTCGCCAAGCCCGCGAGGCGCTGGACCGCTCACTGGCCATCAATCCGGAATCGAGTTTCGCGCTCGCCGCACTGGCAACGCTCGAGTTGCTCGAAGGTCACGCACAGGACGCGCTCAGCGTGTCAGGCCGGGCCGGAGAAGTCTTTCGCCAATGGGGCGTCGCGATGGCCCAACATACCCTTGGCAATGCTGGCGAATCGCAGCGGGCGCTGGACGAACTGATCGCCAAATACGCGCACGACTCGGCGTTTCAGATCGCCGAGGTCTACGCTTGGCGCGGCGAGGCGGACAAGGCGTTCGAATGGCTCGAGCGCGCCTATGTGCAGCACGACGGCGGTCTCGCTTTCATCAAGCCCGACCCGCTATTTCGGGGGTTGCATACTGATCCGCGGTACGCCGCGATGCTGAAGAAACTGGGTCTGCCGCCGCAGTCCGGCTAGCCGACGACCGGCAGCGCGCCTGCGCGCTCAGCGGTCGTGACTACGCAGTGACGATCACACTTGAGCTTGTCCATAGGCGAACCGTCGCGACCGTCGCCGTCGGGCCGGTAGCGAACTCTTACGTCCCCTTTTTTTGGAGCGTCATCTGCCCGTGATCGGCACGCCCGCTTTTTGACCGGCTTCGCAGGCACCGAGGTACTTGTGATCGATGGTCATCACGTCTGGCTTGCCGGCACCGTACGTCGACCGGATCTGGGTGTGAAACGCCTCATCGCCATGCACGGTCATTTCACTGTGACTGACGACGTGCGTGCCGGAGAAAGTGCACTCGTTGTCGGCGATCCATGTGTCGCCTTCCCTGCGAATGCTGTTCTTGCTGCAATCGTTCTTCTGGTGGGCATCGGCGCTTGCTTTGCCCGCGGCCACCGAGGCGGCGTCCATGCACATCTTGTAGCTTCTGGAGCCCCCCGGCATTTTTTCGCTCGTCGAAGTGATTTGCCACAACCCCGGCTTTTGCGTGGGCAACTCATCGCCGCCGGCGAGCGCGCTCGCATTCGACACCATTGCCGCAAGAACGAGCGCAATCTGAATTTTCATGCGGCTTCTCCAGGAGGATCCCGACTGTAACAGGTATCGACTGCGCGGCACGCCGTGGGTGGCTTTGCAGCGCTACCCGCATTCATGTCGCGATAGGCAAAGTGACGCCTTCACCCCGGCCCTGCGGCAAGAGTGGGAAGGCGTCATTTCGGCGCCGGATCGTAGCCGTCGGCGAAGATCACGTCATTCAGATAGCCCACGCACGCCGAGAACTCGGAGGTGTCGCCGGCGGGATCGGTGGCCGTTGCCGTGATTGCGTCGCCGTTGAACAACGACAGCAAGGGTGGCGAGGTGAATGCGATGTCGAATGTCCCGGTGCCTTGGTCGAGTCCTTGCGCGACGGTAACGGTCACGGTCGTGCTCGTGAGCCAGGTCTTGCCTTCGCCATTGCCGGATGCATCACAGGCCGGACTGACATAGATGTCGACCGTGAAATCGCCGCCGGTCGTCGTCAGCGTCCCGCCAATGCGACCATTGTGGTAACCGCCGGCGGCGCTGTTCATGACCGGAAAGTTCTGGCCGCGGTTTGCGTAGTCGTTCTGCTGGATGCCGCCGTCGTCGTCGTTCGGCGTGACGCCTTCGGCAGCCAGATCGATGCCGAGCAGGCCGTTGTTGA
>DATIEJ010000078.1:0-7721 GCA_035455825.1 Rhodanobacteraceae bacterium | reverse complement strand
CAAGCCGGATCTGGCGCTGGTCCAGAGTCTGGATGGCGGCAAGAGCTTCGCCAATGTCGGCGGCGGCGCGCATGGCGACTTCCACGACATCTGGATCGATCCGAAGAACGTTTCGCACGTGATCGCCGGCGACGACGGCGGCATGTGGTATTCGCAGGACGGCGGCAACCAGTGGTGGAAGGGCATGAACCTGCCGGTGTCGCAGTTCTATCACGTCAGTGTCGACAGCGCCGATCCGTATCACGTCTACGGCGGCCTGCAGGACAACTCGTCATGGGTCGGCGACTCGGCCTATCCGGGCGGCATCACCAATGGCCGTTGGGAAAACATGTACGGCGGCGACGGTTTCTGGATGTTCTCGGATCCGTCGGACGACGATTATCTTTACGCCGAAGCGCAGGGCGGCACGATCGGCCGCGTGAACCGCAAGACGCACGAGATTCGCAACATCCAGCCGACCGCGCACTACAAGGAAAAACTGCGCTTCAACTGGAACACGCCGATCGCGTTGTCGCCGAACGAAAAGGGCACGGTCTACATCGGCGCGCAGTTCCTGTTCCGCACGCGCGACCACGGCCAGACCTGGGACCGCATCTCGCCGGACTTGACCACGAACGATCCGGAAAAGCAGAAGCAGGAACAGTCCGGCGGCGTGACGATCGACAACTCCGCCGCGGAAATGCACACCACGATCTATTCGATCAGCGAATCGCCGAAGAACGGCAAGCTGATCTGGGTCGGCACCGACGACGGTAACGTGCAGATCACGCGCGACGGCGGCGGCAAGTGGACCAATGTCGTCGGCAACATCAAGGACCTGCCGAAGAACTCGTGGGTCAACTGGGTGCAGGCCAGCAACTTCGACGAAGGCACCGCGTATGCCGCGTTCGATCGCCATACGTTCGGCGACTTGGCGGCTTACGTCTACAAGACGACCGACTTCGGCAAGACCTGGACGCGCATCGTGACGCCCGAGCAGGGCGTGCACGGCTATGCGTACGTCATCAAGGAAGACACGGTCAAACCGAACCTGTTGTTCGTCGGCACCGAATTCGGCCTGTGGATTTCGCCGGACGGCGGCAAGCAGTGGGCGCAGTTCAAGGGCGGGAATTTCCCGGCGGTCGCGGTGCGCGATCTTGCGGTGCAGGGGCGCGACTCCGATCTCGTGCTGGCCACGCACGGCCGCGGCATCTGGATCATCGACGACATCACGCCGCTGCGCGAATTGACGCCGCAGACGTTGTCGGCCGATGCGGTGTTCCTTCCGGGCCGTCCGCAGACCCAGCGCATGCGCGCGCAGGGCGGCTGGGCCGAGGGCGACGCGAGCTTTACCGGCGGCAATCCGCCGAACGGCGCGGTGGTCACCTACTACCAGCGCGCCCGCCACCTGTTCGGCAAGATCAAGCTCGAGATCTTCGACGCCGACGGCAAGCTCGTCGATACATTGCCGGCCAGCGAACGCCGTGGCCTCAATCGCGTCGAGTGGACCATGCAGGTCAAGCCGCCGCGCGTGCCGCGCGCCGCGCAGCTCGCGTTCAACGGCACGCAGGGACCAAGAGTCGTGCCGGGCACCTACACGGTTCGCCTGACCAAGGGCGACAAGACCTACGAAACCAAGCTCGATGTCGGCCTCGACCGGCGCGCAACGTTCTCGGTCGCCGACCGCAAGGCGCAGTTCGACGCGGCGATGAAGGTGCACGCGATGTTCGGCGACGAAAGCGACCTCGTGTACAAGATCAATGCCGTGCGCGAGGGCGCCAATGCGCGCGCCGAAAAGCTTCCGGCGGGCGACGCGTTGCGCAAGCAACTCGAAGCGGTCAGCGCGAAAGCCGACGCGATGCGCAAGCAGATAGTCGCAACCAAGGAAGGCGGCGCGATCACCGGCGAGGAACGCCTGCGCGAACACACCGACAACCTGTACGGCGCAATCATGTCGTACGAGGGCAAGCCGGGCGACTACCTGATCGAACGCACCGCCGCGCTACGCCATGAACTCGACGATGTCGCGGCGGAATTCGCCGCGTTCGAGAAGAACGACCTGGCCAAGCTCAACGCGGCGCTCAAGGCGAAGAACCTCGATCCGATCGAAGTTCCGGCCGGCGCGCCACAGGCCCAGGCCGAGGTCAGCGCGAGCGACCGCGACGGGAAGCGGCACGTCGAGCTGCCGTTCGAGCGGGATTGATCTAACCCCCTTCTCCCGCTGGCGGGAGAAGGTGCCGGAGGCGGCCGAAAATTGCTCCTGCATTTTCGGCACTCCCGCCATCCATGGCGATCGGATGAGGGTGGCACAACCGCAGGCGATATCGCTTCGCCTGGCGCCACCCTCACCCGTCGCGCTTTGCGCGCCGGCCTCTCCCGCCAGCGGGAGAGGCGATGTACGACTGTCTCCGCTTCAGCCCAAATGCGCTTCGAGGAACCACAGCGCCTTGTCGAGCCCGCGTGAGACACCGGTGAACAAATCGGACGTGTCGGCGTCGCCGGCTTTCCCGGCGGCGTCGATCGCCTTGCGCGTGGACGCGGCCAGCGCGGCATAGCGATCGGCGAGCGCAGCGACAACGGTCAAGCCGTCGAAATTGTCGCCGGGCAGCTCGGCCAGGCGCGACTCGCGCGCCGCCATGCGCGCCGTCCCGCGCGCCACGCCGCCAAGCGCGGTCACGCGTTCGGCGATGTCGTCGACCGGGCCTTCGAGATCTTCCGCGAGCTTGTCGAACAGCTCATGCAGCGCGATGAAGTGCGGGCCCCTGACGTTCCAGTGCGCCTGCTTGACCTGTGTATACAAATCCACCGTGTCGGCCAGCTGCTGGTTGAGCAGCGCGACCATGCCGTTGCGCAGCTTTCCCTTCAGATCGATACGCGTCGTGCTGGTCCCGTTCTTGGCCATGGTCGGCTCCCGTTGGAAAAGTCCACGCCGACTATAATGCGTGTTGGCCGCCCAGCAAAATTCATTGATGTGATGTTTCCGATAGGCAAGAGCTATGGCGACGGCCGCGTGGCGTCAGCACGCGCCGAGGCGCCGGAGCGCGCCGCGAAATGAACGACGACCGGAGCGGGGCGCCGCGTTCGCCGGCACCGCGCGCGCTGCTCGCCGAGACGATGCTGCGCGATCGGCGTCGGCTGCAGCGTGAGCTCGATCGGCTCAGCGCCGCGCAGGTTCCGGATGACGCGGCCATGGCTGCCTGGCAGCGGCGCGCAGAAGGCGCGCGCGCGCGTTACGCGGCGCGCGCAGCGAGCGTGCCGGCGATTGCCGTCGACGATTCGCTGCCGATCGCCGCGCGCAGCGACGACATCGTCGCCCTGATTCGCAAGCACCCGGTCATCGTCCTTGCCGGCGAAACCGGTTCCGGGAAAAGCACCCAGTTGCCGAAGTTGTGCCTGGCTGCCGGCCGCGGCGTTTCGGGCCTGATCGGCTGCACGCAGCCGCGCCGTGTCGCGGCGCGCAACGTGGCGCGCCGCGTGGCCAGCGAACTTGGAACGCAGGTTGGAGGCCCCTCCCGGCCATCCATGGCCTCCGGGGCACTTGGGCTCGTGCCCGGCGGCCTGGTCGGCTTCCAGGTGCGCTTCACGGAGCAGGTCGGAGAGCGGGCGCTGATCAAGTTCATGACCGACGGCATCCTGCTGGCCGAGACGCAGTCCGATCCATGGCTCGACGCCTACGACACGATCATCCTCGACGAAGCGCACGAGCGCAGCCTGAACATCGACTTCCTGCTCGGATTTCTCAAGCGCCTGCTCGAGCGCCGGCGCGATCTGAAATTGATCGTCACGTCGGCGACCATCGACACGGCGCGCTTCGCCAGGCATTTCAACGACGCGCCGGTCGTCGAAGTCGAAGGCCGAAGTTTTCCGGTCGAGGTCCGCTGGCGCCCCATAGACTTTTACGCGGCCGCAGGCCGCACCGAATCTCCTCCCTCCGCGCAGCGGGGGGAGGTGGCCGAAGGCCGGAGGGTGGCGAGTGCTGCCCAGCGAACAACCCGCGTCGACCTCGGACCCACTGAACACATCGCCGCCGCTCTCGACGAAATCACGCGCGAGGATCCGCGCGGCGACGCGCTGGTATTCCTGCCGGGCGAACGCGAGATCCGCGACGTCCATCTCGCACTCGAGCGGCGCAAGTATCGGCATACCGAAGTGCTGCCTTTGTACGCGCGCCTGTCGGCGAACGAACAGGATCGCGTGTTCAAGCCGGGTTCCGAACGCCGGATCGTGCTCGCGACCAATGTTGCGGAAACCTCGTTGACGGTTCCGCGCATCCGCTACGTGATCGACACCGGCACCGCGCGGGTCAAGCGCTATTCGCAGCGCAACCAGCTCGAACGCCTGCACATCGAGCCGATCGCACAAGCTGCTGCCGACCAGCGCAAGGGCCGCTGCGGACGCGTTGGACCGGGAATCTGCGTGCGCCTCTACAGCGAGGAAGACTTTGCGTCGCGGCCGCGCTTCGCCGACCCCGAGATCATGCGTTCCTCGCTCGGCGGAGTGATCCTGCGCATGCTTGCGCTGAAACTCGGCGACGTCGAGAAATTTCCGTTCGTCGAAGCGCCGAGCGCGCGTGCGATCGGCGACGGCTATCGGCGCCTGGCCGAACTCGCTGCGATCGACGACCAGCGCCGGCTGACCGATACCGGCCGCATGATGGCGCGCGTGCCGATCGACGTTGCACTCGCACGCATGCTGATCGAAGCGCAGCGCCTCGGCGTGCTGCGCGAGATCCTCATCGTCACGTCGTTCCTCAGCATCCAGGACCCGCGCGAGCGCCCGGCCGACGCGCGTGCCGCGGCCGATGCGGCGCATGCGGCTTTCGCCGACACGAAATCGGATTTCGTGTCGATCCTCAATCTGTGGCATGCGCATGCGCTCGCGCACGAGGAGCTGACCCAGTCGAAGATGCGCGACTGGTGCAGCGTGCGGTTCCTGTCGTACCTGCGCATGCGCGAGTGGCGCGAGCTGCATCGGCAGTTGCTGGTGATGGCTGACGAGTACGGCTGGAGCGACGTGCCGGCTCTTTCCCCCGCATCGGCGGCGATGAGCGAGAGCGGCGGCGTGAAAGTGCAGCGCCCGCATCGCGGCAAGACGCCTGAGCAGGCCCGCGGGCCTGCTCCTCACCCCGCTCTCGCCGCCAACGAAGCAGCTGTTGGGGCGGAGGGATTGAGCGCTCAAAACTACGAAGCGATCCACCGCTGCCTGCTTTCCGGCTGGCCGACGCAGGTCGGCGTCAAGGAAGAACGCAACGTCTATCGCGGCACGCGCGAGCGCAAGTTCCAGATTTTCCCGGGCTCGGCACTCGCCAAGCCGCCGACGGGCAGGAGCCCAAGTGCCGCGAAGGCCTCGGATGGCCGAGAGGGGCCGCAATGGCTGCTTGCCGGGCAGATTCTCGATCTGCAAAAAGTATACGCGATGCTGTGCGCGCGTATCGAACCGGCCTGGATCGAACAGCAGGCGGCGCATCTGGTCAAGCGCAGCTGGCGCGATGCGCACTGGTCGCGCAAGCGCGGCGCCGTCCTTGCGTTCGAACAAGTGACATTGTTTGGCCTGACCCTGGTCGAGAAGCGCAGCGTTCAGTTCGGCCGTCAGGATCCGGCGCTCGCGCACGAAGTCTTCCTGCGCGAAGCGCTCGCGCGCGGAGACATCGACTCACGCGCCGACTGCGTTCGAGCGAACATCCGCGTGCTCGAACAGGCCCACGAACTCGAAGCCAAGCGCCGCCGCGCGGGCCTGGTGAAAGACGAGGATGCGCTGACCGGATTCTTCCGCGGCAAGTTGCCGGTCGAGATCAATACCGCGGCCGCGTTCGATGCCTGGTATCGCAAGGCGTCGGCGGCTGAACAGGCAGCGCTGCACTGGCCGCTCGATTTCGTCCTTGCCGCCGAACCCGGTTTGCGCGCGAGCGATTTCCCGACCCACCTGGACATTACCGGCCACGCGCTGAAGCTGGAATATCGGTTCGTTCCCGGCGACCCGGCCGACGGCGTGACCTTGCAGGTGCCCTTGGCGTTCGTCAACGCCGTGCCGGTCGCGCGCTGCGAATGGCTCGTCCCCGGCCTGCTGCCGGACAAGGTTGCCGAGCTGATCCGAGGACTGCCGAAGTCGCTGCGCCGCAACTTCGTTCCGGCGCCCGATTTCGCCCGCGCCTTCGCCCAAGCCGAAGCTCCCCGCGACGAGCCGCTCAGTCGCGCGCTGGCGGCCTACCTGAAGCGCGTGACCGGCGTCGAGGTGAGCAGCATGGATTTCGCTGACGTTGCCGTGCCCGCGCACCTGTCGATGCGCTTCCGGATCCACGACGAGCGCGGCCAGACGCTTGCCGAGGGTCGCGATCTGGCGGCGATCCGGCGCGACTGGTCGGCGCAGGCCAATGCCGCATTCTCGCGGCGCACCGATGCCGAGCTCGCGCGCGAGGACGTCGTCGAGTTCGAATTCGAAGAGATCCCGGAACAGCTGACCGCGGCCGGCGGGCTTGCGGCATTCCCGGCGCTTGTCGACCTTGGCGAGAGCGTCGCGTTGCGCGTTTTCGAGCAGGCCGACGAAGCGCGCGCGGCGCACGCGCGCGGCGTCGAACGCCTGCTGCGGCGCGCGTTGCGCGACCGCATCAAGCAGGCGCGCCGGCAGCTGCCCCTCTCCAGTCGAATAACGTTGTTGCGCGCAGCGCAACGATCACTCCCCCTCCCCCGCGGCAGCGGGAGAGGGCACGGGGTGGGGGCAACTTCGCCGACATTCACGTACGCCGGTATCGCCAGTGTCGATTCGCTGCGCGAAGACCTGGTCGAGGCGGCGCTCACCGAATTGCTTGCGGCCGGCGACCTGCAGGTGCGTCGCCGCGAGGCTTTTCGCGCGCTCGAGTCGACCGTTGGCCAGCAATTGTTTCCGGCAGCCGTCGCCTGGCTCACGCTCGTGGAGGAAATACTCGCGGCCTACGCTGAACTGACGCCCTGGCTCGAGCCGCCGCTGATGGGCTATGCCCGCGCCAACTACGACGATCTGCGCGAGCAGCTCGACGCGCTGGTATTTCCGGGCTTTGTCAGCAAAGTGGACAAGTCACATTTGGCGCATTATCCACGCTATCTGCGGGCGATGCGGCTGCGCGCCGAGCGCCTGCGCCAGGACGCCACGCGCGACCAGGCGCGCATGCTCACGGTACGCTCCTACTGGCGCGAATACCTGAAGTTGCGCGCCGGCGCCGGCGAAACGGACGATGCAGCGCTCGACGAACTGCGCTGGATGATCGAAGAACTGCGCGTTTCGCTGTTTGCCCAGGAGTTGAAGACAGCCGAACCGGTCTCGCCGAAGCGGCTCGGCAAGCTGATCGAGGTGTTCAGGACGGCGCGCTAGAACGCTTATTCGAGCAAAGGCTCGAACTCACGCGTTCATGCCGAACTGGATCCCGTGTCATCGGCCATCCATGGCCTGCACGGGATGACTTCATCGGCTTTGATTGGGAGCTGGATCCCGTGTCGTCGGCCATCCATGGCCTGCACGGGATGACTTCATCCTGAAGTCATTTGGTCCGCGTGACGCGCACGTCGCATCCGCACGCCGGAATAGCCATCAACCAGCTTCCGAGCAGCATCGGCTTGATGTGGACGCTTGGATGGTCGTAATTGCCGTTGGTGAAGCTGCCGGACTCTGCCTGGGTCCATTCCTGGCCATTTTCGAGCTTGAACACGGTGTGGCCGCGCCAGCCGCTGAATTTGCCATCGATTCGGCTCTCGACGATTTCGCGGTCGGAC
>DATIEJ010000077.1:0-5864 GCA_035455825.1 Rhodanobacteraceae bacterium | reverse complement strand
ATTTGAAGGTCTCGTCCGCGTCGTTGCGCAGCGCGTAAACCTCCGCGATCTGATAGGAGGAAAGGTCGCCATACTCGTCGATCACCTTTTTCAACGCGCCATCGGCTGCTGCGGAATCGCCGCCGATCTGCCGGGCCAGCGCCAGAGCGATCGCTTGCCACGAGCCCGACGGCTCCTGCTGCGCGGCCGCCAGCGCCGCCTTGGCGTCACCACGCAGAATCTCGATGAGCGCGAGCTGCTGGTGGAAAGCGGTGGCGCCCGGTTGCACGGCGATCGCCTTGAGCGCCGCCTGCCTGGCTTCATCCTGCCGACCCAGTGCCGACAAGTACAGGGCGAGGAACGTATGCCAGCGCCCATTGAGCGGATCGGTGGCCAGCGCCTGACGCGTCAGCTCGACCGCTTGATCGGGCTCGCCACGCGCCGCCAGCAACTCGCCGAGATCGAACTTGGACTTGCCATCGTTCGGCGCCAGCTGAAGGGCACGGCGGTATTCGGCTTCCGCGCCCGCCCAGTCGAAATCCGCGGTAAGGTGAAGAAAGCCGAGCGCTCCGTGCGCCGCCGCGAGGTCCGGAGCCAGCGCCAGCGCGGTCGTTGCGGCGTCGCGCGCCTGGGCATAGGCCTTTTGCGCCGGCTCCCCATCGAGGTAGCGCGCGGCCATACCCGTGGCGGTCCGTGAATGCTCGGCCCACGCTAGCGCATAGCGCGGGTCGAGGCGCGTCGCCACACCGAACTGCTCGATAGCCTGACGGTCATCGGCCTCATTGAAGCGTGCGGCATAGAACCTGCCCTGCAGAAAGGCCGTGTACGCATCGAGATTGCCGCCCGGCGGACGGTCGGCTTGCGCAAGCGTGTTGTCGCCGGTCAGCAGCTTGGCCTTGAGCGCGGTCGCGACCTGCTTGGTGATGTCATCCTGCAGTGCGAACAGATCCTTGTACGGCCGGTCGTAGCGCTCGGACCAAAGCGTGTGTCCGTTGGCCGCGTTGATCAGTTCGGCGCTGACCCGGACCACGTCGCCAGCGTGCTGCACGCTGCCTTCGAGCAGCGTCGCGACACCCAGCTTTTCGCCGATCGTGCGGCTGTCGTCCTTGCTGTCGCGGAACTGGAACGAGGAGTTGCGGCCGATCACCGTCAGGCCGTCGAACTGCGACAGCGCGATGATCAGGTTTTCCGACAGGCCATCGGAGAAGAACTGCTCGTCCTTGGTGCCGCTCGCATTGGCCAGCGGCAGTACCGCTATGGACTGCTCGTTGATCGCCGGTGCCGCGGGCGCGGCCGCCTGTTTTGCCGCTTCCTCATGCGCCGACGTAACGAGGGCCGCTTCGCGCTTCGGCGTCAGCACGAACTTGTCGAATCCGAAAAACGCCAGCGCGAGGACGAGCGCCGCGATGATCATGTGATTCATGCGCTGCCCGGTCTCGGACATGATCGACTGCCCGGCAGGCACGTCTCCTTCTCGCCGCAGGCCATCTGGCGTGAGTTCGAACACCCAGCTGAAGATCAGCGCCGGCACGAAACCGAGCGCGAGCAGGAACAGCAGCGTGCGCGGCAGCCACGCGGGCGCGTCGAGCATCGGCAGCACGGTGCCAGATATCTGGATGATCAGCCACGCGGCGACCACGTAAAGGCCGGCCATGCGAAACACATTGCGGCGGCGCAATTCGTGGAAAAATCCACCTCGCTTCTGCATGCAACCTTCCCCTGCCTCACCGCGCGAACCGGAAGCGTGCGGCAAGCTGGATGGTAGCCGAAAGGTCGGGTATTTGATAACGCGGAATGCCAAACAGCCCTGAATCGGCCGGCCAGCCGTCGTAAACGCTTGGGCGATCCCCCTCGCACCGTTACAATTCACCATCCCCGACCCGTTCAGGCCCGTTTGATTGTGCATTCGGGCGCAGGCAAGCCTCACCCATGGAAAAAACATTCGATCCGAAGTCCCTCGAGGCAAAGTGGTACGCCCAATGGGAAGCCAGCGGCATGTTCGCGCCAAGCGGCGACGGCGAGCCGTACTGCATCCTGCTGCCGCCGCCGAACGTGACCGGCACGCTGCACATGGGCCACGCGTTCCAAATGACGATCATGGACGCGCTGATCCGCTACCAGCGCATGCACGGGCGGCGCACGCTGTGGCAGGGCGGCACCGATCATGCCGGCATCGCGACGCAGAAGATCGTCGAAAACCAGCTCGCGGCACAGGGCAAGAGCCGCCACGACCTGGGCCGCGAGAAGTTCATCGAGCGCGTGTGGGAATGGAAGGCCGAATCGGGCTCTACGATCACGAGCCAGATGCGCCGCCTCGGCGCGTCGATGGACTGGTCGCGCGAGCGCTTCACGATGGACGAAGGCCTGTCGGCCGCGGTGCGCAAGGTGTTCGTGCAATGGTATAGAGATGGACTTCTATACCGCGGCAAGCGCCTCGTGCACTGGGATCCGGTGCTTATGACGGCGGTCTCCGACCTCGAGGTAAACAACGAGGAGAAGGACGGGTCGCTCTGGATGATCCGCTACCCGGCCAGCGACGGCGGTGAAGGCGTGGTCGTGGCGACGACGCGCCCGGAGACGATGCTCGGCGACGTCGCCGTGGCCGTGCATCCGGAGGATGAACGCTACGCCGCGCTGGTCGGCAAGACCGTGCGCCTGCCGCTGTGCGATCGCGACATTCCCGTGATCAGCGACGACTATGTCGATCGCGAGTTCGGCACCGGCGCGGTCAAGATCACGCCCGCGCACGATTTCAACGACTGGCAGCTCGGCGCGCGGCACAAGCTGGCGCCGCTCGTGATCATGACGCTGGACGCGAAGATCAACGACCACGCTCCGGAAAAATATCGCGGCATGGACCGCTTCGCCGCGCGCAAGGCCGTGCTGGCCGACCTCGAAGCGCTCGGGCTGCTGGTCGAGACGAAGAAGCACAAGCTCACGGTGCCGATCAGCCAGCGCACCGACGCGATCATCGAACCGATGCTGACCGATCAGTGGTTCCTCGACCTGACGTCCGACACGCGCGTCGACGGCAAGCCGGGGCCGGGCGGCAAGAAGGCGATCACCGAACCGGCGCTCGCGGCCGTGCGTGACGGCGCCATCCGCTTCGTTCCGGAAAACTGGAGCACGACCTACACGCAATGGCTCGACAACATCCAGGACTGGTGCGTGAGCCGCCAGCTGTGGTGGGGTCATCGAATTCCGGCGTGGTACGACGAGGCCGGCAACATCTTCGTCGGCGAGGACGAGGCCGACGCAATCGCGCATGCCGGCAGCAAGCCGATCGGCGCATTGCGCCGCGACGAGGACGTGCTCGACACGTGGTTCTCGTCGGCCCTGTGGCCGTTCTCGACGCTCGGCTGGCCGGCCAACGGCCCGGTGCGCGAAGACGGCAAGGTCGTCGCGAACTGGCCGGACGACCAGCGTTATCTGCCCAGCGCCGTGCTCGTCACCGGCTTCGACATCATTTTCTTCTGGGTCGCGCGCATGGTCATGGCGACGCAGTACTTCACCGGCAAGGTGCCGTTCCGCGAGGTCTACATCAACGCGATCGTGCGCGATGCCGAAGGCCAGAAGATGTCGAAGTCCAAGGGCAACACGATCGACCCGATCGACCTGATCGACGGCATCAGCCTCGACGACCTCGTGCGCAAATCGACCGGCTCGCTGCTGATCCCGCAGGTGCGCGAGAAAGTCGAAAAGCGCATCCGCAAGGACTATCCCGATGGCATTCCGGCAGTCGGCGCCGACGCGCTGCGCTTCACGTTTGCGGCGCTGGCGACGTACGGCCGCACGATCAACTTCGACCTCAAGCGTGCCGACGGCTACAAGAACTTCTGCAACAAGCTGTGGAATGCGGCGCGATTCGTGTTGATGAACACGATGGGCAGGAGCCCGAGTGCCTTGGAGGCCATGGATGGCCGAGAGAGGCCGTCTGCTTCCCCTCTCCCATCGGGAGAGGGTGGCGCGGCAGCGCCGGGTGAGGGTACGGTCAACTTAGCGACTTCCAAATCCGATCGTTCAACGGACACCGAACCCTCATCCGGCCCTGCGGGCCACCTTCTCCCGCAGGGAGAAGGAAAAACAGAGGCGGAAAAGTGGATCCTCACGCGCTTCGCCGACACGCTCGACGAGGTCGAGAAGCAGATCGCGATCTATCGTTTCGACCTCGCCGCGCAGGCGCTGTACGAATTCACCTGGAACGAATTCTGCGACTGGTTCGTCGAACTGACGAAGCCGGCCCTGGGCGGCAGCGACGCGGCAACTGCCGATTCGACTCGCCATACGCTGCTGTTCGTGCTCGAAGCACTATTGCGCGCGCTGCATCCGATCATCCCGTTCATCACCGAGGAAATCTGGCACGAGGTCGCGCCGAAACTTCGAATCAGCGGCGACTCGATCGCGGCCCAGCGCTATCCGCTCGCCGGCGAACTGTCCCGGGATGCCGCGGCGACGGCGGAAATCGAATGGCTCAAGGCGGTCCTTACCGGCATCCGGCGCATCCGCAGCGAAATGAACATCGCTCCGGGCAAGCCGATTCCGCTGTTGTTTGCCGGCGGCACGGCCAGCGATCGCGCCCGCACCGGCAAGTTCGGCGCGCAAATCGAATTTCTTGCGCGGACGGAATCGCAGCGCTGGCTCGAAGCCGGGGAAGCCGAACCGGCCGCAGCTGCGGCCATCGCCGGCGAACTGCGCGTGCTGATTCCGCTTGCCGGACTCATCGACGTCGGTGCGGAGAAGGCAAGACTCGAGCGCGAGAAAAAACGCTTGGAGGGCGAGGCGGCCAAGTCGTCGACGAAGCTGGCGAATTTCGGGCCGAAGACGCCGCCCTCGGTCGTCGAGCAGGAGAAACAGCGGTCGAAGGAGTTCGAGACGACGCTCGCGGCATTGAACGAACAATTGACGAGACTGTCCGACCTGTAGAGCAATACTCCACAAACCTGCCGTCATTCCCGCGAAAGCGGGAATCCGTCTGGCGTTGGCTCGCCAGAAGGTCAGCAGCGAGTGGATCCCGCTTTCGCGGGGATGACGACATATGCTTGAAGGTTTCCGTTGGATAGTCGCTGCCCACGCTCCAGGTAATATGTATGAACCCTGATCTTTCGACGACGCGCAAGTCCCTCATCCGAGACGTCCTGTTGCTCCAGGTCAAGCTGCTGATCGGCGCCGCGCGCGATCTCGCCGTGGTTCCGGTCACGCTCGCTGCGGCACTGCTCGACCTGATCCTGTCGAAGAGCCAGCCGCCACGCTTCTTCCACGAAGTGCTGCGCCTGGGCGAACGCAGCGACGAGTGGATCGACGTGTGGTCGGCGGCACGCCATGAATCGGAGCAGCGCGGTCCGGTCGACTCGATCCTGGCGAGCGTCGAAGAAGTCGTGCGCGATCCGAAAGTCGGCGCGTATCGCGCGCGCGTACTCAAGCGCTGGGCCGAACGCCAGGTGGCGCGCGCACGCCAGCGGGCCAAGGCCGACCCGCCCGGTAGCGACATCGTCGAAAAAGGGCCGGATGAGAAAGCGTGAGCGCCGGCTGTCATCGGCCAGCGGCTCGATGCCCGAATGGAGCGAGGAGCAAGAAGTAACGAGTGAGGAAGAGCGCAACTTTCGTTGGACTCCCTCGCCCCGACGAATGTCGGGGAGAGGGTTGGGGTGAGGGGCCTGGCGCTGAAGTTTGCTGCAGCGTTTGCCATGCTGAAAGGCCTGCCCCTCACCCTACCCTCTCCCCATCAAAGAGCGATGGGGAGAGGGGAAGAGAACCTGTGCGCCTCGCGCCGCGTCTTCCTCGCTCCTCGCTCAGTAAGCCTTCGCGCTGAATGCTGAATCGCATAGGGTCAGATCCGAGTGAGTTTGGAACCGCTTTAAGACCCCTCAGTACTCCGGCAGCTGCAA
>DATIEJ010000076.1:0-5816 GCA_035455825.1 Rhodanobacteraceae bacterium | reverse complement strand
GTCGAGCGCACCGAGGTAGTGCCGACCCTCGCCGTTTCCCGCCGCGTGGCAGCCGATGCCGGAGAAGAACTCGAGGCGGTAGGTCTTGCTGGCGACGCTGTTCAGCGTTCCGGCGAGGTCGACGAAGCCGGCGGTGATCGGCGCCGCAGTGATCTCCGGAAAATTCTGCAGATTGTTGGAACCGGTATCAGCATCACCCGCGTCGTTCGGGACCGGCGTGCCGTCGGCGTCCTGCAATGAGATCCCGAGACCGACGTTCGAATGGATCGAATTGCCGAGCATGGCCCAGCCGGTGGAGGTGGCTATCGCGACGCCGTTGCTGCAGTTGTAAGCGATCGTGTTGCCCTCGGCGGGCGCGCTGCCGCCGATGACGCTGAGCTCGCTCGGCGTAGTGACGTGGATGCCGTCGCCGCGGTTCGGGACCGGCTTGGTGCCGCCGGCATCGGTGCCGATCCGGTTGCCCTTGATGATCGTTCCTGAGGCGCCATCGCCGAGCTGGATGCCGATGCCGTTTCCCGAAATGACATTGCCTTCGCCTGCCAGCGCGCCGCCGATGATCGCTCCGCTCGGATGGTTGTCCGTGTAGATCCCGTAGGTCGCGCCAAGCCCGATCGTGCCGGTCGCATCGGTGCCGATGTAGTTGCCCTTGATCACTGCGTTCTGCGCAAGTTGGCCGAGATGGACCGACGCAAGGGTCCCGAACAGCACGTTCCCCGCTCCTGGAGCGGATCCGCCGACCAGCGTGCCGTTCGTGAAGGAGAGGTCGATCGCAGTTGTCGCAAACCCGTCGCCGTTCTGCTGCAGGCCTTGAGCGCCGTCCGCGCTGACGCCGATGTAGTTGCCCTGAATGATGTTGCCGGTACCGCCGAGCGAAACGATGGTGTTGCCGCCGCCGCCGACCACGTTGCGCTCAGCCACGGTCGTGCCGCCCAGCCGGTTCGCGTTGCCGAAGATCTTGACAGGTGCCTGGTTGGTACTGGCCGCCACGTTCATGCCGGTGGCGTCGACGCCGATGAAGTTGCCCTCCACGACGACGTCGCTGGTCGTGCCGGAAATCGCCTGGACGAAGATGCCGCTGCTGGACGTGTGATCGATGACGAGTCCGCGCACATGACTGCCGCTCGCGGCAATGAAGAACATCGGCACGCAGGAACACAGCCCGGCGCCGCTGACTTCGATCATCAACTTCGCGTCGTCGCCGACTTGCATTGTGTTTTCGCTGCTGCCGGCTTGCGTATAGCCGTCGATCGTGACGATGTCGGTGATGTCCGGCAGCGTGCTGCCGAGCGTGATCGTGTGCAGGCCGGCGCCGGGAATGGCGAAGTGGATCGCGTCGACTGCCGGTCCGGCCTGGCCGGCGGCACAACCGCCGCTGGCGGCGTTGTTGGTGGCGGCGGTAATTGCCTCACGCAGAGTGCACTTGCCGGCAGTCGGCGTATCGCCGGCATCGTCGACGACGATCGTCGTTGCGTGGGCGGTCGCCGAAGCAGCGAGAACGAACGCCAGCGCGGTGCGCCGGGCCAGGCTGACACGAGCCGATGCATTCATGGTCTTCTCCCAATCGCTGGCGAATAACTGCGAGAAAAGGGGATGGAGCAGGACGGAGCAATTATCCGTTCGAATCTTCCGATTGATCAGTGCGCAACAGAAGTGAACCTGGCGCCGTTTTGTCCAAAACCGTTCTATTTCCGATGTCTATTCGAAATTGTCGGCAAATACCGTGTCGTTGATAAGCACGAGGTCCGCGCACTCGTAATGGAAATCGTCGGTCCCGCCAAAAGGAAAGTGATCCCCCAGGATTTGCATCATCTGCAGCGTACAGTTGGTGCATTCGATATTCGGCAGGGTGACGACGGCCATTCCCGTGTTGGGTGCCCCAACGTGCGGGATATCATTCAACAGGATTGCCGGTGAAGTTTCCGAGGCTCCATAACTTACCGGCGGCGGGGGAAAACCATCCTGCCCGTCGTCATCGAAGCTCACGCGAAAATAGCTTGGATTGTTGGTAATGGTTTCGACCCAGGTCACGACGACCTGGGAACCGGAGTGCAAAGTGGTTACGTGGTCGCGGCCGGTTTCCGGATCGCGCCCGCAAGGCGCGGTGAACAGCTGGTCGGTATAACGTGGCGCCGGAAACGTCATGTAGAAGTGCGCATCTGCGGTCTGCGAACAAGCAAGGACGAGCAGGCATCCTGTGTATTTGTTCATTTTGCGTCCCCCGTTGTAGCCCCGCATTTCAACTTACTCCTGCGCACCGCGGGGAGCAAGGCACGCAAGAACAAGGGTCACGGTACAGGTTCATCCGGCGTAGGCTCTTGTCAAAAAGTGGACGTAGCCCGTTCAATCCCCGCGTCAATTGTCTGTCCCAGTCTTTCCCAGGGCCTTGTTTAGCCCTAAGCTCGGCGAGCAGGCGGCCGAGGAGCCGGGAATGCTTAGCGTGCTCATGGCAATACTGGCCTCGGCTGCGGTGCCGACCTTCGAGGCGAAGCCTTGCACCGGCCTGCCGCCGCAGGCGCATGCGCGATGCGGCACGGTGTCGGTACCCGAGGACCGTTCGACCCCCTCGGGACGCCGCATCGCATTGAACGTCGTCGTCGTTCCGGCGGCGAATCCGGCGCGAGAGCCGCAAGCACTGTTCGACCTGGAAGGCGGGCCCGGCCTGGCCGACACGCACAATGCAGCCTTCTATCTCTCAGACGGTCTTGCCTATTCCGCCACGCGCGACATCGTGCTCGTGGACCAGCGTGGGACGGGCGACTCGAATCCGCTCGACTGCCCGGAGTTCGATGCGGCGGACCAAGCGCTCGAACCGATGTTTCCCGAGGCGGCGGTGCGCTCCTGCCGCGCGCGGCTGGAACGCAGGGCGGCGCTCGAGCACTACACCACGGACGATGCCGCCGCCGACCTCGATGCCGTGCGCGAGGCGCTGGGATATCCGCGCATCGATCTCGTTGCGCTGTCCTACGGAACCACGCTCGCGATGCGCTACATCGCGCTGTACGAACCGCGCGTGCGCAGCGCGATCCTGTTGTCGGCGGTGCCCCCATCCGCGATGCCTCCGCGGCACCATGCAACGGCTGCACAGGCCGCAATGGAGCAACTGTTCGCCGATTGCAGAGCCGATGCGGCCTGCCACGCGCGCTACCCGGCGCTGCAGGGCAATCTGACGGATGCGCTGCGCGCGCTGCGCGCCGGTGGCCGCGTCGATCCGGAGGTCGCGATGGAGCGGCTCAGGACGAAGCTCTACTCGGCGAGCGGCATGCGCGCGCTGCCATCGATCATCGGGCGACTCGCTGCTGGCGATGCGTCCATCCTCGCATCCGGCAACGAGCGGGCGGGCTTCAATTACTACGACGGCGTGTACCTGAGCATCACCTGCTCGGAGAGCCTGCCGTGGTTCGACGTGCGCAACGCCATGGATGCGTCGCGGCGCACGCAGTTCGGCGACTATCGGCTGGCGCGGCAACGCGCGGCCTGCGCGCAATGGCCGCGTGCGTCGGTGCGACGGGACTTCTTTGCTCCGGTTCGCTCCTCCGTGCCGACCCTGTTCGTTTCGGGCGGCCGCGATCCCGTGACGCCGGCCCGCTGGGCCGAACAGGCGGCGCGTGGTTTCCGCCATGCAAGGCGCATCGTCATTCCCTGGGCAGGGCACGTCGTCGACGGGCTTGGCGGACTCGATACATGCTTCGATCCGCAGATGATCCGGTTCCTTGACGCCGCGGACCCGAAGGCGGTCGATGCCGGATGCTTCGCGGACATGCATCCGCCCGCCTTCGACCTTGCCGAGCGAGCGCCAAGCTTGAGTGAAAAATGAAAAAAACGTGTCAGATCGCCCAATCACCGCGCGACGCGACTCTGCTCTGTTTCGACTCGTCAGCAGGCACCGAAACAAGCGTCAGGTCAGGTTGGACTTCCCCAACCCGGCCTCACGGCCCGCCCACCAATGTTATGTCGGACTCGCGAGAGCGCTGTCGCCATCGGCAGTCGTCGCCTTCAGATAGATTCGCTGAAAGCCCATTGCGAGGCTGGAAGGAATGATTTCTTCGCCCGAGCCGAGGTATCCGGTCACGCTGTCGGTCCAATCCAAAGTGGCCGGCGCCGATGCGCTGCCCGAGAACGCGGATATGGCTCCGCCGATCTGAAGACCATCCGTCGGTACGAAAATTGTTACAGTCAGGCTGCTGAAGCCGTTCATGAAGATGAGGTCGCTGGCGCCGGCGCTGGCACAGGCCGCTGCGTTCACCAACATGGCATAGCCGAAAAAGCGAAACACGCGGGATTTCGACACGGCGATCCTCCCTTTCAGGACAGGCCTCGGTGACGAGGCCCAAGTATACCGCCGCCGCGGGGAAGGAAAAAAGAAAGGGACGGAGGAATTTTCCGTTTGAACCTTCCGGCCCCCCAAGTGCGGGGACCGGCCGCGCCAAGGTCCAACTTCCGAGCAACTGTCTTGTGATTGCGCACTTCAGCTCCGGCGATACTTCCGGCACGCTCCCGAGTCCTTGATCAGGGCTAGCGTTCCCACGTATCGATCATCGCGATCCGAAGCGAGGAGGGCCGTTATGCCAACCATGGACCGCCGGCAGTTTCTGAAACTATCCGCCGCGATGGGCGCGGCGTTGGCCTGGGGCGGTGCGTTCGGGCGACCCTCGAAGAGTGGCTGGCGCGAGCAACGCGATCTGTATCCGCAAGGCGTCGCGTCGGGCGATTCCGACGACAACAGCGTCCTGCTCTGGACGCGCCGCCCGTATGCGGACGGGCGCAAGAGCGCCAAGCTCTTGGTCGAAGTGGCGGAGGATTCGGCCTTCACGCGAGTGATCGCGACGACGTCGGCGCAAGTGTCGGCCGCGTCCGACTGGACGTGCCGAGTGCTGGTCGGCCATCTGTCACCGGCCGCAGAATACTGGTACCGCTTCGTTGACGACAAAGGTAACGGCAGCCGCATCGGCCGAACGCTGACGGCGCCGAGCCCCGATGATCCACGGCCGACGCGCTTCGCCTTCGTCAGTTGCCAGGACATCTGTATCGGTCATCTGAATGCTTATCGACGAATGATCTGGGAAGACGAGCGCGCCGCGCCCGAGGAAAGGCTTGGCTTCGTGCTGCACCTGGGCGACTTCATCTACGAAGTCGTGGCGTACCCGGACCAGGTGAAGAACGGCCATGAGTACGATCGCGTCGTCACGTTCCCGATCAAGTATCCGAAGGGCAAGGTGGTCGCCAAGAACCGCTTCTGGGTGCCGGACTCGCTGGAGGATTATCGCGTCGCCTACCACGCCTACCTGCAGGATCCGGACTTGCAGGATGCGCGCGCCCGCTGGCCCTTCGTCGCGATGTGGGACAACCACGAATTCTCATGGAACGGCTGGCAGTCGATCCAGGAATTTGCCGGCACCGAGGGCTGGGTCCCCGCGCAGACGCTCAAGGTCGCGGCAAACCAGGCCTGGTTCGAATACCAACCGGCACGCGTGCTGCCGCCGGGCTCGAAGCTCGACACATTCCACGCGCCGCATGTCGTCGACACACTGGTCAAGGATTTCGACGACACGGGCCTCGGCATCGAGCCCAACAACCTCGCCGCGATCAACAGCCTGATCGGCTATCGCGCCCTGCGCTGGGGAAAACACATCGACCTGATCGTCACCGACCAGCGCAGCTTTCGCTCACGCGATCCCGGCAATCACGATGAAATCAATCCGCTGTTCGAAGGCGACAAGCTCGGCTTCGTCCCCGAGGAATTGTGGGCCCAGCTCGACGCCGGCCGCGATTACGACAATGGCCATCCGCCGGCGAAGCTGACGTTCGGTGACAAGAGC
>DATIEJ010000075.1:0-4877 GCA_035455825.1 Rhodanobacteraceae bacterium | reverse complement strand
AGGCAACTATCCCGTACGCTGCTTTTATCAGGCTCCGGGCAGCACCGCGTACTCCGAAATCAGCGAAACCGATGGCTGCCCACAGCCGCCTTTCGGCATTGCGGCGAACAGCGCCGGCACTGGCTACCGAATCGATCGGCGCCAGCCCGGCGATCCCCTCCCGGCCTGGTTTCTTCCGGGAGGCGGAGCGTACGAGTTCTGGATCCCGGTCATGTCGGACCGGCCGCTCGACGGGCTGCAGACCAGCATGGAGTTCATTGCGCCGATCCAGGCCATCGATGGCGTGTACAACTACTGGATCTATCCCTGGCAGACCGTCTACGCAGCCGGCGCGCCCGACCAGATCTTCGCGAACCGCTTCGAATGATTGGATGAGTGGGCTTCGCAGAAAGGGGGACGGAGGCCGGTGTTCTCAACCCGCCTGCGTCCCCGTTCCTGATCAGGGCGTCCGCGGAGCCTGCAGTTACAGCTTGCGCAAATACGCCAGCAGCGCTGACCGCTCTTCCGGCCGCGGCGCGCGGTCGAAATTCACGCCATCCGTGGAAGCGATCGGCGGCACGACACCGGGTGGCGCCATCACCTTCACGCGCTTGAAAAACTCGATGTAGTGATCGACCACGTCTTCGAGCGTCGCCGCGCTGTTGTTGTGGAAGTACGGCGCGGTGTCCTTGATGCCGTGCAGTCCATTGATGTCCATCTTGTTCCAGTCGTCGGCTGCGGGTTGTCCGCCGACGAATCCGGTCAACAGGGCGCGGCCAGGATCCGAACTGGTTCGCCGGATCTTCGCTCCGGTCGCCAGTGTGATCTCATAGGTCCGTGCGTTGCGCGCGAGTCGCGGCGGACATGGCTGGAAGTTGAAACGGGCAGGCGTGACCGTATCGACGGGCCGCGGACACTGCGAGGAGATGTCATGGTAACGGACCACAGGCGCCTGGGGTGTCGATTGCCCGGGCCCGCCATGGCACTGTGTGCATGCGCGCACGAACACGGCCTTGCCCTGTTGTTCCAGCGCATCGAGCGGCGGATCCGGATCGGGCAGGGGCAGCACGCCAGCGCTTGCCGCAGCGGCAAGGTGGCGGACGCGTTCATTCGTGAAAAGCAATCGTTCGAACGAGTTCATGTCGTCGAGCAACGTGACCATGAAGTCCAGAGGTTCGCCCGGCGGCAGCTGGATTTGCGCGTGATTGAGCAGCGCACCGAGCGCCTGATCCTGAAGGGTCGTGAAGCGGGCGTCCAGCTGGTAGCCACCGCTGCGGTTCGGGTCGCGCGTCCAGGCAACGCCGCCGTCGGGACCCGTGAGCCTTACGTTGTTGACGCTGGGAACCATTCGCCAGACATCTGCCACCGTTTCAGTCGATGGCGCACCGGTTGCCGGATCGATCAGGCGGATGTTGGGCGGCAGCGGCAGAACGACGCGGATCAGACCATTCTCGCGCAGATTGCCGAAGTCGCTGGCAGCGCTGCCGTTGGTGCGGAAGTCGTCGGCGTCGATCGGCCGGAACAGCGGATCGTCTGCGCCCGGATTGCGGCCACGCTGCTGTTGGAGCCGCTGAAACCGCGCCTCTGCATCGAGCGGCGAAAGCTGGAAGCTGTCACTCGGCATGTGGCAATCGGCGCAGGAACGGCCGTTCCCACCGAGGGGACGCAGGTCGCGGTCGAGAAAGGCGCGAAGCCCGCGCAGCGCCGCATCGCACGGCTCGCCGTCGCACTGCGTACCGCCCGTCGCCGGTCCCTCGGTGAAGCCCAGCAGGTGCGCCGGCGACAGCGAAGCATCGCAAGGCGCGTCGCCGCAGCGCACGTCAGCGCCGCCCTTCGCCGGTGCGGTGGTCCAGGCCAGAGAGCCTGCCAGCGCCAGCGCCACAAGAAATGTACGGATGGTCGTATGCAAAGTGTTCATCTTTCTCTTCTCCCAAACTCAACCAGGTCCTGTCCTGACTCCCCCGGCCGTGCTCCGCGCGCCGTCCGCTGTTCCATCACGACCTTGGTTGGATTCCGTGCAAGAATCCTTGGCGGATCGATGAAAAGTTGTGATTTGTCCTGATTGGGGGTCCAATCGGCCATGACCGACGTTCGTGCGCGCTACGAGTTCGGTGATTTCGTACTGGACGTCGGCCAGCAGCGCTTGTTGCGCCGTCACAGCGGCGAGGCGATCCCGCTCACTGCAAAGGTCTTCGACACGCTGGTTTATCTCGTCGAACACGCGGGCGAGGCGCTCGACAAGGACACCCTGCTGCAGGCGATATGGCGTGGCGTGATCGTCGAGGAAAACAGCCTCACGCAGAACATTTCCACGCTGCGACACGTGCTTGGCGAAGCGCGCGACGAAAATCGCTACATCGCCACGCTGCCGCGCAAGGGTTATCGGTTTGTCGCGAAGGTCACGCGGCAAGACGAGCCCGCCACGTCCGCGTCTGCCGCGAGCGCCGCCGCCGCGCCCCGGCGGAAGCGATGGAGTCTTGCCGTCGGGGCGGCGTTTGCGATCGCGATCGCGCTGGTCGCGCTATCGTTCATTTCGAACGGATCGCGGCAACCCGCTTCCGCCGCCGACCAGAAGCTGGCGATTCTTCCGTTCAAGCCGCTGCTGCCTGCGGAACGCAACGAGTCACTCGAATTGGGGATGACGGAATCCCTGATCTCGAGCCTGGGTCAGCATAGTCCGCAGACAATCAGCCCGCTCAGCTCGGTTCGCCGCTTCGCCACGCTGGACGAGGATCCGATTGCCGTGGGTCGCGAACTCGGCGTCGACACCGTGCTCGATGGTTCGCTGCAACGCAGCGGCGATCGCCTGCGCGTGTCGGTGCGGTTGTTGCGCGTGGCCGATGGCCGGCAACTCTGGGCGCAAAGCTTCGACCAGGCCTTCACGACGATCTTCGACGTGCAGGACGCCATTGCGGCCAGAGTCGCGCAGTCCCTGTCTGTGCGTTGGACTGGTGGCGAACAACCCCGCGGTGCTCCCTACACCGGCGATCCGGAAGCATACGTGCTCTACGCGAGCGGCCGCCTTGCCTGGACCCGCCAAACGGAATCGAGCCTGCTGCGCGCGATAGATTTTTACGAAAAGGCCATAGCACGCGATCCCGATTACGCACTCGCTTACTCAGGACTGGCCGACAGCTACGCCGTGCTGGGCGTGTTCGGCATACGCGCGCCGCGCGACGTGTTTCCGAGCGCGCGTCGCGCCGCGGACAAGGCGCTGTCGATCGACCCGGACCTTGCGGCAGCGCATTCCGCGCTGGGGCATATCATGCTGATGTACGAGCACGATGTGGGCGCAGCCAGCCGGGAGTATGCGCGAGCGACGCAGCTGGACGCGTCGCTGGCATTGACGCATCACCGGCGCGGGCTCATGTACGCGATGCAGGGTGACATCGACCGTGCCGTCGCGGAATCCCGGCATGCGCAACAGCTCGAGCCCCTGTGGCTGGCGCCCAGGACTGCCGAGGCGAATCATCTTTACTACGCGAGACGTTACGACGACTCCGTGCGGCTGCTCGAGCAGGTTCTGGCGCTCGACGAGCGCGCGGACGCGGCGCGCGGCTTGCTGGTTCGCAACCTGATCGCAAAGAGCGACTACGATCGGGCGATCGTGGAATACGACCGGCGTCCGATGCAGGTGCCCGGCAGCAACGCATTCCGCGCACAGGCGCTGGCACTTTCGGGGCGGCGAGTCGAAGCGCTCGGCGAACTGGATAGCTTGCTCGAGTTGTCGAAGCAGCGCTACGTTGCTGCGTACGACATCGCCTTGATCCATGCGGCCCTTGCCGATACGGAAAATGCATTCCTGTGGCTGGAGCGTGCCATGGAAGATCGATCGACACAGATCGTTTTCCTGGCGCAGGAGCCGATGTTCGACGCGTTGCACGCCGATCCGAGATTCGCCTCGCTCGTTCAACGGATCGGGATCTATCGCCACGACCTGCCCTGAATCGGGAGCAGGTGCGCAGCCCGAAAGAGTCCGTAATTCGCTGCGGAAATGTGTAAATCGTCCCCGGATTCCGCTGCGCTTCATCCGGGCTACGAAACTGAGCTCCATCGGGGACGAAACTTGGCTTGAACTGGGTCTATGATGCTTGATCCCGCCATCGGACACTGGCCGGGTGTGCGTGGGCCAACTCATGCGGATCCGTGTCTGGCTGAAGGGAGACGAGAATGACTGTCGAAGTTGCCAGCTTGTCCGGCACGACCACTGCTCGTCTTCTGGGCAAATCCGCCGAGCACCGCTTCTACGTGGGCTTTACCGCCGTCATGGCGGCTTCCCTGATGCTCGGGTTTGCGCGCACGTTCTTCCTCCGCGCATGGTTCCCCGAATGGGCCCAACTGCACGGTGCGCCGGAACCGTATTTCATTTTCCACGGTGCCGTATTCTCGCTGTGGTTCCTGCTGCTGATCGTGCAGCCGTCTCTCGTGGCTGCGGGGCGCGTCGACTTGCATCGGCGCCTTGGAGTCTTTGGTGCCGGTCTCGCGGTCGTCATGGTTGCGGTCGGGATTGTGGGCCCGATTATCGCGGCGCGGCGTCCCGGCGGATTCATCGACGTTCCGATTTCGCCGCTGCAGTTCCTCACGATTCCGTGGGTGGGTCTGGCGTTGTTCGCCACTTTCGTGACCTTGGCCATCCTCAAGCGCGGCGATCCACAGAGTCATAAGCGCTACATGCTGATTGCTACCCTCGGCATTCTCGACGCCGCGGTGGTGCGCTGGCCCTTCGACAACATGATGGCTCCGCTGCCGATACCGGGTTTCGATGTTTCGAATCTCGCCCTGGACTTGTTCCTCGTGCCGATGATCGTCTGGGACTTCGTTTCGCGCGGGCGCCTGCATCCGGTCACGCTATGGGGTGGATTGGCGGTAATCGCCTCTCAACCGCTGCGGATGATGCT
>DATIEJ010000074.1:0-3599 GCA_035455825.1 Rhodanobacteraceae bacterium | reverse complement strand
GGCGGTCTTGCCGCTGTTGGCGCTGGCGGGATTCGCCTTGTTCGTGATCGCGCCTATCAGGGATTCGCAAGCTGGCCTCATCGGACGTGTGGTCGAGGTCACCGATCCCGCAAACGATAGCGTCGGCAAGGATCCTGGCGTGGATTTCATCAGCGCATCGATACGCGACAACGGGTCCGCCATCTTCGTCCGCGTGGAGGTGAACAGCATCGATGCCGATGGATTGGCCGATAACTCCAAAGTCCTGTTCATCGGCAACAGTTTGACCTACGCCAACTATTTGCCTGCCATGCTGAGTGCGGTTGCGGCGCAAGCCGGCAAAACGCTGGTGACCGCTGAAGTGGCCGAAGGCGGGTTCGCGCTGGAAGACCACTTTCGCGCGGGCCATGTGCAGGCCGAAATCGCCAAAGGCTATCAGCTAGTCATACTGCAACAGGGACCTTCGGCTGTAGAGGAGAGCCAGGTAAATCTGTTGCGATGGTCGACTCGCTTCGACCCGCTTATTCGCAACTCCGGTGCCCGGCCCGCGTTGTACATGGTGTGGCCTGAATTGGCGCGATTCGCTCTGTTCGACGACGTCCGCGACTCGTATTCCAACGCGGCTCTCGCGATCGACGCGATGTTCATCCCGGGTGGCGAAGCATGGCGCGCCAGTTGGCGGATTGATCCAGCGCTCAAATTTTACGGCGACGACGATTTTCATCCCTCGACGTTGGGAACCTATGCGATCGCGGTATGCATGTTCTCCGAGATATTCCGACAGATGCCAGCCGACTTGCCGGCTACGTTCTCGCTGGCGAATGGCACGCAGATTGCGTTGGATCCGGTGCAGGTTCGCGAGGTTCAGCAAGGGGCCTGGCTGGCGCATCTGCAGTTTGGACGAGCCGGAAAATAGCGCCGCTAACGGTTCACGCCTCGAGAATCGCGCGCAATTCGTCCGGCTTCTTCCAGTGCCAGCCGCAGATATAGCGCGGCAGGTTCCAGCGGGCGCTCGTCGTGGTTACCGGCGTTGCCCCATCGCCGAATGCCGCGTCCAGTCCGACTTCCGGTCCGCGTCGGGGCAGCCACTCGTTGTGCAAGAAATCGCTGACATGGCCAAATGGATGGCAGAACAGGCGCGGACGCCGGCCGAGCCGTGTTTCGATGAAATCCTGAGCCTGCGTGATTTCGAACTCTGCCTGCTCGTTGCCGGCAACCGCGCGGAAGTCGCCGCGCACAAGTCCAAGCGGTCCGGGGGAGGGCAGGCACGGATGATTGTGGTCCCAGCTGTGGTTCTCTATTGACATCAAACCGGATGCCTCGACCTCACGCCACCAGGCGTCGTTCATCCAGCCGCGGCCGACCATGCAGGCCTTGTCCATTTGCGCGCGCGCGGAAGGATCGGCGATGACGAACGTCGTCAGGTGCAGTTCGGGTTGCGCCGAGTCGCCGCGCACCTCGCGGAAGTCGCGCAGGCAGTTGTATAAGCTGCGTTGCATTCCGTCGGTCGGATGATCGATGTCGGCGTAGTCGAAGTCGGTGCCGTCGTCGCAGGTCAGGGCGACGCAGCCATGCAGGTCATCGGCATGCCGGCCCAGCAGGCGGTCGACGACGCGCTGCAGCGGCACGATCTTCAGTCCCAGGTCGTCGATCAGGCGCAGATCCGCGGCAAAGGCGACGTGGTCGTTGCCCGTGTAATCGTTTCCAGCGATGTTGTTGGAGTGATAGGTGAGGACCGGAACGCGCATGATGGGTCGGCCGGTTCGGATCGCGTCCGGCGCAGGTGTGAGCGGGGTTGTGAAATTATCTCACGGAATGTCGCGTACGAAACCGGACCGCCATCATCTAGTAGAATGCGCGGCCTGAGCAAGCTCCGGGGATCCGTTCTTCCGCGAAAGCGGGAATCCATCGTGCTGTACGGTCAGAACAGCCGATCAAGATGGATTCCCGCTTTCGCGGGAATGACGGCATTTTGGAGGCTTGATTTCCTGTCCGCCCAGTCCGGAGCTTATCGATGCCCGCCACGCCGCTCAATCCGTCCGATTTGTACGACGTCCGTTCATTGCTGAGCGAAGAAGAGCGCATGGTGCAGGACACCGTGGCGCGCTTTACCGACCAGCGCGTGCTGCCGATCATCGGCGACTGTTTCGACAAGGGCGTGTTCCCGCGCGAACTCGTGCCGGAAATGGCGGAACTCGGCCTGCTCGGCTCTTCTCTGCCGACCGAATACGGCTGCGCCGGCATGAACGCCGTCAGCTATGGCTTGATCTGCCAGGAACTCGAGCGCGGCGATTCGGGCATCCGCAGCTTCGCCTCCGTGCAGTCGTCGCTGTGCATGTACCCGATTTATGCCTACGGCAGCGAAGAGCAGCGCAAGCGCTGGCTGCCGGACATGGCCGCCGGCAAGGTGATCGGCTGCTTCGGCCTGACCGAGCCGCACGGCGGCTCCGATCCGGCCAACATGAAGACCAACGCGAAGAAGGACGGCGGCGACTGGATCATCAACGGCGCCAAGATGTGGATCACGAACGGCAATCTCGCCGACATCGCGATCGTCTGGGCGCAGACCGATGAAGGTATACAAGGCTTCATCGTGGAAAAAGGCATGAAGGGCTTCGCCGCCCAGGAAATCCACAAGAAGATGAGCCTGCGCGCGTCGGTGACGTCGGCCCTGTTCTTCGACAACGTGCGCGTGCCGGACTCGAGCCGCCTGCCGAACGTCAAGGGGCTCAAGGGTCCGCTCGGCTGCCTGACCCAGGCGCGTTACGGCATCACCTGGGGTCCGATCGGCGCCGCGATCGCCTGCTTCACGGAAGCGACCGAATACGCCAAGCAGCGCATCCTGTTCAAGAAGCCGATCGCCGCGAACCAGGCGGTGCAGCTCAAGCTTGCCGACATGGCGAGACGGATCACGCTCGCGCAACTGCTGTCGCTGCAGCTTGGCCGCCTCAAGGACCAAGGCGTCATGCAGCCGACGCAGGTGTCGCTGGCGAAATGGAACAACTGCCGCATGGCGATCGACATCGCCCGCGAAGCGCGCGACATCCTCGGCGGCGCCGGCATCACGACCGAGCATTGCCCGATACGCCATGCGCTGAATCTCGAGTCGGTGATCACGTACGAAGGTACCGAGACGGTGCATCAGCTCGTGGTTGGACGCGAAGTTACCGGCATCAATGCGTTCTGACCACGTGCTCACTCTGTTTGGTATTTTTTCCTGAGTTGCGGGCAGGAGCGCCCCCATCCGCCTTCGGCACCTTCCCCCGCTGCGCAGGGGAAGGGAAAGCGGAGTCCCGCAATCTGGAGCCCTTCCTCCGCTTGCGGGGAAGGTGGCGGCAGCCGGAAGGGGGCAGAACGGAACTAGAGCGTGTCAACATGAAGAGGCAGTTCGGGAGCCAATTGGATATTGCGAATATTCGGCTTGAGACGCCACGTCTGATCCTGCGCCCAACTGCGCCCGAGGATTTCGAACCGTGGGCGGCATTCATGGCCGACATCGAAGCGTCGAAGTTCGTTGGCGGGCCGCAGCCGCGTGCGGTCGCATGGCGTGGCTTCCTGTCGATGGCCGGCGCCTGGGCGATGCAGGGTTATGCGATGTTTTCGGTCATCGAGAAATCGAG
>DATIEJ010000073.1:0-3966 GCA_035455825.1 Rhodanobacteraceae bacterium | reverse complement strand
GCGCCAGTTCGCTGCATGTACATGGACGTACATTCAGCGAACCCCGGAGCACCCTCGCGGACTCGGAGGGCAGGATGCCCGGAGAGCGCGCCACCGGGGGTGTGTTTCTTTGGTTACTTTCTTTGCACAAGCAAAGAAAGTGACCCGCTCGCCCGCAGGGCGAGTGGAAGCTTTGCACTTCAAAGGCAACATCAACATGCATTCCCGCTTCCGCGGGAATGACGTCAGTAGAGAAGAGGCGGACTCCGGCCTACGCCGGAATGACGAGCTAAGTGAATGCCTTCCCGAGACGAACGAACACCATCCCCACCCAACCCTCCCCTTGAAGGGGAGGGCCTGGGCGCGAGCCTTCGGATGCGCCGACAGAGGCGTTAGCGTTCGGAATGCCCCGACTCGTAATAGTCGCCGCGCGCAAACAGCCCGGGCTTGATCAGGTCGATGAACGCGCGTGCGTGCGCGGAGAGGTACTTGCCCTTGCGCACGACGACGCCGTAGCTGCGTTGCGGGAAATAGCGGCGCATGTTGCGCACGGCCAGGCGGGCCTTGTCGTCATCGGTCAGGCAGATGCCGGTGACGATCGAGATGCCCAGGCCCATGGCGACGTACTGCTTGATGACTTCCCAACCGCCGACCTCGATCGCGACGCGGTACGGCACGCGGCGCTGCTGGAAGACCAGATCGACGAGTCGATAGGTCGTCAGCCGTTGCGGCGGCAGGATCAAGCCGTACGGCGACAGTTCCTCGAGCGCGACGTCGGGTTTGGCCGCGAGCGGATGATCGAGCGGCATGATCAGCATCGGGTCGAACCAGTGCACCGGCTCGTATGAAAGATCATGCGGCACGTCGAGCATCGAGCCGACGGCGAAATCGACCTGGTCGGAGCGCAGCAGCGCGAGCCCGTCCTTGCCGGTGACGTTCGACAGCTGCAGGCGCACGTCGGCGAAGCGCTCGCGGTAGTCGCGCACGAGCGGCGGCAGCAGGTACTGGATCGTCGAGGCGCCGGCGGCGATGTTGACCTCGCCCTGATCCATGCCCTGGCGCTGCGTGCGGAACTGCTGGTCGAGGCCTTCGACGCCTTCCACCAGCGGCCGTGCCAGGTCGTAGAGCATCTGCCCTTCCGATGTCAGCGCCAGGCGCGGGCGCGTGCGTTCGAGAAGGTGCGCTCCGAGTTCCTTCTCCAGCGCGGACAACTGCAGGCTGACCGAGGACGGCGACAGAAACAGCGCGTCGGCAGCGCGCGCGATCGATCCGAACTTGACCGCGTAGCAGAACGCGCGCAGCTGCTTGAGCCGGTTGCCCTTGTAATAGAAGCGTGCCGGCTCGCCACTGCTGCGTCGCTTTTGCAGCGGCTTGGCGCGGCGTCTGCGCTTGCCGGCCTCCGCGGGTTGTTTCATTTTCATTAAGGCGCCAGGTGGTCCAATTTCGTGCCCGATGGTCAATGACTTACGAGTCATTTAACTTTGTCAAAGTATTTGATTAAAACATTCGATTTGTCAAACACTTTGCCAGAAGCGTAGTGTGCTGCTACGCAACAAATTTGTCGCGGGTTTGTCATCCGATTTAAGGCGCACGGCATGCAAGGGTATCTGTCGACGGAGATTCAAACCACGCCGGAGAGCCGGCACGCATTGACGGTCGATGCGGCCGATGCGCTGCGTGGCGCCGGTACGGTTACGCGCGCCGAATTTCTGCTCCGGATCGACTCCTGCGTTCGCCATTTCGCTGCCCTGCTCGCAGGCCTGCTCGTCGGCGGGGAAGCCACGCCCGCCGAATGTGAATCGTCGACCGCGGACCGTGAGCGCGTGCAACTCTGGCATTGGCTGCACGACGCCAACGTCGTGCTCGACGACGGCACGCCGATCGACTTCCCGCTGTTCGACGCTGCCATCCAGCGCGTCCCCGAACGGCTGCCGCGGCGCGGACTTCCCGGCCAGGAATATGTCCTGCACGCGGCCTGTCTTCTGGCCGAACTGACGCACGCGCGCGCGCTGGCCGATCCGGCGCTCGTCTCGGCGCTCGTACGAAAGCTCTAGTTGCGCTCAACGCGAAGCATCGCGCTTCGACCATTTCCCCTGTCGCCGTCACAAGGACCACCATGAAGACCACGCTTCCGACCGCCGAGCAGATCCGCTTCGACTGGCAGAACAATCCGCGCTGGAAAGGCATCACGCGTCCGTACCAGGCCGCGGACGTCGTGCGCCTGCGCGGCACCGTGCCGATCGAGCACTCGCTCGCGCGCCACGGCGCGGAGAAGCTGTGGGGATATCTGCACAAGGAACCGTTCGTCAACGCGCTCGGCGCGCTGACCGGCAACCAGGCGATGCAGCAGGTCAAGGCCGGACTCAAGGCGATCTATCTGTCCGGCTGGCAGGTCGCGGCCGACGCCAATGTCGCCGGCGAGATGTATCCGGACCAGTCGCTGTATCCGGCCAATTCGGTGCCGCTCGTCGTCAAGCGCATCAACAACACGCTGCTGCGCGCCGACCAGCTCAATCATGCCGATGGCAATGACAGCGTCGATTATCTTCAACCGATCGTGGCCGATGCCGAGGCCGGCTTCGGCGGCGTGCTAAACGCGTTCGAGCTGATGAAGGCGATGATCGAGGCCGGCGCGGCCGGCGTGCATTTCGAGGACCAGCTCGCCAGCGTCAAGAAGTGCGGCCACATGGGCGGCAAGGTGCTCGTGCCGACGCGCGAGGCGATCGACAAGCTCGTCGCCGCGCGCCTGGCTGCCGACGTCTGCGGCGTGCCGACCTTGATCGTCGCGCGCACCGACGCCGAGGCCGCCGACCTGCTGACCTCCGATATCGATCCGAACGACCAGCCGTTCACGACCGGCGAACGCACAGTCGAGGGTTTCTACAAGACACGCAACGGCCTGGACCAGGCGATCTCGCGCGGCCTGGCGTACGCGCCGTACGCGGACCTGGTCTGGTGCGAAACCGGCAAGCCGGACCTGGCCTTCGCGCGCAAGTTCGCCGAAGCGGTGCGCGCGAAGTATCCGGACAAGATGCTCGCCTACAACTGCTCGCCGAGCTTCAACTGGAAGAAGAACCTCGACGACGCGACGATCGCGAAGTTCCAGAAGGAAATCGCCAGCTACGGCTACAAGTTCCAGTTCATCACGCTGGCCGGCTTCCACGCGCTGAACTACTCGATGTTCAATCTCGCCCACGGCTACGCGCGCCGGCAGATGAGCGCGTTCGTCGAATTGCAGGAAGCCGAGTTCGCCGCCGCCGACCAGGGTTTCACCGCGGTCAAGCACCAGCACGAAGTCGGCACCGGTTACTTCGACGCGGTCACGCAGACGATCCAGGGCGCAGCGTCATCGACGGTCGCGTTGAAGGGCTCGACCGAGGAAGAGCAGTTTCACGGCGAGACGGGCAAGGCCGCGGCCTGATCTGGGAAAAGGCCTTATAAACGCGGATTTCGCGGATGAAGAACGAACAGCGCGGATTTCGCGGATAGAGCCGAGGCGGAAAACCTCTTTGCTTTATCCGCGTTCATCCGCGTAATCCGCGTCCAAAGTTGCTCTTTTTACGCCAACCGCAGAGGCAACGACCGCAAGCGCTTGCCGGTCGCCGCGAACACCGCGTTCGCTACGGCCGGTGCAATCGGCGGCGTGCCGGGTTCGCCGCAGCCGCCCATCTTGTCCGTGCTCGGCACGATGTACACCTCGACCTTCGGCATTTCGTTCAAGCGCAGCACCGGATAGTTGTTGAAGTTGCTCTGCTCGATGCGGCCGTCCTTCAACGTGAGCTCCGAATGCAGCGCGGCCGAGAGGCCGTAGACAATGCCGGACTGCATCTGCGCCTCCACCGTCATCGGATTGACGACCGGGCCGCAATCGATCGCGCAGACGACACGATGCACCTTGATCGCGTTGCCGTCGACGGACACTTCGGCGATCTGCGCGACGTAGCTGCCAAACGAGGCGTGCACGGCCATGCCGGCCGCGCGACCCTT
>DATIEJ010000072.1:0-5148 GCA_035455825.1 Rhodanobacteraceae bacterium | reverse complement strand
CGGAGAAGATCATTTTGTGAATGTGCACACGGAGGGGACCTGCTCTTACAAACCGGTTCTTTGCTTTTCTCCGTGTTCTCCGTGTTCTCCGTGGTTCAGGCTGTTCGCTCTCAATGGCCGAGCATCGCGAGTTGCTCCGCGATTGGCCCGAGCGCCAGCGCCGGCAGGAACGTCAGCGCGCCGACCACGATGACCGTGCTCGCAAGCAGCACGATGAACAGCGGCGTGTGCGTCGGCAGCGTGCCGGCCGAGGGTGGAACGTGTTTCTTCGCGGCCAGCGATCCGGCAATCGCCAGCATGCCGATCGCGAGCGGAAAACGCGCGAGGAACATGCAGATGCCGAGCAGCGAGTTGTAGAACGGCGTATTTGCCGAGAGGCCGCCGAACGCGCTGCCGTTGTTGTTCGAGGCCGACGACACGGCATACAGCACTTCGCTGAAGCCGTGGATGCCGGGATTCGCCATGCCGGCCAGGCCGGCCGGCGCCATCACCGCGATCGCCGTGCCGATGACGACGAGCGCGCACGGGATCAGCACGACCAGGCTCGCCAGCTTCATCTCGTAGGCCTCGATTTTCTTGCCGAGGTATTCGGGCGTTCGTCCGACCATCAGCCCGGCGATGAACACCGCGACGACGGCGAACGCGAGCATGCCGTACAGGCCGGAGCCGACGCCGCCGAAAATGACCTCGCCGAGCTGGATCAGCCACAGCGGAACGAGACCGCCGAGCGGCGTGAACGAGTCATGCATCGCGTTGACCGAGCCGTTCGAGGCCGCCGTCGTCGCTGTCGCCCAGATCGTCGAATTGACGATGCCGAAACGCGTTTCCTTGCCTTCCATGTTGCCGCCGGACTGCTCGGCCGACGCCAGTTGGTCGGCGTTCAATGAAGCCAGCGCGGGGTTGCCGGCTTGCTCCGCGGCCGTGCAGGCCAGCAGCAGGGGCACGAAGATGACCAGCATCGCCGCAAGCAACGCCCATCCCTGGCGGCGGTCTCCGACCATGAGGCCGAACGTGTAGCACAGCGCCGCGGAGATCAGCAGGATCGAAAGCATTTCGAGGAAGTTCGTCAGCGGCGTCGGGTTCTCGTACGGGTGCGCGGAGTTGACGTTGTAGTAGCCGCCGCCGTTCGTGCCTAGTTGCTTGATCGCGATCTGCGACGCGGCCGGTCCCAGCGGCAGCGTCTGTTCGGTAACTCTTGTTTCTTTCGTCGCGTCCTTGCCTTCGGCATCCTTGACGGTATTGCCGTCGGCGTCCTTGACGGTTTCGGTGGCGATCGTCGCATCGATCAGCGAAACGTTCGCATACGGCTCGAAGTTCTGCGGCACACCCTGCTCGGCAAGCACGAGCGCCAGCAGGAACGACAGCGGCAGCAGGATGTACAGGGTGCAGCGCGTCATGTCGACCCAGAAGCTTCCGATTCCGGACGCAGTGCGCCGGACGAAGCCGCGGATGAGCGCGATCAGCACGGCGATGCCGGTCGCTGCCGACAGGAAGTTCTGCACGGCCAGGCCGAGCATCTGGGTCAGGTAGCTCATCGTCGACTCGCCGCCATAGCCCTGCCAGTTCGTGTTCGTGGCGAAGCTGATCGCGGTGTTCATCGCCGAATCTGCGCTGACCGCAGGGAAGTTCTGCGGATTCAGCGGAAGCCATTGCTGGGCCCGCTGCAGCAGATAGACGAACAGCAAGCCGACGACGTTGAACGCGAGCATGACGAGCGCGTAGCGCTGCCAGCCCATGTCCTCGTTCGCCTGTATGCCGCAAATGCGGTAGATGACGCGTTCGACCGGCGCACCGATCCGCGTCACGCGGTTCGGCGTATCGGAAAACACCAGAGCCATCCAGGTGCCGAGCGGCTTCACGAGGAGCAGCAGCACGGCGAGATAGAGGCCGAGTTGCAGATAGTCGTTGGCAGTCATTCGAACCATTCCGGCTTGAGCAGCGCGACCGTCAGGTAGATGCTCAGCGCGACCGCCATCAATCCCGCGATCCAATAGGTGATGTTCACTTGTGCACCTTGTGGGCGCACGGCGCCCGGTAGATGCCAGCCCGGGTCGGCGACATCGTTGTGATCGCGACGCCCATATCGATCATTTGCGATCCTCCAGGCGCGCGCACAGGCGCACGAAGCCCCAGGTCAATGCGACGAGGACGGCGAGCAAGGCCAGATAGATGAAGTCCATGGTGGCGAACCCGTCGATGGAACGGGCGCCACTCTAGGCCTCGGCAAATATGGAAGGCGTAGGGATTGCGGGGCGCGGAATAAAAATCCCGTAAAGGCGCGCCCGACCGCTAAAAGCCCTCCCCTTCAAGGGGAGGGTTGGGTGGGATGGTGTCAGAGCGCTGAAGTACAGAGCAGGCCATCCACCCCCGGCCTGCGCTTGAAAGGAAAGAAGTGGCGATCAGCGCGACGGACGGTCGAGCCAGACTTCGAGGCCCTGCGCGTTCAGTTCGATATCCATCACGAGCACGTCGCGGATAGTCGCTTCGTCCAACATGCAGCCGTGTGCCCGCACGCGCGCCATGTACAACTGGGCGAGGTCTTCCATGATGCGCGCGTGCCGATCGGCATCGCCGGCGTGCTTGCGCGCGATCGCGACCATCGCGTCGATCTGCTCGTGCAGGTCGCGGGCCAGGCGCTCGACGTCGGTCACGCGGCTGTAGTGGGTCAGGAACATCTGCTGCGGCTTGAAACCGAGCATGCGCTCGATCGAGGCGTGCAGCGCGTCGGGCTCGAACTGCACCGGTGTCGACGTCGGCAGGATGAACGCGCCGTTGTCGGTGTCGAATTCGCGATACGACAATCCAAAGGTGTCGCCCGGGAAAAATGCCTGGCTGCGCGCGTCCCAGATGCAAATATGGTGGCGCGCGTGGCCTGGCGTATCGATGCACAGCAGTTCGCGGCCGGCGAGATCGACACGATGTTCATCGTTCGCGGTAATGATGCGCTCGGCCGGGATCGGCACGAGCTCACCGTAGCTCGCGCGCACTTCATCGGCGCCGTAGACCGCAGTCGCGCCGGCGATCAGCGCACCGGGATCGACCATATGGCGCACGCCGCGCGGATGAATGACCGCGCGCGCGTTTGGCAACTGCTGCATCAGCAAGCCGGCCCCACCGGCATGGTCGAGATGCACGTGGGTCAGGATCACGTAATCGACGGCGTCGACCGGAATCCGTTTGGTTTCCAGTTCGGCCAGCAGCCGCGGCACCGAGTAGTTCGTGCCGGTATCGACGAACGCCGCGCGCCCGTTCTCGACGATCAGGTGACTCGCATCGAACCGCGGACGAAAAAAGCCGGTGTCGATCGCGCTGATGCCGTGGTCGAAGTCCATTGCTCGACTACTTGATCGGCATGCCGGCAGTTGCGCCGCTGTCGACATCGAGGAGGAACAACTGATCGCCACCGGACCCGGCCGACAGGATCATGCCCTCGGAAACCCCGAAACGCATTTTGCGCGGCGCCAGGTTCGCGATGAACGCGACGTGGCGGCCGATCAGCTTCGCCGGCTCCTGGTAAGCGGCACGGATGCCCGAGAAGATCTGGCGTTTGCCGAGTGCGCCGGCATCGAGCTCGAAGCGCAGCAGCTTGTCGGAACCTTCCACAAATTCACATTGCAGCACCTTGCCGATGCGCAGGTCGAGCTTGGCGAAGTCGTCGATGGAGATGGGAGCAGGGCCGAGGCCTGTAGAGGCTTGAGCCCCTCCCCCTTGATGGGGGAGGGGTTGGGGAGAGGGTGCAGACGCCTGCGAGGACTGGGCAGGCGGCTTCGCCGCCAACCCCTCTCCCGCCGCGCTGCGCGCGGCGACCTCTCCCACAAGGGGAGAGGTGGAAGCAACGCCGCTCTTGCCCCCTCTTCCGCTTGTGGCAGAGGGCTGGTGTGAGGCCGGCGCGGAGGTTGAGCGAGGCGTCAAGCCCTCCCCTTCAAGGGGAGGGTTGGGAGGGGATGGTGTTGGCTGTGTCATGGATTCCTTCGAATCATCGATCATCTTTTCGATGTACTTTGCATCGACGCGGCCGAGCAGCGATTGGAATACTTCAATTCGGTGACCCCAGGGCGGCTCTTTTGCATCGTCGAATGTCTTCGACTCAATGCCCAAAAACTTTTCAGCACGCTGTGCGGCGTCGGGTAGGAGCGGCTTGATCCACGCGGTCAGCAGGCGGAATGCGCTGATCGCGAAAGTGCATACGTGGTGCAGCTCTTCGTGTCGCTCTTCATCCTTCGCGAGAAGCCAGGGTTGAGTCTCCGCGATGTACGCGTTCACGAAGTCCGCGGCGAGTACGAATTGGCGGGTCACCTCGGCATAGTTGCCTTCGCGGTACATCCCGGGAATACCCACGTAATGTTTCAGGATCTGCCGGTAAATGTCCGTTTCTTTTTGCGTGAAGCACGCGGCGTCGCCGAGTTGCCCAGCGAAGTGCTTGTGGACGAACCCGGCAGTGCGGCTAGCGATGTTGACCCACTTGCCGACCAAGTGCGAATTGACGCGATCCTCGAATGCCTTCAGGTCGAGGTCGATGTCCTTCGGTGACTCGTCCAGCATCGTCGCAAAGTAATACCGCAGATACTCCGGATTCAGCCCGGCATCAAGATACGTGCGTGCTTGTATAAACGTACCGCGCGACTTCGACATCTTCGCGCCGTTCACCGTCAGGTAACCGTTGACGTAGAGCTTGTTCGGCGTGCGCAGCCGCGCGCCTTCGAGCATCGCCGGCCAGAACAGTCCGTGGAAGTTCACGATGTCCTTGCCGAGGAAATGGTGCATTTCGGCGTTCGGATCGTAGCCGGAGTCGGCTTTCTGCATGAAACGGTCGAAGTACTCCGGCGTCAGGCCGTTTCTCGCGCCCGCGTCGCTTGCGCAATACTTCTTGAACGCAGCCAGATATCCGATCGGCGCGTCGAGCCAGACGTAGAAGAACTTGCCCGGAGCATCGGGAATCGGAAAGCCGAAGTAGGGCGCGTCGCGCGAGATGTCCCAGTCGCGCACGCCGCCTTCGGCGTCGAGCCATTCCTTGAGTTTCGCGGCGACCGACGAATGCGCTACCGGCTCGCCGTTCGTCAGCTTGCCGCCGAGCCAGTCGCGCAGCATCTGCGTGAAGTCGCCGACCTTGAAGAAATAATGCTCCGAGTCGCGCAGTTCCGGCGTCGC
>DATIEJ010000071.1:0-7214 GCA_035455825.1 Rhodanobacteraceae bacterium | reverse complement strand
CTGGCGACGAACGGTGATACGTTCCTCGGCGGCGAGGACTTCGACAAGCGCCTGATCGACTATCTCGTCGACGAGTTCAAGAAAGACACCGGCGTCGACCTGAAGAACGACTCGCTCGCGCTGCAGCGCCTGAAGGACGGGGCCGAGCGCGCGAAGATCGAGCTGTCGAGCGCGCACCAGACCGAGGTGAACCTGCCGTACATCACGGCCGATTCGTCCGGTCCGAAGCACCTGAACATCAAGCTGACGCGGGCCAAGCTCGAAGCGCTGGTCGATGAACTGATCAAGGCGACGATCGGTCCGTGCCGCACGGCGCTGAACGATGCCGGCCTGAAGATTTCCGACATCCAGGAAGTCATCCTGGTCGGCGGCCAGACGCGCATGCCGAAGGTGCAGGACGCGGTCAAGGAATTCTTCGGCAAGGAGCCGCGCAAGGACGTCAACCCGGACGAAGCCGTCGCTGTCGGCGCGGCCATCCAGGGCGGCGTGCTCGGCGGAACGGTCAAGGACGTGCTGCTGCTCGACGTGACTCCGCTGTCGCTCGGCATCGAAACGCTCGGCGGCGTCATGACCAAGCTGATCGAGAAGAACACGACGATTCCGACCAAGAACACGCAGGTGTTCTCGACCGCCGAGGACAACCAGACCGCGGTCACCGTGCACGTGCTGCAGGGCGAACGCGAGCGCGCAAGCGCGAACAAGTCGCTGGCGAAGTTCGACCTGGCCGGCATCGAACCTGCCGCGCGAGGCATGCCGCAGGTCGAGGTCACGTTCGACATCGACGCGAACGGCATCCTGCACGTCCACGCCAAGGACAAGAAGACCGGCAAGGAACAGCGCATCGAGATCAAGGCCGGATCGGGCCTGAACGAGGAAGAGATCCAGCGCATGGTGCGCGACGCCGAAGCGAACAAGGAAGACGACAAGAAATTCCACGAACTCGTCGGCGCGCGCAACAAGGCCGACCAGCTCGTCCACGCCACGCGCGCGGCAATCAAGGAGCACGGCGGCAAGGTGCCGGGGCAGATCGGCGCGATCGAAGCCGCGCTTTCGGACCTCGAAAAGGTCATGAAGGGCGAGGACAAGGACGCGATCGAATCGAAGATCGCGGCACTCGAGGCGGCTGCACAGTCGCTCGGCGCGGCCGCGGCAGCTGGCAGTGCTGGTGGCGAAGCCGGCGCGGCGGGTCCGCAGCCGGGTTCTTCGGCGCCCAAGGACGACGTGGTCGACGCAGAGTTCACCGAGGTGAAAGACAAGAAGTAATCGCCTACACTGCCATGTAGAGAGTCACGCCCGCGTTCGAGCATCTATAGGAGTGCTCGACGCGGGCTTTTCTTTAGCCCTCTCTTCCGCGCTCGCACGGGGGGTGGGTGAGGGGCGGTTCGGTAGGACTGGGCTTTTCTTAAGCCCTCTCCTCCGCGCTCGCGCGGGGGTGAGGCGGGTTCGGTAAGACTGGGCTTTTCTTTAGCCCTTTCCCCAGCGCTCGCGCGGGGGAGAGGGTTGGGTGAGGGGGAGGCGTCTGCGACAGCCGGGCGTTGCAGCAATACGTCGCGCTGCCCCCTCTCTCTTTGCTCTCTCCCCGACTGCTAGCGGCGAGAGAGGAACATTAGGACTGGGCTTTTCTTTAGCCCTCTCCTCCGCGCTCGCGCGGGGGAGAGGGTTGGGTGAGGGGGAGGCGTCTAGCACAGCCGGGCGTCGCAGCAAGCCGCCGCGCTGCCCCCTCTCTCTTTGCTCTCTCCCCCGCTTGTCAGCGGGGGAGAGAGGAACAGTAGGAGTCGCGCTTCGCGCGAGGGTTTATCTATGGAAAAGAACCGACTCGAAGCGTTCACCGACGGAGTGATCGCCGTGATCATCACGATCATGGTGCTGGAGCTCAAGCCGCCGCATGAGGCGACCTGGCACGCCCTGTTCTACAACTGGCCGATCATCCTCAGCTACATCCTGAGCTTCATCTACGTCGGCATCTACTGGAACAATCACCATCACCTGCTGCACCTGGCCGAGACCGTCAACGGCAAGGTCATGTGGGCGAACCTGCATTTCCTGTTCTGGCTGTCGTTGTTCCCGTTCGTCACGAGCTGGCTGAACGAGGCGCAGCCCGTGCCATCGCCGGTGCCGACAGCGCTGTACGGGTTCGTCCTGCTGATGGCCGCGGGCTCCTGGATCCCGCTGATGCGCACGTTGATCGCCTGCAACGGCGGCCGGCAGAGCGAATTGAAGAAGGCCATCCGCAGCGACTGGAAGGAGTGGGCCTCGGTTCTCGTTTACGCCACCGCAATTGCCTTATCATTTTTTGTCCCCATTGTGTCCTGCGGGCTGTATGCAGCGGTCGCCGCGATGTGGTTCGTGCCCGACCGGCGAATCGAAGAGAAAGTGAACGAATGAACGTTGTCGCCACAATCAAGACGCGTTTGCCCTGAGGACGAACGGAAAGGCATGTGTCCATGAGCAAACGCTGTTACTACGAAGTGCTGGGTGTCGAGCGCGGAGCGTCCGATGAGGACCTCAAGAAGGCGTTCCGCCGGCTCGCGATGAAGCACCATCCGGATCGCAACCCGGACAACAAGGAGTGCGAGGGGCACTTCAAGGAAGCCAAGGAGGCCTACGAGGTCCTTGGCGATCCGCAGAAACGGGCGATGTATGACCGCCACGGACATGCGGCATTCGAAAATGGCGGGGGCCGCGGCGGCGGCGGTTTCGCCGATGTCGGCGACATCTTCGGCGACATCTTTTCCGACATCTTCGGCATGGGTGGGCAGGGCCGGCAGGCGCGGCGCGGCGCCGACCTGCGTTACGTGGTCGAACTCGATCTCGAAGAGGCGGTGTTCGGCCTCGAGCGCAAGATCGATGTGCCGACCTTGTCGCCGTGCGACTCCTGCTCGGGCTCCGGGTCGAGCGACGGCAAGCTGGCAACCTGCGACACCTGCCGCGGCCACGGCCGCGTTCGCATGCAGAATGGCATCTTCTCGATCCAGCAGTCGTGTCCGCACTGCGGCGGCAGCGGCAAGAAGATTTCGAGTCCATGCCGTGCCTGCCGCGGTGAAGGCCGCGTGCAGAAGGACAAGACCCTGTCGGTCAAGATTCCGGCCGGCGTCGACAGCGGCGACCGCATCCGCCTGACCGGCGAGGGCGAAGCCGGGCCGCCCGGCGCTGCAGCCGGCGATCTTTATGTCGAAGTCCACGTGCGCGAGCATCCGATCTTCCAGCGCGAGCGTGATGATCTTTTCTGCGAGTTGCCGATCCGCTTTTCGCAGGCCGCCCTCGGCGCGGAACTCGAAGTGCCCACACTCGGCGGCGAAGCGACGATCAAGATTCCACCCGAGACCCAGACCGGCAAACTGTTCAAGTTGCGCGGCAAGGGCGTCCGCAACGTGCGCAACGGCCACGTTGGCGACCTGATCTGCCGCGTCGTGATCGAAACGCCAATCAAGCTCAACAAACGCCAGCGCGAACTGATCGAGGAATTCGAAGCCACCTTCGGCGACGACGCGGCCAAGCACACGCCGCGCGCGAGTTCGTGGCTCGGTGGGGTGCGGCAGTTCTGGGAGCGCGTAACGTCTTGAGAGCAGGGCCGAGGGCTGAGGGCTGAGGGCAAAAGTCGAAGGCAGCGCTCACTTGGCTCTTCAGCCTCAGCCCTCAGCCCTATGCTCTGCTAGCATTACGCAATGACCGATCTCGTCAACGTCGTCGTCTATGGTTCTGCCGGGCGCATGGGGCAGGCGATCATCCGGCTCGTGCTCGATTCGACCCAGGCGCGGCTGGCGTGCGCGCTGGTGAGGCCCGGTTCGGGCCTGGCGGACGAACCGCTCGATCGCGTGTTCGGCGCGCTGAAGCGAAATGTGGATTTTTCCACATCGCTCGACCCGGACGTGCCTTGCGACGTGCTCGTCGATTTCAGCGGACCCAATGCTTTCGACGGGGCGCTCGCCCTTGCCGTGCAGCGCCGCGTGGCGTTCGTCTGCGGTTCGACCGGCTTGCGCGACGAGCAACGGCTGTCGCTGGAACATGCGGCACGTTCGATACCGGTGCTGTGGGCAGCGAATTTCAGCCTCGGTGCGGCGATGCTGCTGCGCGCGGCGCGACGCGTAGCCGCGGCGTTGCCGGACTGGGACTGCGATATCGTCGAGTTCCACCACAATCGCAAGACCGACGCGCCGTCCGGAACGGCGATGAACCTGGGCATGGCCATCGCCGAAGGACGCGGGCACGCGCTGGCGGAACGCGCGGTATTCGCTCGCCATGGCCAGGTCGGCGCGCGCGGCGAACAGGAAATCGGTTTCGCCGCGCTGCGCGGAGGCGACGTGGTCGGCGAGCACACCGTGATCTTCGCCACCGATGGCGAGCGGCTCGAACTCACGCACCGGGCCACGAGCCGCGACATCTTCGCGCGCGGCGCGCTCGCCGCGGCGATCTGGCTCGCGCGCCGCGAACCGCGCGTGTACAACTTCGACGAGGTGCTGGCGCCGACCGCGTGAGTCCGCGCGAGGTCAGTGGAAATTGGTGTTCGACAGCAGTCCGAAACACGCCGCGACGAGCAGCAGCAGGACACCGATGATCGACGCGATTCCGACGCCGATGCCGAGCGCCGTCCGCGGCTGACCGGTTTTCCCGAAGTGCACGATCAACCAGATCATCGCGGCCCACGGCAGCAGGAACAGCAGGATCGCAATCATCGCACCGAAGCTCGAATTGGCTCCGTTGAGCACGCTGAAGACGATGCCCGAAAGCACGCCGACGACGAAATATCCGCCGATCAGGCAGGCCCATGCGAGTGCGATTCCCGCGCCGAGTGATCCGTTCTTCTGATCGGCTGCCTGCGGGGTCGATGGACCCGGCTGTGCTGGTGTTTCTGACATGGACACCGCTCCTCAGTAGGTTACGCCACTTGCATCGGCCGCCGCGCGCAATCGGGTCAGCTGTTCGCGGCGTTCGTCACGGTAGAACAGGTTGAACGTGTCGAATGGAACGATCGTGCCGTCGGGCTGGGCGATGTGCACGCAGGACTTCTTCACGGCGCGCAGGTCGAAACTCATCGCGTCGATGAACTGCATGATCAGCACGCGGAACACGTTGCGGTAGGACAGGTCCGATGGTGCCTGGACTTGCGGCAGGCAGCACAGCAGGTCGGACAGCGAGCAGGCCTGCGACTCCGGCGAATGGTTCGTCGCGAACAACTCGAACACGTGCGCGCGCAACTGCTCGTCGCGTTCGACGACGATCGTGTTGCGGCCTTTCGCGACCAGCGTTTCGGGCCTGACGAAGCGCGTCAGCGGCACGGTGTTTCCGCCGATCTTCAGCGCATAGGCCATCGCCAGGCAATCCGGATTGCACGGCACCGGGATCAGGTCGTCGGCTTCGAAGACGGCGGTCTGTTCGAGGATGCGCCGGCGAACCTCGGTCAAGGTCAGGCGATCGCGCGCGGGGTCGTAGTTTTCCAGGCGACCGGCGGCCTGGATCGGCTGGAAAGTCACGCCACGCACGCAGGGCTGACGCAGCGCGAATTCGACGATCGCGCCAAGTTCGTGGTCGTTGAGGCCTTTCTTGACCGTCACGACGAGCGTCGTCGAGATGTCGTGTGCGCTGAGATGCTCAAGCGCGCGCAGGCGGATGTCGGCCAGGCGCGCGCCACGCAGGTCTTGGTGGACTTCGTCGCGCAGCGAGTCGAACTGCAGGTACACCTCGAAGCCCGGCTGGTACGCCGCCAGGCGCGCGGCGAAGTCCGGCTCTTTCGCGATGCGCAAGCCGTTCGTGTTGATCATCAGATGCTTGATCGGCCGCCGCTTCGCGGCATCGAGGATCTTGAAGAACTCCGGATGCAGCGTCGGCTCGCCGCCGGAAATCTGGACGACGTCGGGCTCGCCTTCGTTCGCGACGACGGCATCCAGCATGCGTTCGACCGTCGCCATATCGCGAAAGCCGGGACGGTGCGGGCCGGATTCGGCGTAGCAGATCGGGCAGCGCAGGTTGCAGTGGTCGGTGATCTCGATCAAGGTCAGGCAACTGTGCTGCATGTGTTCCGGGCACAGTCCGCAATCGTACGGGCAGCCCCAGCGCTGTTCGGTGTTGAAGCGCTGCGGCAACTCCGGCGGCTTGATGAAGACCTCGCGCGACTTGCGGTAATAAGCCGCGTCGTCGGCGATCAGCACGCGTTCGCGGCCGTGCTCGGGACACCACTTTTCGAGGAATACGCGCTCGTCCTTGATCAGGATCTTCGCTTCGACACGGCGCAGGCACGTCGTGCACACCGACACGGCGCTGTCGTAGAACAGGTACGGTCTTAGTTTCGCCCCCACGCGACTGCCCCTGTGACCCGGAATACGTCGCGATGATAGTAGAGAAGACCGCCAAGGCACAGCAGCTGGATGCCGGACAACGCGCCGAAATACACCTGCGGCATCGGCTTGATGAAATCGATCGCGAGACGAAAGGCAAGGTAAGCGATCATGAAGGCGCGGAAGCGATCGCCGGCTTGCTCGAACGCGTTGCGGCGCCAGTGCAGCAGGATGCCCAGTCCGGTGAGAAATACGATCTCGTAGAGCTGGGTCGGGTGGCGAGGCACGCCGTCGCCGAAATCAATCGCCCACGGCAGGCCGGTCGGGTTGCCGTAGGTATGATCGTCGAGGCCGGAGAGAAAGCAGCCGATACGGCCAATGGCAATGCCGACAATCAACGGCAGCGCGAATGCGTCGCCGCTCGATCCGTGCGCGCCGATCGCGCGCTTGACCAGTTCCACGCCGGCCAATCCCCCGAGCAGCGCGCCGACGATCGTCTTGCCTTCGAGCAGGTGACGCCAGTCCGGAAAGTCGGCGAAGGCATTGTGTGGATCTTCGATCCAGTAGCCGAGCTTGGCGCCGAGCGCTGCGCCGAAGATGGCCGCGACGCCGATCCACAGGCTGCGGTCGCGGTCGGTTAGTACCGGCAGGGCAAGTTGGCGGCGCTCGCGCAAGAATAGGCGCATGCCGGCGGCATAGGCTGCGACTTCGAACGCAGTGTGAAGGGCGACAGGAGGCATGCGCTAGGCACGCTCCGCAGTTGATTGTTCGTGCTCGAGCATTGCTCAGAGTATCCAGCCTCTCATGTATCCGTGCAGACAAAGTCCGCCAATGTCTGAGCCCCTCTCCCCTTGTGGGAGAGGGGTTGGGGAGAGGGGATGCGGCTGCGAACCAGCCGCCTGCGGCGCCTCTCCCTCTCCCGCCGCGCTACGCGCGGCGACC
>DATIEJ010000070.1:0-4224 GCA_035455825.1 Rhodanobacteraceae bacterium | reverse complement strand
CGACCATCGTCTGCGTGGAAATCCGCGAACGCGCCCCTATACTTCGGCCATGGGCCCGCCGAATTTTCCGCGGGTCGCCTCCGCCAGCATCCAGGAGTCCCCGATGAACTCTTCCCTGCCGCCCGGCGTCGCGATCAATGCGCCGATGCACCCGCGTTTCGACGAAATCCTGACTGCCGAAGCCCTGGCGTTCGTCGCAAAACTGCACCGCGCGTTCGACGCGCGCCGCCAGGAACTGCTCAAGGCGAGGGTCGAGCGCCAGGCGCGCATCGATGCCGGCCAGATGCCCGACTTCCTGCCCGAGACCAAGGCGGTCCGCGACGGCGACTGGAAGATCGCGCCGCTGCCCAAGGCGCTCGAATGCCGCCGCGTCGAGATCACCGGTCCGGTCGAACGCAAGATGATCATCAACGCGTTCAACTCCGGCGCCGATTCGTACATGACCGACTTCGAGGACTCGAACAGCCCGAACTGGCTCAACCAGATCCAGGGCCAGGTGAACCTGTACGACGCGATCCGCGGCACGATCAGCTTCACGAACGAGGCGGGAAAAGTATACAAACTCAACGACCGGATCGCGACGTTGCAGATCCGCCCGCGCGGCTGGCACCTCGACGAAAAGCACGTCACCGTCGACGGCCAGCGCGTCTCCGGCGGCATCTTCGATTTCGCGCTCGTGTTCTTCCATAACGCCAAGCAGCAGATAGCGCGCGGAGCCGGCCCGTTCTACTACCTGCCCAAGCTAGAGAACCATCGCGAAGCGCGGCTGTGGAACGACATCTTCGTGATGGCGCAGAACGAGCTCGGCATTCCGCAGGGCACGATCAAGGCGACCGTGCTGCTCGAGACGATCCTGGCGACGTTCGAGATGGAGGAAATCCTGTACGAACTGCGCGAGCACTCGGCCGGGCTCAATGCCGGCCGCTGGGACTACATCTTCAGCGCGATCAAGAAATTCCGGAACAAGCCCGGCTTCTGCCTGGCCAATCGAGTCGCGATCAACATGGAAGTGCCGTTCATGCGCTCGTATGCGCTGGCGCTGGTCAAGGCCTGCCACAAGCGCGGCGCGCCGGCGATCGGCGGCATGGCTGCGCTGATTCCGATCAAGAACGATCCGGTCGCGAATGAAAAGGCGCTGGCCGGTGTGCGCCACGACAAGAAGCGCGACGCGAACGACGGCTTCGACGGCGGCTGGATCGCGCATCCGGGTCTGGTGCAGATCGCGATGGAGGAGTTCACGCGCGTGCTCGGCGACAAGCCGAACCAGTGGAGCAAGCAGCGCGACGAGAACTTCAAGGCCAGCGATTTTCTGAATTTCGTGCCCGAACAGCCGATCACCGAAGCCGGCCTGCGCTACAACATCAACGTCGGCATCCATTACCTCGGCAGCTGGCTCGCCGGCAACGGCTGCGTGCCGATACACAACCTCATGGAAGATGCCGCGACCGCGGAGATTTCCCGCTCGCAAGTCTGGCAGTGGGTCGTCAGCCCGAAGGGCGTGCTCGACGACGGCCGCAAGGTCGATGCCGCGCTGGTGCGCACGATGATTCCGGAGGAACTCGTCAAGGTCAACGCGAACGCCAGTGCCGCCGGCGAGCCGCTCGGCACGTACGAGCAAGCCGCGAAGATCTTCGAGGAGATGTCGTTGTCGAAGGCGTTTCCGGAATTCCTGACGTTGCCGTTGTACGAGGCGATGGCGTGATTCCACTTCCCGATGCCTCAAGGTGGCAACGGGTTCGGTCAGCGCTACCGCTTGCGCTCAGCTGCCAAGCATGTACAACTGCCACAAGTCGCGGCGGCTCATCGGCATCAGCGGCTGCAGCGTGCGCAACGCGGTTGGGCCGATGCTGCGTTCGAGATAACGCATCTCCTCGAGTTTTTCCCTGACGTCGTCGCTGATGGCCGTTTCGATTCCATGTTCGCGCATCATCAGGATGCCCTTGGCGCGCAACGCGAGCTCGACGTACAGGCGCAGGTAGCACAGCAGGTCGGCGACGACTTCGCCCGGGAAGCGCTCGCGCAACGCGAACAGGTACTGTCCCGCCTTCGATTCGGAGAAGCTGCCGGAGTCGAGCAGTTCGATCAGTTCGGTGTCGGCGTCGAAGCCGGAACCGATCCAGCCCCGGACACTTTTTTCGCTGCTCATGAATACCCAGAACATCAGCGGTGGAATGCTGACCAGGACCAGCAGCGTCTCCTGGATCGGCGGCAGCACGAACTGATTGAACGCGGAGTGGATCACGACGGCCAGCGCCAGCGGCGGCAGGATGCCGCGCGCATCGAGCTTGCCGCGCTGGTCGGCGCTGGCCAGGACGAGCGCGGCGAAGATCGCCTGCACGCCGCCGTGCAGGATCGCGGTGCCGAAGCCACGCACGATCCAGACGGCCATATGCGGATCGGTCAGCGTGCCGAGGTAGTACAGGTTCTCGACCGTGGCGAAACCCGCGCCGACTGCATAACCCAATACCGAGGCATCGACGAGGAAACCGATGCGCCGCGTGCGGATCAGAACGAGGACTACGATGCTCTTGATCGACTCCTCGATCAGCGGCGCGCCGAAGCGCGAGTAACTTTCGAAATCGATACGCCCCGCATCGATGATTGCGAGGTTCAGCAGATAACAGACGCCAGCCAGCACGCCGCCGGCCACGATCGTGGCTATGACCATGCGCAGCCGCACGAGCTTGTAGCTGTCGAGCAGGAGCAATGCGCCGAGGAAGCACAATGCCGGCAGCAGTCCGATCAGCGCGCGGACCACCCAGGCCATGCTCATGCGCGAACTCCCGCCGGCACCCGCGACTGGCGGATCAATGCAGGACTTTCAGCGACGCCATCCATTCGGTCTTTCCGGAATTCCCGTCGCCGTAGCCTACCGCGGAGCCGATCGAGAACATCATTTCCTGATCGTGCAGCACCATGAACTGGAAGTCGATCTGGAAGCCGACGTCCTTTTGCGTGCGCGACAGCGACAGGTCTTTCGGCGTGGTCGACAGCACGCCGGCGAACAAGGCCGGACGCGCCCAGCTCAGGTACGCGCCCGGCGAGCCGACATCGGAGAAGCGGATCGGCGGCAGGTTCCACTCGAGCATCGAATGCAGGAATTCCCGGCCGTTCAACGCGTCGATATCGAAACCCGGGAAGCTTGGGTAGCTGCGGTAACGCTTGACCTCGCCGTCATCGACCCAGTTGTTGCCGAATGCACCGAAATAGAAGTTCGCATACGGATCGCTGGCGTCGCCGTGAGCCCAGCCGGCCGAGCTGCGCAGCCACAGCGAGGAATGGTCGAAAAGGAATGGCGCGCCGAAATCGAAGCCGCCGTAGATCGCCGGGATCGTATTGCCGTTGGCGTGGTTGGCTATCGCGGTGAGGTTCCAGCGCATGCCCTTTTCATCGTCGACATTGCCGAGCGAATTGACGATGTAGCCGTACTTGAGCTTCGCAACGGCCGTGATCAGCTTGTCGCTCGGCGAGGTGACGTTCTGCGCGCCGGGCACCGTGTCGAGGCCGTTGTAGGTCTTGAGATACATGTCCAGGTCGAGCGTGCGCGGCGCGTCGAAGATCAGCGCCTTCTTGTAGCCGACAAGCCAGGAGTTGCCGCGCACGCTGGTCTTGGTCGGACCGAACAGGTCGTAGAAGTTGCCGCCGTTGTGCTTGTAGCCGAGACGCCAGTCGAAGTGCTCCCACAACGCATCGAAGTGCACGCGCTCGTAGTGCTCCAGCGTGTTGCCGGGACTGTAGGCAAGATCGACGCCGATGCGATCCAGGCCGAGCGGGTCGGACCAGCCGCCATGCATGCCGACTGCGCCGCCGTCCTGGAAACCCTGGACCATCGGATACAGCGCCTGCTTGCCCAGTTCGTGAGTCGGTGTGTAGTCGCCCTTGCTCACGGTGATCTTGTCCAGATCGACGCGCGCCGGCGAGCCGACGTTCCAGTCCTTCACGATCGGATGCTGCTCGGCGATTTGCGCGCCGAGGAACGTGATTGCCGCCAGATCCTCGCGCGGCTGCGCGTCGATGAAGCCCGGCAGGAGTCCTTGTCCGGCGTAGTCGAACGCCAGCATGCGCCCGTCCGGCAATGGCAGCGGCCGGAACAGGCCGGTCTGCGCATTCGACAGCGCTTCGATTTTCTGCGTCGCCAGGTCGTAACGGTAGATGTTCGACACGCCGGTGTAATACGAACTGCCGTAGAGCGACTTGCCGTCCGGCGAGAACACGAAACCTTCC
>DATIEJ010000069.1:0-3766 GCA_035455825.1 Rhodanobacteraceae bacterium | reverse complement strand
AAGGTCAACCCGGTGATTCCGGAAGCGATGGCGATGGTTTGCGCGCAGGTCATCGGCAACGACGCGACGATCACGATCGCCGGGCAGTCCGGCAATTTCCAGCTCAACGTCATGCTGCCGGTTGTGGCACTGAACTTGCTGCAAAGCGTCGAGATCCTCGCGAACGCATCGCGTGCCCTGGCCGATCGCGCGATCGCCGGGTTCAAGGTGCGCCAGGATCGCATCAAGGAGGCACTGGACAAGAATCCGATCCTGGTGACGGCGCTCAATCCGGTCATCGGCTATGAAAAGGGCGCGGCCACGGCGAAGCAGGCCTACAAGGAAGGGCGGCCGATTCTCGACGTTGCGCTCGAAACGACCGGGTTGTCGAAGGCGCAGCTGAAACAACTGCTCGATCCGGCGGCGCTGACGAAGGGCGGAGTGCACGGAGGCTCGGCGGGCGGTTGAAGAGATTGGCAACAAGCCGGGCGCAGCGAAGCTTGCCCGGTCAAGTGGGGTTGGCGTACCGGAGACGCGCGCAGACGCCAGGCGCAATCTTCACAAGCGTGATCCTCGTCGCAAATTCATCTATGTAAAGTGATGTGCATCAGTGCTCGTGCCTTTAGGCACATGTAGCATCGCGCACCGGCGTCACACTGACGTGTTTGCGCGAATTCAATACAGGGGCAGTTCGGAGATGGAAATGTTCAAACGTATACTTTTTACCGGCGCGCTGTTTGCCGCGGGTGCCGCGTCGGCCCAGGAGGTCGCGATCAGCGGCAAGGATTTCCTGTCCGGCGCGGGCGACGCGAAGATCGCGGAGCTTGCGCGTCAGGCGGCGGCGTCGGGAAAGACGCTCGTGATCACCGCTCCACCATACTGGCAGGACAAGGCGGCGGCGAAAGCGCATTCCGCGGCGGCCAACGCCAGCGTGCGCACGAGCGATGCGTTCTTCGAAAACGTAATGGTCCGGGTCGAAGACTCCAAGGCTGCCAAGCCCGCTGCGGCCGAACCCGCGCCGGCGCCGAAAGCGGCGCCACCGGTCAAGCCCGAGGCAAAGCCCGAACCGAAGCCCGAGCCACGCCCGGCGCCACCGGTGCGCAAGCCGGTCGAGGAAGCGCCTGCTCCAGCGCCCAAACCCGTGCCGGTCGAGACGCCGCCGCCGCCACCGCCACCGGTTGAAGTCAAACCCGAACCGCCCGCCGCGGCGCCTGCGCCAGCGCCGGCGCCGGCACCGGCACCGGTTGCTGCGCCGCCAGCGGCAGCTCCGCCAGCCGCGGCAGCGGCCAAGCCAGCGGCCGACCCGTCGGCGGCGATCAAGAAACGGTTCGAGCAGAACCTCAACGGCGGCCAGCCTGCCGAAGGCACGCTCGAAGTCGCGCAGCTGCAGAAGGACGACATCGTGTATGAGAATGGTTCGGTGCGCGCGGTCGTGCGCCGCTTCGGGCCGCGCAACCAGCTGTTCTGGCTCAACGGCGACTTGAACATGGAACGCGCCGAGCTGGTTCCGACCGGAACCGATCGCTATCGCGTGAGCGAGCCGATCCGCAACGTCGCCAACCCGTCGCTGCGCGGCGGCGCGAAGGCAACCGCGTTGAAGTTCGTCGGCAACGTACCGCCACCGAAGTCGCCGGCGCGAACGTCGCTCGAAAAGCAGTACAACGACGGGCGTGACATCAGCGGAACCCTGCAGGCAGCCGATCTGCACGCGGGCGATCTGATCTACACGGCCGAAGGCGCGGCAGTCGTCATCCGCCGCACGTCCGTCGGTATGGAGCGTTACTGGCTGACCGGCGAGATCGACCTGCACCAGACCGGACTGCAGCAAACCGGCAACGCGATCCGCGTGCTGACCGACAACGTCAAGTAGCGCTAGCCGTCGTCGCAAAGAAAAAGGCCACCTTCCGGTGGCCTTTTTATTTCCGGGTCCTGAGCGCTCAGGCGTAGGACTCGGTGCGTACTCGGCGAAAGTACACCGCGGCCGCGATCATCGCGACGCCGGCAACGATCCCGATCAGCATGCTCGGCGAGACGAGCGCATGACCGATCGCGTCGAACGTGAATCCGGCATCCAGGCGCGGGCCCATCGAGATGCGCACGTCATCCCCGGCGCGCTCGAACGTGTTGCGCAACGTCTCGGCATCCATCCAGCTGCCCGGGATGATGCTCAGCAACAGCCGGCCGACAATGTTCTGCCAGAACCAAGTGCTCGTCAGCGTCATGGTCTTCAGCAGGCCGAACCACGAGTTCAGCACCCCGGCCATGATCGGCAGTGCGACCGCCCAGAGGAACGGCTTGGAGCGGGCAAAGCTCGAGCACAGCAGCAGCCAACCGACACTCGGCAGCGCCCACAGTGCATTGACCGGGATGATCAGCACGAGCTTGAACCACAAGGCGAACAGGTGGGTCGGCGACCACAGCAGCGGGAACGGATTGATCCCGTGCAGTAGCGCGTACAGGCTCATCAGCACCAGAAAGCCCAGCTGCAGCGCGATGATCGCCGCCATCGCCAGGACCGGGGCCACGAGCGTTGCCGCCACGACCTTCGACAGCACGGTGCTCAGGTCCGAGATCGGCAACGATTTCCAGAACAGGGCGCTGCGATCGCTGCGGTCGGTGTACAGCGCACCGATGCCGTAGAAAAGCACGACGAAGAACAGCGCGATGCCGATCGGAAAGCTCAGGCTGAGCAGGCCGATGTCGACGCCCGCATGCATTTTCTCGATCTCGGATTCGCCCAGGTGCTTGGTCAGCTGTTCCAGGTGGATGCCGTTGATGTTGACGCCGTTCTGGTTGGCCAGAAACTCGGCCGACACCAGGACCAGGATCATGATCGAGAGGATGACCATCGCGGTGATCATCGGCGTCCAGAAAAATCCGCCGCGATGCTCCCAGTATTCGCGCTTGAGCAGCCAGGTGAATTTGTTCACGGGAGTTACGGCGTTCATGCGTAGGTTCCTTTCATGGTAGCGACGAACAGATCGGCGACGCTGGGCTTGTGCAGTTCGCCGAGCGTGGCCAGGTGCCCTTGGTCGACGCCGTCGAACAGGAATACCGACTTGCCGAAGATCTGGCGTTCGCTGAGCGGCTTGAGCGCGCGCGCGGCCTCCGCCTTGTCCGGCGCGACCATGACTTCCGCGTAGCGGTCGCCAACGGCCTCCATGCTGGCATCGAGGATGATGCGGCCGTCCTTGATGAACATCAGGTCGGTCAGGATGCGTTCGATCTCCTCGATCTGGTGCGTCGTGACCAGGATCGTCTTCTCGTGATCGAAGTAGTCGTTCAACAGGCTTTCGTAGAATTCCTTGCGGTAGAGGATGTCCAAGCCCAGGGTCGGCTCGTCGAGAACCAGCAGCTTGGCGTCGATCGCCATGACCAGCGCCAGGTGCAGCTGCACGATCATGCCCTTGGACAATTCGCGCACGCGCTGGGTGTGCTTGATCTTCGTGCGCGCCAGGAATGCTTCGCACTTTTCACGCGAGAAGCGCGGGTGCACGCCGGCGACGAAATCGACGGCCTCGCCGACACGCAGCCAGCGCGGCAGAACCGCGACGTCGGCGATGAAGCAGACCTGCTGCATCAGCTCGGTGCGATGCGTGCGCGGATCCAGGCCCAGCACCGTCAACTCGCCGTCGAATTCGGTCAGGCCGAGGATCGCGCGCAGCGCCGTCGTCTTGCCGGCGCCGTTGGGACCGACCAGCCCGACGATGCGGCCCGGTGCGATCTGCAGGTTCACGTTGTCGAGTGCGACCGTGGCCCCGTAGCGCTTGCTCAGGCCCCTGGCGCT